>NZ_JAPSET010000085.1:0-14172 GCF_026847585.1 Phreatobacter sp. AB_2022a
CGGGCGCACGATGCGCGGCAGCACGAACGGAGCGGCGACGATGGCCGCCCCGGCGACGATGGGCAGCGCCCCCCAGACATAGGGCGCCGGCGCGGGCAAGGCCCAGATCGGAGCGGCCGGCGGGCCGAGATAGACCGGGGCGAGCGCCACCGAGTCGTAGAAGACGGCCGGGGCCGGCGCCCAGTAGACCGGATCATCCACCACCTCGATCACCGGCAGCGGCGGCGGGATATCCTCGTAGACGACCTCCTCGAAGGTCGGCGGTGGCGCGGCGGGCGCGGACAGGCGCCCCAGCCGCCAGCGCGCCTCGTCGGCATGCGGTCCGCCCGGATAGCGCCTGAGATAGGTCCAGTAGGCCTGGGCCGAGCCGAAGCGAACGGTCTGCCGCCAGACCAGCGCTTCGCGCTTGGCGGCAAGCAGGCGCTTGATGCGCGGCGACAGGGCATCGCTCGGATAGAGCCGCAGGAAGGCCTGGTAGCCGGCAATGCTGTCCTGCTCGATCGCAAGCGCGTAGGCCTCCTGAGCCGACAGGCCGGTCATCGGCCGCTCGGCGAGCGGCATGGCCGGCGGCGGCGCCGCGGCGCCCGCCATCTCGGCCGGCAAGGTGAGCACCGGGGCCGGCTGAGCGAGCGCCGAAACCTCCCACGGCGTATCGCGGCCATTGGTCTGCTGGTGCACGCGCAGCCGCGCCCGCGCGATGATCTGGTCGACCGGAACGCCGGGTTCGCGCAGCTGCTCGGCCAGCGCGAGTGCGAAACGGCTATAGGCCGCCTCCGCCGGCGTGACGACCTGGCCCGGTGCGGCGGCTGAGGCCACCAGCATGCCGGCACCGCCGTCGATCACCCCGAGCCCCGGACGGACCGGCTCGCCGACATTGGCGTAAGGATGGGCGTTCGACAGGTCGAGCAGAACCACCTTCGCCTTGGCCGGCATGCTGCCGAGCGCCCGGACGAAATCGGCCAGCCTGATCCCGCCGATCGGAATGTCGGATTCGCGCTCCACCGCCGTGTCCGACGGGATCAGATAGCTGTCGCTCTCATGCTGAAGGCCGAGGCCGGCGAGATAGACGACGACGATCGAATCCGGCCCGGCCTCCCTGACCTTCGCCAGGAAATTGGCGATGGCCCCGCGCAGTTCCGACTGCGGCAGGTCGGCGCCCTCGACGGTCGAGAAGCCGAGATCGCGCAGGGTTTGCGCGACGAGCCCGGCGCTGTTGAGCGCATTGGGCAGCGGATTGGTCTGGTAGGTGCCCGAGCCCAGAACGAGCGCGACGCGGGTCTCGGCCAAGGCCGCCGGTGCGAATGCGCCAAGCATCACCGCGGCCGCAAGCAGTCCGAGCAAACGACGGACCATGGGGGTCTCCCTGACGAGCTAAAGTCGCGGATATGCCGCGCCCCCGGATTCCGCAGGCTCGATGTTGCGCCCTCATGTCGCGCAAACGCAAGAGCCATAAGGGAAAAGGCTTACCTCGGCCCCAGCCTGGCGGCGACCTCGGACCGCAGGACCGGCAGGAGCTCGGCCTCGAACCAGCGGTGCCGCTTCAGCCAGCCGGTATTGCGCCAGGACGGATGCGGCAGCACGATCACCGCCGGCCGATCCCTCGCCGCAAGAATGGTGCGCCAATTGGCCACGGTGGCGGTCAGGCTGCCGGCGCACAGATGCCTCAGCCCCAGCCGGTCGAGATGATAGGCCTGGGCGCTGGCACCGATGGCCAGGATGAGGTCGATCTGCGGCATGGCCGCCATCATCCGGTCGTGCCAGGCCGCGCGGCACTCGCGGCGCGGTGGGAGATCGCCGCCCTTGGCGTCATAGCCGGGAAAACAGAAGCCCATGGGGACGATGGCGAGCTGCGAGCGGTCGTAAAACACCGTCCGGTCGATGCCCATCCAGTCGCGCAGGCGGTCGCCGGAACGATCGTCGAAAGGCTTGCCCGACACATGCACCCGCATGCCTGGCGCCTGGCCCGCGACAAGGATCCGCGCGCTGGCCGACGGCCAGGCGACGGGCCGGGGCTGGTGCGGCAAGGGACGGCCCTGCGGGCGGTCGACACAGATGCGGCACGCGGCAATGGCCTCCATGACGGCATCGAGCTCGCCGCGCCGGGCCGCGCGCGGCGGATCATCGTCCATCATGACGCCGCCGGCGCCCGGGACCGGCCGCAGGCTGGAAGAGCAAGGATCATGCCCGGCAGATTATCAGCCCAGCCCGCCGCCCTGCAACGCGCCGCGACGGGATCTCGGCTCCCGATCCTGGCGTCAGGCCTTGGCACTCGGCCGCGCCGCGACCGATGCCCGCCAGCGGGCGAGATGGACGAGGTCTTCCGGCACCGGCACGCGGGTCGGCCTGACGAAGTCGACGGCCACCAGCGCCGTGATGTCGGCGACGGTGAAGCGGCCGCAGGCGATGAAGTCCCGGCCCTCCAGATGGCGATCGAGGATGGTCAGTTCGTCCACGATGCGCCCCCTGTTGACCTCGCCCCATTCCTTGACCTGCGGCACTTCCATTTCGGCCATCGCCGGATGCAGATGGCGAAAGGCCGCGGCGACGGTCATCAGGAAATGAAGCTCGATCCGCCGTGCCCACATTTCGATCTCGCCGATCTCGCGCGCGTCGCGCCCGAACAGGTTCGGCTCGGGATGAAGCGCTTCGAGGTACCGGCAGATCGCCATCGACTCGGTGATGACGGTGCCATCGTCCAACATGAGAGCCGGCGTCCGCTGACGCGGATTGATCGCGGTGAAATCCTCGCTCTTGTTCTCGCGCTTGCCGAGGTCGACGGCGACGCTCGGAATGGAAAGGCCTTTCTCCGCCATGAACATGCGCACCCTGCGAGGGTTCGGCGCGCCCGGCGTATCGTAGAATTTCATGGTCGTTTCCCCGTCGTGTCGTGTAACCGCACCACGGGCTCCGGCACAGGTCAAGGCGCCGATCGGGGGAGGCTGCTCAGCGGCCGCCGAACAGGGCACGCCGGAGTGCGCCGACATTCGCCGCCTCGGGCATGGCCATGACCGGTTCCGGCGGCAGGATGTAGCTCGGCTCCACCGGCGGGCTCTCGATGGCGGGCAGCGCTTCCATCACCCGCTCCGCCGGGAAGGTCGTGATCACCTCCGTGCCCTCGCGGAGCGTCGACTTCAGCGTGAAGGAACCGCCATGCATGGTGGCCAGCCCCTGGACGATCGGCAGGCCGAGCCCGGTGCCCTGCTCCGCGCTCTTGATGGCATTGGAGCCCTGGCCGAAATTGGACAGCACGATCGGGATCTCGTCCTCGGGAATGCCTGGACCGGTGTCGCGCACCGAAATGTACTGGCCTCCCGAAGCGGTCCAGCCCACCTTGAGCGTGATCTCGCCCCCGGCCGGCGTGAACTTGATGGCGTTCGACATCAGGTTGAGCACGATCTGCCTGATGGCGCGCTCGTCGGCCCAGAGCTTCGGCATGTTGGGCTCGAAACGCTGGACGACCGAGACGCCCTTGTTCTTGGCGCGCACCTTCAGAAGGTGGTGGCAGTCCTCGACGACGCCGGCAAGGACCAGCGCCTCCTCGTTCAGCTCGTAGCGCCCGGCTTCGATGCGCGAGAGATCGAGGATCTCGTTGATCAGCGACAGGAGATGCTGCCCGGAGGCATGGATGTCGTTGGCATATTCGGCATATTGCGGCGCCGAGTGAGCCCCGAACATCTCCTCCTTCATCACCTCGGAAAAGCCGAGAATGGCATTGAGCGGGGTGCGCAGCTCGTGGCTCATCTGGGCAAGAAAGCGCGACTTGGCGATGTTCGCCATTTCGGCATTGCGGCGCGCCTCGTCCGAATTGGCCTTGGCGGTCTCGAGCTCGCCGAACAGCGCATCCTTCTCCGCGCGCGCCTCGAGGGTGGCCAGGTTCGCCTGGTAGAGCTTGGTCGAGATGATGCCGAAGAAGGCCAGCGCGCCGCCGGCCAGGGCCGCCATCATCGCGCCCTGCAATCCCTCGACCAGCAGGAAATGCGCGATCACCATGATGCCGACGGGCAAGGTGACTGCCAGGACGGCCCCCGGCAGGGTCGCACCGATCATCGTAGCGATGGCCACGACGATCAGCATGCCGACCAGCAGGAAGGTGTCGGCTTCCGGCACATTGGCCTGGATCACCACGATCAACGCGAAGACCCAGGCAAGGCCGAGAACGGCCTCCGCCAGCACGAAGCGCAGGTGCCAGGCCCGCAGGTTCGCCTTGTCCGACTGGATGCGCAGGAAGGCGTGCGCCAGGACGAGCGTGATCACATGCGCGGCAAGCACCGCGCCGGAGCCGACCGCCCCCGTCCAGGGATTGGTGATCCAGCCGGCGATCGCGCCGATCGCCAGCGCCAGCAGGGTCACGGCGAGCGCGGCGGACAGCTTGTTCTGCGCGTAGATGCGCATCAGCTCGAAATCGAACGAGCGCCGCGTGCCGGTCGTCGAGGTCAGCTTCTCGCGGGCGTCGCGAACCTGGCGAACGACACGCTTGCGGCTCAGCGCATGCTGCTGCGCACGCTCCGCCGCCCGGTCGCTCAACCGCTCCGCCGCCACCTCGACGCTCATCCGAGCGGACCTCTCCAGACGCGACACAACACTTAGCGAAATATTGCAGACGTTGATTAACGCACCGTCGAGAGGCATGGTGAACAAAAAGTGAATGGATTGTCCCAGGTCGGATTTCTGCATGCCTTTTCAAGCCCCTTGAGGAATCCGGTGCGCCCCCATAAACCAGCCGGCATGCCACGCTGGACGAGATCGCGCAGGCCGCGCGTCAACCGAGGGTTCACGACGTTGATGCTCGGCCTGTTCGTCGTGGCCGCCGGGATCGGCGCCTATGCGCTGCGCAATGTCCCGCGCGGCGCGGTGATCAGCGGCCACGCGCGGGTGATCGACGGCGACAGTCTCAGGATCGGCATCACGGACATCCGGATCCAGGGGATCGATGCGCCCGAGCTGTTCCAGCGCTGCACCCGCGAGGGACAGGAGGTCGCGTGCGGCCGGGAGGCGGCGCGCCAGCTGACCCAGCTCATCGCCGGCCGGCCGGTGACCTGCGAGCGCCGGGACATCGACCGGTTCGGCCGGACCGTCGCGCAATGCCACGCCGACGACGTCGATCTCGGCCGCGCCATGGTGGCAAGCGGCCATGCCCTGTCCTATGGCGGCTATCTGCAGGAGGAGGCGCGAGCCCGCAGCCAACGCAAGGGCGTCTGGGCCGGCGAGTTCATCCGCCCGCGCGAATGGCGCGACCGCGCCCGCTCCGCGCCAGGGTCCTGACCAGGCCTCGCCCCTGCCCTGCTCGGCGGCCCTCGACCTGAAGCCGCCGATGCGGCATGGTCCGGCTCTTTCCATGCCACCTCTTGCCTGGGACCCCATGGCCAATCACCTGTTCGACCTCGTCCGCGCCAGCGCCACGGACCCGACCAAGACCTTCATCGAAACTGAGACGGGCCTGAAGCTCAGCTACGGCGACCTGATGTCCGGAACGGCGCGTTACGCCAATGCGCTGGTGACGCTCGGCGTGAAGCCCGGCGACCGGGTGGCCGTGCAGGTGGAAAAGTCGGCGAGCGCGATCCTGCTCTATCTCGCCACGGTGCGGGCCGGAGCCGTGTTCCTGCCGCTGAACACGGCCTATACGCTGGCCGAGCTCAGCTATTTCCTCGGCGACGCCGAGCCTGCCCTGGTGGTCTGCGATCCCTCGCGTCGCGACGGCATTGCCGAGATCGCCGCCAAGGCGGGCGTGCCTGCAGTGGAGACGCTCGGCCGCGCCATGGACGGCAGCCTCGCCGAGAAGGCAAAGGCGAGCGCCGAGGACTTCGCCGATGTCGCGCGCGGCCCCGGCGACCTTGCGGCCATCCTCTATACGTCGGGTACCACCGGCCGCTCCAAGGGCGCCATGTTGAGCCACGACAACCTCGCGTCCAATGCGCTGACGCTGAAGGACTATTGGCGGTTCACCGGCGCCGACGTGCTGCTCCATGCCCTGCCGATCTTCCACACGCACGGCCTGTTCGTGGCGACCAACACGATCCTCGTCGCCGGCGCGAGCATGCTGTTCCTGCCGAAATTCGACGCCGACAAGGTATTCGAGCTGATGCCGCGCGCGACCACCATGATGGGCGTGCCGACTTTCTACGTTCGCCTGGTGCAGGACAGCCGCCTCACCCGCGCGGCGACCGCGCATATGCGCCTGTTCATCTCGGGCTCGGCGCCGCTGCTCGCCGAAACGCACAGGCTGTTCCGCGAGAAGACCGGCCTTGCCATCCTCGAGCGCTACGGCATGACCGAGACCAACATGAACACCTCCAACCCCTATGACGGCGAGCGCATCGCCGGCACGGTGGGCTTCCCGCTGCCCGGCGTCGCGCTGCGCGTCGCCGACCCCGAGACCGGCGCCAGGCTCCCCGACGGCGAGATCGGCGTCATCGAGGTCAAGGGGCCGAACGTGTTCTCGGGCTATTGGCGCATGCCGGAAAAGACGGCGGCCGAGTTCCGCAAGGACGGCTTCTTCATCACCGGCGATCTCGGCAAGATCGACGAGCGCGGCTATGTGCACATCGTCGGCCGCGGCAAGGATCTCGTGATTTCCGGCGGCTACAACGTCTATCCGAAAGAGGTCGAGACCGAAATCGACGGCATGCCCGGTGTCGTCGAAAGCGCGGTGATCGGCGTGCCGCATCCTGATTTCGGCGAAGGCGTCACCGCCGTCGTGGTCGCCGAAAAAGGCGTGGCGCTGGACGAGGCGGCGATCCTCAAGGCGCTCGAGGAGCGGCTCGCCAAGTACAAGCTGCCGAAGCGGGTCATCGTGGTCGAGGATCTGCCGCGCAACACCATGGGCAAGGTGCAGAAGAACCTGCTGCGCGACGCCTACAAGACGCTTTACGCCGGCGGCTGAACCGCGGCAGGGCCAGAACGAGCGCGGCGTCCGCTTGTTTCAGGCCGTCCCGCCCGGCCCCCCCTCATAGGTCACCAGCACGCGGTCGACGAATTCGCCGGCCGCGCCGAGATAGTGCGCGGGGTCGAGCAGATGTTCGAGCTGCTCCCGCGTCGCGGCGCCCGCAATCACGGGATCGCCAGCAAGGATGTCGACGAGCGGCCGCCGCTCGGCCACCGCCTGCCGGCAGGCGGCTTCGATCCGATCATGCGCAGCAAGCCGGCCGAGGGCCGGCGCAAGCGCCATCTGCACCGCTTCCGCCATGAGCAGACCGTCGGTCAGCGCGAGATTGGCGCGCATCCGCTCGGGCTTCACCTCCAGGCCTTCGACGAGCTCGACGGTGTGATGCAGCGCGCCGCCGGCAAGGCGTATCAGTTCCGGCAAGGCGAGCCACTCGCCCTGCCAGCCGCCGGCAAAGCGTTCGTGCTCGCCGGCACCGCCGCCTGCGACCGCCGCCATCAGCTGCGGCACGACCTGCTGCGCCCCGAGGATCGTCGCCGACAGCGCCGGGTTGCGCTTGTGCGGCATGGTCGAGGAGCCGCCGCGGCCGGGAGCTGCCGGCTCCAGCACTTCGCCGACCTCGGTCTGCATCATCAGCGCGACGTCGCGTGCAAGCTTGGCGCAGGTGACCACCACGCCGGTCACGAGAGCCGCGACCTCGAAGATCCGGTCGCGCTGGCCGTGCCAGGGCGCGTCGGCGAAGCCGAGACCGAGATGGGCGGCGAGCCGGTCGGCGACTTCGGGGCCCTTCGCGCCGAGGGAAGCCAGCGTGCCGGCAGCACCGCCGAGCTGCAGCACGAGGACACGCGGCCGCGCTTCGGCCAGGCGCACCCGGTGGCGCATCAGCGCATCGAGAAAGCCGGCCATCTTCAGGCCGAAGGTGGTCGGCAGGGCTTGCTGAAGCCATGTGCGGCCGGCCATCGGCGTGTCCCGGTAGATCCGCGCGAGCCGCGCCGCCGCCTTGCCGGCGCGCGTGAGATCGGCATCCAGAACCTCGAATGCGGCCTTGATCTGCAGCATCAGGCCCGTATCCATCACGTCCTGGCTGGTGGCGCCGTAATGGACCCATTTGGCCGCCTCGGCATCGATCGCGGCGACCTTGGCCGTCAACTGCTTGACCAGGGGAATGGCGCTGTTGCCGGCCATTCCCGCCGCTCGGCCGATGGCATCCGGTTCGAGACCGGCGGCGCAGGCGCGGGCGATCGGATCCACCGCCGCAGCCGGAATGACGCCGGCCGCCGCCTCCGACGCGGCCAGCCCGCTTTCGAAGGCGAGCATGGCATCGACGGCGGCGCGATCGGAGAAGGCGGCCTCCATGGCAGCGGAACCGAAGAGCGGCGCGAGCAGCGGCGAAGGCATGTGACACCGGGGCTGAAACAGCAGGAGCCCCTTCTTTAGCAGAGCCGGGCTCGGCCCCCAAAAGCGTGGCGCCTCTGGCGCCGGATCCGTTAGGATCCCACATCATCTGCAACCTTGGCCCTGCAGAGGAGAGCTCCCATGGATCCGGTCGCGAAGAAGGCTGACGATCTGAAGGCCGAAGATCTGCAGGTTCAGGGCACGCGCGAATTCGTCGACGCCATAGCCGGTCCGGGACCGGCCATGCCGAAGCGGCAGGCCGATCCGGTCGAGGACGCCGATCTCGACCTGGCCCTCGAAAACACCTTCCCGGCCAGCGACCCGATCGCCGCGACCTCGGCGGAGACCATCAGCGGCGCCCCCGCGGATCATCCGGGGCGCGGAACCTGACTGGACGCAGGGCGATCGGCGCACCGAGAACGGTGCGCTGAGCCTTCGCCGCCCGCGCCCCTTCCGTGCCATTCCCCAGCCGCGTCAGCCGCGCGCCCTTGACACCTCGGACGCGCTGGCCCAGGTGAAGGCCGTCAGCCGGCCGGACGGCCGCCGCCGCATCACCCGAAAGGGCGCGGGGGAGGAAAGTCCGGGCTCCACGGAACCACGGTGCCGGATAACGTCCGGCGGGGGCGACCCCAGGGAAAGTGCCACAGAGAACAGACCGCCGGGGCCTCGCTCCGGCAAGGGTGAAACGGTGGGGTAAGAGCCCACCGCGCGACCGGCAACGGGAGCGGCACGGCAAACCCCACCGGGAGCAAAACCGAATAGGGACGGCATGGGGAAACCCAGGGCGTGGATCCGCGCCGCCGTCCGGGTAGGTTGCCAGAGACGTCCAGCAATGGGCGTCCTAGAGGAATGGCCGTCACGCGGGAGCGATCCCGCCCTACAGAACCCGGCTTACAGGCCGACTGATCCCGTGGGCTCCCGGCGGCACCCCGCCCGGGAGCCCATCCCTCCCGGAACACAGGCCGGATTTCGAACGTCTCGCCCCCATGCCCCATCGCGTCGCCGCGCTCTATCAGTTCGTCGCTTTGCCGGATGCCGCCCTGCTGGCCGCACCGCTGCGCCAGCTCGCCGCCGGCTGGTCCGTGAAGGGCACGCTGATCCTTGCGACCGAAGGCCTCAACGGCACCATTGCCGGGACGCCCGCGGCGGTTGACGGTTTCGTCGCCGCCCTGCGCGACGGCCCGCTGTTCGGCGGACGGCTCAATCGGCTGGAACTCAAATTTTCGACCGCTGCCGCCCCGCCCTTCGGGCGGCTCAAGGTGCATCTGAAGCCGGAGATCGTCACCTTTGGCGATCCCGCCACCAATCCGGCCGAGCGCACCGGCGTCTATGTCGCGCCGTCGGACTGGAACGCGCTGATCGCCAGTCCGGACGTGCTCGTCATCGATACCCGCAACACCTTCGAAGTGGCGATGGGCACGTTCGAAGGCGCGCTCGATCCCGGCTTGCGGCGTTTCAGCGACTTCCGCGACTTCGTTCGGCGCGAGCTCGATCCGACGCGGCACCGCCGCATCGCCATGTTCTGCACCGGCGGCATCCGCTGCGAGAAGGCCAGCGCCCATCTCATCGCCGCAGGTTTTGCCGAGGTCTATCATCTGAAAGGCGGAATTCTGCGCTATCTTGAAGAGGTTGCGCCCGCGGTCAGCCGCTGGACCGGCACATGTTTCGTTTTCGACGAGCGTGTCGCGCTCGGCCATGGCCTGGTCGAACGCGCCCCGCAGCCTGCCACCGACCAGAGGCCACAGCCATGACGGACAATCTTGCGGCGCGCGTCGATGCCCTGGAAATGCGGATCGCCTATCAGGACGAAACGATCGAGGACCTGAACAAGACGATCACGGCGCAATGGAAGGAGATCGACCGGCTGACCCGGGAACTCGCCAACCTTGCCGACCGCATGCGCGAGGCCGAGCACCGCGCGCTGGCAGGCGCGCCGCCCGAACCGCCGCCGCCACACTACTGACCCGATCATCCGGCGGTCAGGCGATGGCGATGACCTCCACCTCGCCCGCGCCGACGATCGCGGTATCGCCGACACGTTTGCCCATCAGCGCCCGGGCGATTGGCGAGACATGCGAAATCGAGCCCTTGGCAGGGTCGGCCTCGTCCTCGCCGACGATCCGGAAGGTCTGGCGCCGGCCGTCCTCGCGGTCGAAGGTGACGCTGGAACCGAAACCCACCGTGTCGGCATCGGCATGCGGCGACACGACCTGGGCGCTGTTGCGCCGGGCCGTATAATAGCGAAGGTCGCGGTTGGCGCGGGCCAGGGCGGTCTCGTCAATGGCGTCGTCGCCGGCCGCCTGGGCGGCGGCGACCGCAGCGCGTGCGGCGGCCAGAGCAGCGTCCAGCGCAGCAAGACCAGCCGGTGTCACCAGGTTCGGATGCGGCGAGATCGGGCGGTCCGGCAGGTCCGCTTCACCACCGTCACGGTCGTTTTCCTTGGTAAAGGCAACACTCATCGCGGCTCTTGTCCCATGGCGCCGGCAGGCATGCCGGGCTTCGTGTCCAATGTCCCCGCAATGCGAAATTCACACGCCGCGGCCATGCGCGCGACGCGAATTCCAGATCGGAGACACCAGCCCCAGCCGAACCCTGGACCTTAATGCAAACTCCGCCCGAGGTCGAGGATATCACCGATTGCGAGTCAGCCGGCTGGTCGGACAGCCCTGCGCATTGGGTCAGCGGCGGAAGTGCGGACGGCTCCGCCGCAGCGATCAGACCAGCGCAACGGGCGGCCCATTCGTTCCGTTCAGCAAGGCGTCGATGAAGCGGGCGACCCGGCCGAGCGCGCCGAGGTCGGCAGGGCTGCCGAGTGACAGGCGTACGGCGTTCGGCGGCCGGTCGACGGTGGCGAACGCATCGCTAGCGACCGCGGCAAGGCCATGCTGGCGCAGCGTCGCGGCAAAGGTTTCGCGATCGCGCCCGGCCGGCAACGGCAGCCAGGCATGTGGAGCCTCGGGATCGGCGGCGAGGCCATGGCCGGCCAGCACCCCGGCCAGCACCGCGTGGCGCGCCCTGTTCTCCGCGCGCATCGCCGCGACGATGTCCGTCAACGATCCATCGCCGATCCAGTGCGAGGCAAGCGCCGCATTGAGCGGTGGCGCCATGACGCAGGCGGCATGGATCTCCGCTCCAAGCCGCAGGCCGTCGCCCGTGCCCGGAACCGCGACATAGGCGACTCGCAAAGCCGGCGAGACGCTCTTGGCGAGCGAGGCGATATGCCAGGTTCGATCCGGTGCGGTCCTGGCGATGGCCGGCAGGGACGTGGCCGGCAGGTCGCCATAGGCATCATCCTCGATGACCCACAGGCCATGCCGGCTTGCCACCGCGGCGATCCGCGCGCGGCACGCGGCATCGAGCGTCACCGTCGTCGGATTGTCCATCGTCGGCATCACATAGACGGCTTTCGGGTGATGCAGCCGGCAGAGCGCATCGAGCCCGTCCGGATCAACCCCGCCCGCCTCGCCCGGCAGGGGCAGCAGGCGCAGGCCGAAGCGCTCGGCCACCGCCTTCATGCCGGGAAAGGTCAATGCACCGGTGACGACCGCGTCGCCGGGAGCGAGCAGCAGCCGGCAGATGGCCGCCAAGGCATTCTGCGCGCCGGCGGCGACCACCACCCGATCCTCGGCAAGCGCGCCGAGCCGCGGCGCCAGCCAGGCGGCTCCGGCCACCCGATCCGGCAGGGCGCCGCCAGCCTCCTGATACTGCAGGCGTGCCGCAGCTCCCGGGGCCTGAAGCAGCATCCGGTAGCCCTCGGCGAACCGTTCCGCCAGATGAAGCGTCCCCGCGGTAGGGGGCAGATTCATGCGCCAGTCGACCGAAAGCGGTGCGGCGGATGCGAGAGCGCTTCGGCCGGGCGCGGGCGCGCGCACATAGCTGCCCCGGCGCCCGCTGGCCTCGATCAAGCCGCGGCGGCGCGCCTCGTTGAAGGCGCGCGTCACCGTCGTCAGATCGACCCCGATCAGGCGGGCGAGCTCGCGCTGCGGCGGCAGGGCATCGCCCGGCTTCAGGCGTCCGGAACGGATGGCATCGGCCAAGGCGGCCGCGATGGCGAGATATTTCGGCCCGCTGCTGCGCCCGAGATCCGGCATCCATGTCGTCATCGGCAGAATCCTGTCGCGCTTTGCCTTGACACTGTATGCATACATATTACATACGAACAGCAAGATTTCAATAGATTGTATGGATTTACATCCATACAAAATGCCCCTGCGATCGGTCCTGTTGTCCGCCGCGACCAGAAAGGTCCCGTCATGTCAGAGCGTGTTTGGCCCGAACTCCCGCCGTTCCAGACCGGCATCCGCGGCCGCTGCCCGCGCTGCGGCGAAGGCCACCTGTTTCAGGGCTTCCTGAAGCTGCGGCCGCAATGCGAGGTTTGTGGCCTCGATTACAGCTTCGCCGACCCGGCCGACGGCCCGGCCTTTTTCGTCATGATGTTCGCCTGCGTGCCCGTCGTCATTCTGGCGCTCTGGCTGGAGGTCAAGTACCAGGCGCCGCTGTGGGTTCACCTCGTGACCACCCTGCCCTTCGGCATCCTCACCTGCGTGCCGCCGCTACGGCCGCTCAAGGGCTGGCTCGTCGCCTCGCAATATTACTTCAAGGCCGAGGAAGGCCGTCTGGTGCGCAAGGACGAGCCGGCCTGAGCCGGCGCCGCCCACCCGGATCTGAACGACAGGCCGTCATGCGCCCGCTCATGTTCGCAATGGTGCTCGGCATTGGCGGACTCGCCAATGGCTGGCGCGCGGCGGCGCGGCTATGGGCCGTTCCCGCCGCGATCGGAGAGGCCTTCGCCGGCGCGGCGGTGCTACTCTGGCTCGGCCTCGTTCTCGCCTATGCCAAACATTGGCTCGCGGATCCGCGTGCGGCCCTGGCCGACATGGAGCATCCCGCGCAAGGCATGCTGGCCTCGCTGCTGCCGGTCGCCACCCTGATCGCCAGCCTTGCGCTCCGGCCCCATCTGCCGATGACGGCCTGGATCATGGCGCTCGCGGGCCTTGCCGGCATCGTCGCCTTCGCGGCCTGGGCGATCGGCGGCCTCTGGCAGGACGGCCGCACAGCGGCGGACACCACCCCGGTCTTTTACATGCCGACGGTCGGCGGCGGTCTCGTCGCAGCGTTGGCAGCCGGCTCCTTCGGTGCCGTCGATACCGGCTGGCTGTTTTTCGGGCTCGGCCTGTTTTCCTTCCTCGCCATGGAGTCGGTCGTCATTGCGCG
This sequence comes from Phreatobacter sp. AB_2022a, assembly GCF_026847585.1. NCBI lineage: Bacteria > Pseudomonadati > Pseudomonadota > Alphaproteobacteria > Hyphomicrobiales > Phreatobacteraceae > Phreatobacter > Phreatobacter sp. AB_2022a. The sequence goes on from NZ_JAPSET010000085.1 coordinate 13,490, forward strand.
AATGATCCAGGCGCCGTTGCCGGTCGACCGGCGCGCGACGCTCGGCGTTCACATGGCGCCGCCGGCTGTCGCGAGCGTCGCGCTGATGGCGCTGACCGACGATGCCGGGCTCCTGCCATTCGCGCTGATGCTGTTCGGCTACGGCTGCTTCCAGGCGCTGGTTCTCCTGAGGCTCGCACCTTGGCTGCGCCAGCAGGCCTTCGGCCCGACCGCCTGGGCCTATACGTTCGGGATCTCCGCTCTTCCGCTCGCGGCCATCCGGCTGGTCGAGCGCGGCGCCGGTGCGCCGGTCACCCTGCTCGCCCCGGCCCTGTTCGTCGCAGCCAACCTGATCATCGGATGGATCGCGCTGCGCACGCTCTGGTCGCTCGTCGCCGACCAGGTTCCCGTCGCCGGCCGCGGCGGCGGCTGAGATCGATATCCTTCACACTTTCGTGACGCCACCAGGGCTGCGCCGCACTTTGCACCGGGGCCGCCCAGGCCATCCGCATTCTCGCCACGAGACCGGCTATCCTGTTGGCGCGAAAGGCAATCGCCGCCAGGACGCGCCAATGCACACGGTGGCGCTCCGGCGGCGCCTCGGGTAAAGTCCAAGCCATGCAGTTCGGTATGCGTTTTCTCCTGCTTGCGAGCGTCGGCGCGGTCATGAACGCGGCTGCCGCCGCCGTTCCCGCGCGGGCGCA
>NZ_JAPSET010000086.1:0-12788 GCF_026847585.1 Phreatobacter sp. AB_2022a
CGCAGCACGGCTGATCGAACGCACGGAGGCCGCGCTCGCCCGGCTCGTTCTGCTGCAGGCGGCCTCGCTGCCCGAGGCGCGCGATCTTGGCCGGCCGGAGCTCGCGCCGCAGACCTGGATGGAACTGCCGGTGCGCATCGGCCAGGCCACCGCCATGGTGCCGTTCCAGATCGGCCGCGACCGCGGCGAGGACGACGCGCCGGCCGCCCGCGGCGCCGCACCGCCCGGCGGCTGGGTCATGCGCTTCTCGCTTGCGGCCGAGCCGCTCGGGCCGGTTCATGCCGCGGTCCGCTGGCGCGACGGCCATGTCCGGGTCCAGCTCTGGGCCGAACGCGACGGCATCGCCGCCCGGCTCGACGAAGCCCGCACCGCGCTGAGCGACGCGCTGGAGGCCTCCGCCTTCACCGTCGACCAGCTGACCATCCTGGCTGGCCGGCCGGCCGAGTCCGGCCTTCCGCCAGCCCAGCCGCGCCTGGACCGGCGCACATGAGCGACCGGCCCGAGACGAAGCCGGCGCTCGCCGTCGCCCTGGAATACGAGCATGGCCTGGATCAGGTGCCGCGCGTGACGGCCAGCGGGCGCGGGCCGATCGCCGAGGCGATCGTCGCGACCGCCCGCGAACACGGCGTCGCCATCGAGGGCAACCCGCTGCTCGCCGAGGCGCTCGCCGGCGTCGAGCTCGACCAGGAGATCCCGGAAGATCTCTACCGCGCGGTCGCCGAGGTGATCGGTTTCGTGCTGCGCGCGGCCGGCCACCTCAGGTAGCATGCCCTCGCGTCAGGGTGGCTGTCGCCAATACACCGATTGTGACACTGTGGCCATTGCGGTGGCGCGCGGAATACGCGCTAATGCAGAACGTTAGAAGAAACGGAGGGAGGATGTCATGACGACCATCGCGGCGCCGAACCGCCCCTGGACCAAGTTCTATCCACCCGGCATCCGTCCGACCATCGACGAAGCGCCCTATCCCTCGCTCGCCGCCATGGTGCGCGCCATCGCCCGCACCTATTCGACCCAGCCAGCCTTCTCGCTGTGCCTGCCGAACGGCATGGGCGGCACGCTGACCTTCGCCGAGGTCGACCGCCTGTCCGACGCCTTCGCGCTCTATCTGCGCGAGCAGCTGCAGCTCAAGCCGGGCGCGCGCGTCGCGCTGCAGATGCCGAACGGGCTGGCCTTCCCGATCGTCGCCTTCGGCGTGTTCAAGGCCGGCTGCGTGCTGGTCAACATCAACCCGCTCTACACGGCGGACGAGATGGGCAAGGTGTTCGCGGATGCCGAGCCCGACTGTCTCGTCGTCATCGACATGTTCACCGACAAGCTGCCGGCCGCCTTCGCCATCCACAAGGTGCGCCATGTGGTGGTCTGCCGCATCACCGAATTCATGCCCTGGCTGCAGGGCACCATCGTCGGCTTCGTGCAGAGATACAAGGACAAGTCGGTCAAGCCGGCGCCGGTCGCCCACACGACCTTCCAGGCCGCGCTCGCCGCCGGCGAGGCGCGCCGCAGCACAGCCGACGTCCTCGGCTACACGAAAGAGCTCAATCTGGAGTCGCTTGCCTGCCTGCAGTATACCGGCGGCACGACCGGCGTCTCCAAGGGTGCCATGCTGACCCACGGCAACCTCGTCATGAACATGGCGCAGGCGCTGGAAATGGTCGGCGGCAACATCGAGAAGGGCACGGGCGTCATTCTGACCGCGCTGCCGCTCTATCACATCTTCGCCTTCACGGTGAACATGCTGGGCTTCTGGTATCTCGGCGCCCACAACGTGCTCATTCCCAATCCGCGCCCGCTCGCCAACCTGCAGAAGGCCTTCGAGAAATATCCGATCAGCGCGATCACCGGGGTCAACACGTTGTTCAACGGCCTGAACAACGAGGCCTGGTTCAAGGACAACCCGCCGCGGCACCTGAAGACCGCCTCGGCCGGCGGCATGGCGCTGCAGGAGGCGGTGGCCAAGCGCTGGCTGGAGGTCACCGGCACGCCGGTCATCGAAGGTTATGGCCTGACTGAATCCTCGCCCGTGCTCTCGTTCAACCCGATGGGCAACGAGCGGCTCGGCACGATCGGCATTCCCGTGCCGTCGACCGATATCCGCTGCGTCGACGACGAGGGCCGCGAAGTGCCGCTCGGCGAACCCGGCGAGCTGGTCGCCCGCGGCCCGCAGATCATGGCGGGCTACTGGAAGAAGCCCGAGGAGACCGCCAAGACCATCCGCGACGGCTGGCTCTATACCGGCGACATCGCGACCCAGGACGCCGACGGCTTCTTCCGCATCGTCGACCGCAAGAAGGACATGGTGCTGGTCTCCGGCTTCAACGTGTTCCCGAACGAGGTCGAGGACACGCTCGCCAAGAACCCCGCCGTGCTGGAGGTGGCAGTGGTCGGCGTGCCCGACGGCGCCGCCGGCGAGGCGGTCAAGGCCTTCATCGTCAAGCGCCCGGGCGCCGAGATCACGGCCGACGAGGTGCGGGCCTTCAGCCGCCAGCACCTGACCGCCTACAAGGTGCCGAAATTCGTCGAGTTCCGCGACGAGCTGCCGAAATCGAATGTCGGCAAGATCCTGCGCAAGGACCTGCGCGCCGAGGAACTCGCGAAGCGGGCGAGCGCCTGAGCCGAATGGCTGTCATGAGGCCGGCGGGCCGCAAGCCCATAGCTCCCCGGATCGAACCGCGCTAGCCTCCGGCGAACCGCCGGAGGCGACCATGCACGACGACCATGAAAGCGGCGATGCCCACGGGCATCACCACGACGATCACCACCATCATCATCACGATCACGACCACAGCGAGCTCTCGCCGATGGACGCGCGGGTGCGCGCCATCGAGACGGTCCTGATCGAGAAGGGCTACGTCGACCCGGCGGCGCTCGACCTGCTGATCGAGACCTATGAGACCAAGGTCGGCCCGCACAACGGCGCCCGCGTCGTCGCCAAGGCCTGGGCCGATCCGGCCTTCCGCCAGCGGCTGCTGACCGACGCCACCGCCGCGATCGCCGAGCTCGGCTATGTCGGCCGCCAGGGCGAGCACATGGTGGCGGTCGAGAACACGCCCGACACCCACAACATGGTCGTCTGCACGCTCTGCTCCTGCTATCCCTGGCCGGTTCTCGGCCTGCCGCCGGTCTGGTACAAGTCGGCGCCCTATCGGGCCAAGGCCGTGCGCGACCCGCGCGGGGTGCTCGCCGATTTCGGCGTGACGCTGCCCGAAGGCAAGGCCATCAAGGTCTGGGATTCGACGGCCGAGATCCGCTACCTCGTGCTGCCGGAACGGCCGGCCGGCACCGAGGGCTGGAGCGAGACGGAGCTTGCGACGCTGGTCAGCCGCGACTCGATGATCGGCACCGGCCTTGCCGGGGCGCCGGAGGCGGCACGATGAGCGAGACCACCCCGACGCCCTATGTCACCCATGCCGATCTCGGCGGCCGCGCCGGTCTCGGGCCGGTCGTGCCCGAGACCGACGAGCCCTGGTTCCATGCCCCGTGGGAGAAGCGCGCCTTCGCCCTGACCCTGGCCATGGGCGCGACCGGCTCCTGGAACATCGATCAGTCGCGCGCGGCCCGCGAGCAGCAGCCCGGCTATCTCGGCATGAGCTATTACGAGATCTGGACCGCCGGCATGGAGCGGCTGATGCTCGAACGCGGCCAGATCACCGCCGAGGAGATCGAAACCGGCCATGCCGCCACACCGCCGAAGCCGCTCGCCCGCAAGCTGATGGCCGCCGATGTCACCGCGACCCTGGCGCGCGGCGGCCCGAGCGAGCGCCCGGTCGCGGCCGGACCGCGCTTTGCCGTCGGCGACCGCGTCACCACCCGCGTCATCGCCTCGCCGACCGGCCACACCCGCCTGCCGCGCTATGTCCAGGGCAAGACCGGCACGGTCACCCATCTGCATGGCGGCCACGTCTTTCCGGACGCCAATGCCACCGGCGCCGGCGAGGCGCCGGAATGGCTCTACACGGTGCGTTTCGCGGGGACCGACCTGTTCGGGGCCGAAGGCGATCCGGCAAGTTCGGTCTCGGTCGATGCCTGGGACAGCTATCTGAGACCGGCATCATGACGGCGTCAGCGACACCGGCGATCGCACCGGCCGATCTCGCGGCCCTGCCCGACATTCCCTGCGACGCGGAAGGCCCGGTCTTCCGTGCGCCCTGGGAGGCCCACGCCTTCGCGCTGGCCGTCACGCTGCACGGCAAGGGCCTGTTCACCTGGCCGCAATGGGCGGAGACGCTGTCGGCCGAAATCCGGCGCGCCCAGGCCGCCGGCGATCCCGACACGGGCGAGACCTACTACCAGCACTGGCTGAAGGCGCTCGAGCGGCTCGTCGTGTCGGGCGGCGTCGCCACCGTCGACGAACTCGACGCGACGACCGAAGCCTGGCATCGGGCCGCCGAGGCGACACCGCACGGCCAGCCGATCGTGCTCAGGCGGTGAGGCTGGATCGCTCGCGCGGTCCCCACGGCAACCGGTCGCCCGAAAGCAAACGGGCCGCCCCGAGGGGCAGCCCGTTCGACGCAGCTCGCTTCGCCGATCAGTAGCGGGCGACGATCGGCGCGCCGCCGCCGGTGCTGAACAGGTAGTTCACGCCGACGCGGAACTTGTGGGTCTCCAGACGGATGCCCTGGGTCGTCTCGGTCTGGCCGTCATAGTTGAACGTCAGGCCCTTGCTGCCGTAGTTGGCATAGAGATACTCGGCGCGGGCGGTCCAGTTCGGAGCGAAGGCGTGCTCGACGCCGGCGCCGATCGTCCAACCCACGCGGTTGTGCGAGGCGCTGACCGTTTCCGTCAGGCCCGGAGTGGAATTGGTCGCACGCACCGAGAGATCGGTGAAGGCGACGCCGCCCGTCACGTAGAACAGGGTGCGGTCGACGGCGAGACCGAGGCGAGCGCGGACCGACGCATCCCAGTTGGTCTGCCAGCGGCCGGTGACCGTCTCGCCGGCCTCGGTGAGGCTGGCCGAACGGCGCACGCCGAAATAGCCGAAGTCGCCTTCGACGCCGAGCACGACATTGTTGACCTGGTAGTTGTAGCCGATCTGGCCGCCGCCGACGAAACCGCCGCCGCTGCCGGGCAGGAAGCCCTCGGACCGCGTATTGAGGTTGGTGTTGGCGAAACCGTAGCCGGCGTTGAGACCGACGTAGAAACCGGTCCAGCTGTGCACCGGGGCGAGAACGGCCGCCGGCACCGCGACGCGGCGCGAGCCGAGATCGGCGGCGGTGGCAACCGTGGGCAGGGCGACGAGCGCGGCGGCGGCGATGAGCTTCTTCATCATTTTATCCATAAGGGCGAGCGTGTTGGTCCGTATTCGAACCCGTTTGTACGTATTCCGACTCGCCCCGGCCGAATAGCGCTCGACAAAGCGACTTTCGAAGATAGTGCGTGTGTTGCTTTTGCGACACATCCGGAGGTAGCACAAAGGTCGTTCCGCGGAACGGTCGAGACTGCCGCCCGGCCGGGCATATCGCCAGACCAGGCGCCGCTTTCGGGCCACGTCTCATTGGCGCCGGAAGGTTGCCCTACCCTTCAGAATGCAACCCGCAGAACGCAAAGCCAGAGCTTGCACGTCGCTTCACGGGGGCAAAAACATGCCGCTATGGAACCTTGGCTTCCTGTTGGGGAGCTCGTGCCTGCGAACAATGGCCGCGCATCGTGAGGGATCTGCAAGGGCCGTCCCCATGCCTCGACCAAAGGCGGCGCGGTGCGTTCTGCGCCACCGCGCCGCCAAATATCGCGGCTGGCGCCCTTACGCGTCGACGGTCGCGTTGAGCGCGTTTTCCTGGATGAATTCGCGCCGCGGTTCGACCACGTCGCCCATCAGCTTGACGAAGATGTCGTCGGCCTCGTCGACCTCCTTGATCTTCACCTGCAGCAGCGAGCGGGCATTGCGGTCGAGAGTCGTCTCCCAGAGCTGGCTCGCATTCATCTCGCCGAGGCCTTTGTAGCGTTGCAGCTTGACGCCGCTGGCGCCGGCCTCCTTGACCGCCTCGAACAGCGCGATCGGCCCGGAGATCGGCTGTTCGCCGCTCTTGCGCCGGAAGGTCGCCGGCCGGTCGTAGACCTCGCCCAGGCTCTTGCTGTGCTCGTCGATGCGCCGCGCCTCGGCCGAGGACAGGAGCGCGGCGTCGAGCACCGCGACCTCCTTCACGCCGCGCACCGTCCGGCTGAACATGTAGGACTGGCCGTCGAAGGCACCCTCCCAGCCGCGCTCCATCTCCTCGGCGATGGCATCGAGCCGCGCCGCGGTCCTGGTCGCGATCGCTGCCGCCCGTTCCGGATCCTTGATCGCCTCGAGATCGAAGGCGCCGGCGATCGCCGCCTGCTCGACGACGGCGCGGTTGTAGCGGGAATGGATGTTGCCGATGAGGTTCTTGATCTGGCGCGCCTCGTCGACGATCGCGGCGAGATCGGCGCCGGCACGGATCTCGCCCGAGCCGAGCGCCAGCACGGCATCCTCGAGCCCGCCCATGGTCAGATAATCGTCGAGGGCGCGCTCGTTCTTGATGTAGGTCTCGCTCTTGCCCCGGGTCACCTTGTAGAGCGGCGGCTGGGCGATGAAGACGTGGCCGCGCTCGATGATCTCCGGCATCTGGCGGAAGAAGAAGGTGAGCAGCAGCGTGCGGATGTGCGAGCCGTCGACGTCGGCATCGGTCATCAGAATGATCTTGTGATAGCGCAGCTTGTCGGCGTTGAACTCCTCGCGGCCGATGCCGGTGCCGAGCGCGGTGATCAGCGTGCCGATCATTTCCGACGACAGCATCTTGTCGAACCGGGCGCGCTCGACATTGAGGATCTTGCCGCGCAGCGGCAGCACAGCCTGGAAGGCGCGGTCGCGCCCCTGCTTCGCCGATCCGCCGGCCGAGTCACCCTCGACGATGAACAGTTCCGACTTCGCCGGATCGCGCTCCTGGCAGTCGGCGAGCTTGCCGGGCAGCGAGGCGACGTCGAGCGTCGTCTTGCGCCGGGTCAGTTCGCGCGCCTTGCGCGCCGCCTCGCGCGCGGCGGCCGCCTCGGCCACCTTCTGGACGATGGCCTTGGCTTCGGTCGGATGCTCCTCCAGCCAGGTGCCGAGCGCTTCGTTGACGACGCTCTCGACCACCGGGCGCACCTCGGAGGACACGAGCTTGTCCTTGGTCTGCGAGGAGAATTTCGGATCCGGCACCTTCACCGAGACGATCGCGGTCAGGCCTTCGCGGCAGTCGTCGCCGGTCAGCTCGACCTTTTCCTTCTTGGTGATGCCGGAGACGCCGGCATAACCCGTCACCTGGCGCGTCAGCGCGCCGCGGAAGCCGGCAAGATGCGTGCCGCCGTCGCGCTGCGGGATGTTGTTGGTGAAGCAGAGGACGTTCTCGTGGAAGCTGTCGTTCCACCATAGGCCGACCTCGACCGTGATGCCGTCGCGCTCGGCCTTCAGCATGAGCGGCTCGCCGATCAGCGCTGTCTTGTTGCGGTCGAGATAGCGGACGAAGGCCTCGATGCCGCCCTCGTAGTGCAGCTCGACCCGCTTCTCCTCCGCATGGCGCAGGTCGGTCAGGATGATCCGGACGCCGGAATTGAGGAAGGCGAGCTCGCGCAGGCGATGCTCCAGGGTGGCGAAGTCGTATTCGACCATCGAGAAGGTCTTGGGCGAGGCGAGGAAGGTCACTTCCGTACCGCGCTGGCCGTTGGCCTCGCCGAGCACCGCCAGCGGCGCGACCGGCTCGCCGTCCCGGAACTCCATGAAATGATGCTCGCCGCCGCGCCAGATCGACAGTTTCAGCCAGGTCGACAGCGCGTTGACCACCGACACGCCGACGCCGTGCAGGCCGCCGGACACCTTGTAGGAATTCTGGTCGAACTTACCGCCGGCATGGAGCTGGGTCATGATGACCTCGGCCGCCGACACGCCTTCGGTGCTGTGGATGGCGGTCGGGATGCCGCGGCCATTGTCGCGGACCGTCACCGAACCGTCGGCATTCAATGTCACGTTGACGGCCGTCGCATGGCCGGCCAGCGCCTCGTCGATGGCGTTGTCGACCACCTCATAGACCATGTGGTGCAGGCCCGAGCCGTCATCGGTGTCGCCGATATACATGCCGGGGCGCTTGCGCACCGCGTCGAGGCCCTTCAGGACCTTGATGCTGTCCGCGCCATATTCGGCTTCCGGGACATCGATGCGAGCGGATTCAGCCATGGTGGGCAGGTCTCCAAGAACGGTCGCGAGGCCACGGTGTCGTGCCCACGCGATTCGGTTCGCAGTGTAGCGGGAGATGTTTATATAGTCCCTCGCGCCTGCGCGCGCGAGGGCGCGGGCGTTGAGAACAAAAGGCCCGTGCAACGACGGGATATGGCGCCAGGGCCTGCCCGTTCAGGCCGAAAGCAGCGCCTGAATGTCCTCTCGCGGGTGCGAGGTCAACCCCTTCGGGATTTCCAGGCTGATCCGCCGCGCAACCTCGGGATGCAGCGCCTTGCGCAGGACACCGAGCACCCGGGGCGGCGCGATCAGCACCAGCGCCTCGAAACGGCCGGCAAGCGCATAGTCGCGCAGCGCCCGCGCGATATCGGCCACGAACCGCTCCTCGCCGAGCCGGTGCCAGTCGGTCTCCTCCATCGCGCTGCGCCGCGTGCCGCCCGGGCCAACGGCGCGGCCAGGCCGGTCGGTGCCCTGTTCACGCGTGGCCGGATTGTCGTTGGCCAGCACCTCCTCGACGACCAGGTTCGGCCGCATGGCATGGCCCCGGTTGCGCAGGAACAGGGCCTTCTCCCCATCGCCGACCAGGATGAGGGCGTCGTGCGGAACTTTGAAATCGGGCATGTCGCTCGCTTCCCCGTTTGGGGGCTGAACCGCTCACCGCCGGTTGCGTTCCCTCGTCCCTTGATCGTCCACGACGCGCCTTGCGGCCGTTGGTCGCCTGCGGCAGGCGCGATTGTCACGTGCCGGCCCGGCCGGTACGGGCTATCTTCGCCAGCGAATCGCCTGTTTCCGGCGACATGGTCGTGTCGCCCGAAAGATTTGCCGGACCAGATCGGAGGCCCGACATGCACGCCCCCAGCCGCCGCACCGTGCTCCTCGGCGCGGCGTCGCTCGCCAGCCCTGCCCTCATCGGTGAAGCCCGCGCCGCGACCTTCGCCGCCTACGTCCAGGGCCTCTGGCCGCAAGCCTCCGCCGCCGGCATTTCCCGCGCGACCTTCGACCGCGCCTTCGCCGGCGTGCAGCCCAATCCGCGGGTCATCGAGCTGTCGCAGCGCCAGCCGGAATTCCGCAAGACGCTCGGCGACTATGTCGACCTGCGCACCTCGAACAAGCGCGTCACCAACGGCCGGGCCGCGTTCAGCGAGCACCGTGCGACCTTCGCCGCGGTCGAAAGCCGCTTCGGCGTGCCCGGCGAGACGGTCTGCTCGATCTGGGGCAACGAAACCGCCTACGGCACCTTCCGCGGCGATCACTACGTCATCCAGGCCATGGCGACGCTCGCCCATGCCGGCCGGCGCAGCGCCTTCTTCCAGAGCGAGCTGATCGCGGCGCTGCGCATTCTCCAGGCCGGCGACATCGCGCCCCAGGCCATGATGGGCTCCTGGGCGGGCGCCATGGGCTACGTCCAGTTCATGCCGTCGAGCTTCCTGCGCTTCGCGGTCGACTTCACCGGCGACGGCCGGCGCGACATCTGGAACTCGGTGCCCGACGCCATGGGCTCGGCCGCCAACTATCTCAGGCGCAACGGCTGGACCCCGGGCGTGCCCTGGGGCTTCGAGGTCCATGCGCCGGGCCTGCCCGGCAACCGGGCAAGCCGCCAGTCGATCAGCGCCTGGGCGGCGAACGGCGTCGCCCGCGTCGGTGGCGGGCCGATGAGCGGCGGCGCCCCGGCGACGCTGTGGAAGCCGGCCGGCGAAGGCGGACCGCATCTCCTACTGACCAGCAACTTCAACGTCATCAAGCGCTACAACAACGCCGATTCCTATGCGCTGGCCGTCGGCCATCTCGGCGATCGCATCAAGGGCGCCGGCCGCTTTTCCAAGCCGTGGCCGCCGGGCGAAGGCGGCCTCGTCCATGCCGAACGCGAGGAGATCCAGCGCCGGCTGAACCAGCTCGGTTTCGACCTCGGCGACCCCGACGGCATTCTCGGCGACAAGTCGAAGGCCGCGGTCCGCCAGATGCAGTCGCGCTTCGGCATGCCCGCCACCGGCGAGGCCGACCGCGCCTTTCTGGAGCGTCTGCGCCGCGGCTGAGGCGGGCGCGACCAAGCGCCGCGACCCGCGTCGCCGGCCCCCGCGATTCCGGCCGCAATATCAAGGACCGCGGCAAGGCCGGGCGGCAGTCCCCACGGCCGCCGACAGAGCCCGGTTGAACCGATTTAACGCTTCGTTCACCATCGCCATTGTTCCACTGGTTCTTCGGCGGGTTCCACCCGGATCGGAGGCGACTGGCATGGCTCGTTCCCATCACACCCGGCATGGCCTGGCGGCGCTCGCGCTGGCGGCGCTGGCGAGCCCCCTCGCCGCGCCGGCCCCGGCGGTTGCCCAGGACGGCGGCTTTTCGGCCTGCATCCAGGCGCTGAGGCGCGACGCCGCCCAGCGCGGCATCGGCCCCCAGGTCTTCGAGCGTGCGACGCAAGGCCTGTCGCCCGATACCAGCATCCTGCGGCTCCTCGACGCCCAGCCGGAGTTTTCGCGTCAGCCGTGGGACTACATCAACGGCCTGGTGGCGCCGAACCGGATCGCCGAGGGGCGCCAACTGCTGGCGCGGCATCGCGCGGTGTTCGACCGGGTCGAGCAGACCACCGGCGTGGACAAGCACATCGTCGCGGCGATCTGGGGCATCGAGACGAGCTTCGGCCGCTCCAAGGGCAATACGCCGGTCGTCCGGGCGACCGCCACGCTCGCCTGCTACGGCCGGCGCCAGGACTTCTTCCGCGGCGAGTTCCTGGCCGCGCTGCAGATCCTCTCGCGCGGGCATATCCCGCAGCAGCATTTCCGCGGCTCCTGGGCCGGCGCCTTCGGCCACACCCAGTTCATGCCGTCGACCTTCCTGCGCGCCGCCCGCTCGGGCACCGGCTCGGCGCATATCGACATCGTCGATTCCGTCGCCGACGCCATGATGTCGACCGGCAATCTCCTGCGCGAGGAGGGCTGGGCCGCCGGCCAGGGCTGGGGCTACGAGGTCCAATTGCCGCCGGGCCTCAATCTCGCGCTGGCCGGACGCGACCGGCCGCAGACGATCGCCCAATGGGAGGCACTCGGCGTCAGCCGCGTCGGCGGCCGCGGCTTCCCGCGGCGCGGCGACCAGGCCTTCCTGCATCTGCCGGGCGGCGCCCGCGGACCGGCCTTCCTGATGCTGCCGAATTTCCGCGTGATCATGAAATACAACAACTCGGAAAACTATGCGATGGCGGTCGGCCATCTCGCCGACCGGCTGCGCGGCGGCGGCCCCTTCGCCCGGCCCTGGCCGGTGGGCGAACGCTCGCTGTCACGCGAAGAGCGCATCGAACTGCAGCAGCGGCTGACCCAGGTCGGCCTCTATTCGGGCAATGTCGACGGCAAGCTCGGCGCCGGCACCCGCGAGGCCCTGCAGCGCTTCCAGCAGCGCGCCGGCATGGCCGCTGACGGCTTTCCGACCTCCGCCGTCCTGCAGCGGCTGCGCCGGGGCGGCTGACCTTCCAGGCAGGCCGCCTGTCGCGCGGCTGCGCCGGGGCGGCTGACCTTCCAGGCAGGCCGCCTGTCGCGCGGCTGCGCCGGGGCGGCTGACCCGCCAGGCGGGCCTCTGTCGCGCGGCTCTGCCGGGGCGGCTGACCTCTCAAGCCGGACGCCTGTCGCGCCCCCGCCCCTTCGTGATACAAGGGGGGCTCCGGAGCCGGGGGGCCTCGGAACCGAAAAGGTCCTCGTGTGAAACGGTTCGGATCTGCCCTGGCCCTGATGATCCTTGCCGCCTGCATGGTCCTTGCGGGACGCGCCGCGGCGCAGCCGAGCTATTCGGACGACCGCTTTCCGCATCTTTTCGCCCCGCGTGACCAGCAGCCTCGGCTGTTCCGCCTGCCGCAGCAGCAGCCGACCATCCGCCAGGCCCCCGCGGTGCGCACCGCGCCGCCGCCCGCCGCCCCCGCCGAAGCCACACGCCCGCCGCATGAGCGCAGCCCCGCGACGGCCACCGGCGAGACCGGCCCCACCACCTTCGTGCTCGTGCTCGGCGACAATCTCGCCGAGTGGCTTTCCTTCGGCATCGAGCGCGCCTTCGAGGACGTGCCGGAAATCGGCGTCACCGACCGCACCCGCCTGTCCTCCGGCCTCGTGCGCTCCGAGTTCCACGACTGGCCGCGGCAGATCCCGGAGATTCTCGCCCGCGAGGCCAAGGTCGATTTCATCGTCATGATGATCGGCTCGAACGACCGCCAGCCGCTGCGGCTGGATCGCGAGAGCTTCGAGCCGCGCTCGGAGCGCTGGCGCGAGATCTACATCCAGCGCGTCGATGCCGCGATGCAGGCGCTGAAGGCCCGCGGCGTGCCGGTCTACTGGGTCGGCGTGCCGCCGTTGCGCGGCCAGCGCGCCTCGGCCGACATGGCCTATCTCAATGAGATCTTCAAGGAACGCGCCGCACGCAACGGCGTGACCTTTGTCGATGTGTGGAACGGCTTCGTCGACGAGCAGGGCCAGTATTCGCAGTTCGGACCGGATTTCGCCGGGCAGATCCGCCGCCTCAGGACCGCCGACGGCGTGCATTTCACCCAGGCCGGCGCGCGCAAGCTCGCGCTCTTCGTCGAGCAGGACCTGCGCCGCGATCTCATCGGCCGCATTACCCCGGCCGTGCCCGGCACGCCGCCGGG
>NZ_JAPSET010000087.1:0-12488 GCF_026847585.1 Phreatobacter sp. AB_2022a
CGCGCGCGCCGGCGCACCGGCCATCGCCGCCGGCGGATCCAGCGCCTTCAGGCTCCGGCGGAAGGCGTCGACGTCGAGAGCCGGGTCGAGCGCCGACAGCATCAGCTCCTCGAGCGCCGCGAAATAGGCCGACCGGCTGTCCGTGGCGGGCGGCACGAAATGGGTGCCCTCTTCGGCGACCGCCGCGACGGTGAGCGGGAAATAGCGGCCGACCCCGTCGACGCTCGGCATCAGCGCCCCCAGCAGCGGCTGGTCGAGGACCCCTGCCCCGCACCAGAAGCGCCAGATCGGCGCCTTCAGGAAGATCCCCGTCCAGTCGGCACCGAGCACGTGGCGGCTCGCCGCCATCGCGCCCTGCAGCCAGGTCTCCCAGGGCCGCAGCACCGCCGACGGCAGGTCGAAGGCGACGAAGTCGCGCTTGGCCGGCAGCTTCCCGAAGAGGCCATGGCTCATGATCGCATCACCGGCTGCCGGGACAACGGAATTCGCGCAGCAGCGTCGAGGTTAGCGGATTGACCGGCGCGGCGACATTGATCGCATAGGCAATGTCGCGGCCGCCGACCGAAAAGCTGGCAATGACGGTTTCGCCGCTGCGCTGGACAGTGCCGGCTTCGAGCAGGCGGAACAGCGCCCAGGCGCCGTCGCGCTGCAGCGTCGCGGTGCGCCCGGCCTGGTCCAGGACCAGGATGACCGCCGCCTTCTGCATGCCGGCCGGTCCCGGCCACTGCATGGCGGTCGGCGCCTCCGGCGGCCGGGGCCGCTGCGGCGGCGGCGGCGGCGCCTGCGGGCGCTGGCCGAACAGCACTTCCAGCGCCGAGGGTTGCGGCGGCGGCGGGGGCGGCGGCTCCGGCGCGTCCTTGGCCAGGATCGCGCCGTTCACTTCGAGCCGCGCCGACTGCACGCCCTGGGGCATGGTCATCGGCCGGGCGACGAAGGCAAAGCCGGCGGCGCCCGTGCGCATATAGGTCTCGCGGATCGCCGCCGCGCGCTGGAAGTCGCGCAGCAGCGCAACCGGCAATTGCCGGCCGACGGGATGGGTCTGGTTCCAGCTCCATTCGCGCCGGGTCGTATCCGCATAGGGCGCGAGATTGGCCGCGAAGAAACGGTCTATCGTGCCGTTGGTGCCGAACAGCTTCTCGAAATCGGCGAGCGCCATTTCGCTGGTCGACCCGCGCACGAAGGGATAGCGGCCGCTGGTGGCCAGCCGGCAGGGTTCGGTGACCTGCTCGGCCAGCGCCTGGCCGAGCCGTGCCAGCGTGGTTCCGGTCGCGTCCGAATCGAACGAATTGGCGGCGGTCTGCATCATGGTCGAGAAGGGCGGCGGCAGGCGTGTCGCATTGCCGCGCAGCGACTGCAGATGCGTCCTGAAGGTCTGGGCCGCGCCCGCCGCCTGCGCAGGATCGGCCATGGCCATCAGCGACTGGTGGATGTCGCTCAGGTTCTTGATGAGGTCGTCGATCGGCCGCCGCCCGCCCTGGGCCTCGACCACGACATGCATGGCGCGGAACGAGGCTTCGATGTCGGCGCCGGGCACCACGCCCTGCGGGAAGGCCGGCCGCGGCGGCGGCGCCGGCTGTGGCGCGGCTCCGGCCGGCTTCGGGCGCTCGCGGGTGAGCTGGGTCTCCTCGCGGATCGATTCGAACAGCGCGATCAGCGGCGAGGTGGCGCGCGCCGCCGCGTCCAGCGTCACATAGCCCGGGCGGTCGGCGGTCAGCGAGCGGATGCGCAGCATGCCGAGCGCCTGGGTCCAGGCACGGCTGAACTCGGCGCCGTAGCGTTCGAGCAGGGCCGGCTCGAGCCGGTCGAACTGACGCTGCAGCGCCTGCTGGTCGGCCACCTCGCCCATCAGCCCGCGCTCACGCTCGACCTGGGCGCGCACCTCGGCGAGGCGGCCGAGAAAGGCCTCGTGGAAACCGTCATAGGTGAACAGGAAGGGCACGCGCACCGCGTCGAGATCCTCGCCGACGCGCGCCTCGAAGACGCGCGCGGCGTCCTGCCCGCCCTTGGCCTTGGCGGTCCAGTCGCGGCCGCGCTGCTGGGCGGCGGCCGTGCGGATCAGCTCGAAGGCGCGATCGATCACGCCCATCCGGCCGAGCGTCTTCTGCGTCTCCTGGATCAGCGCCTCGTCGAGCGCGACCGCTCGCGTCTCGGTCGGCGGATCGAAATCCATGAGCGCGTCGAGGTGTTCGGCCAGCATGCGCCGGCCATCGGCATTGGCGGCGCCGCGGAACTGGCCCTCCTCCCAGTCGTTGCGCAGGAAGGTCCTGACCTGGTCCTTCACCAGCGGCTCGCGCCCGCCCAGCATCAGATAGACCGGCAGCGCCTGGTAGGCATAGGCGGCGTCCTGCGGCCGGCTGCGCAGCTCGCTCTCCAGCCGGTAGAGGATGCGCGGGCGGAAATGCCGCTCGAGCGCGGCCTGGTAGGTGCTCTCGGCGGCCGAATTGAGCCGCGGCCGCTGGCTGAGGCCGAAGGTCTCGGCCAGCGGCGTATCCTCGTCGCGCTGGGCATATCCCGCCGGCATCGTGCGCAGATGGAAGAGATGGCGCAGCGGCCGGGACAGGTCGCCGTCGCCGATCACCGTCTCGGCGCTGACGTCCTCGCCGATCTGCCGGTAGCGGGTCGAGCTCTGGAACGTCTCTTCGATCAGCCCGCTGTTGCGCTGGAAGCTGACCCACCAGGCACCGGCGAGCGCGGCCGCGCCGAGCCCGATCGCGGCAAAGCCGAGCCCGCGCGCCAGGCCCATGCGCCGGACCACGGCCCGGTTGGTCGACACCCAGCCGGCCTCGCCGACGATCACCTTGGTGATGAGGTCGGTGAGAAAATAGCTCCTGCCGAGGCCGGAATAGCCGCCCGCCGCCCGCTCCTCGGCCCCGAACGATCGGCTGAGCGCGCCGATCAGCCGGTCGATCGGCGTGCCGAGCTGGGTGCCCGAGGTGAAATAGAAGCCGCGCAGCGTGGCATTGGCATGGTAGCGGGTCGGTTCGAAGATGCGGCCGAGAAAGTCGACGACCGCCGGCTTGCAGGCGGCCATCTGGCTCGGAAAGCTCAGCACCTGCACCTTGGAGACCGGCGCCGGCTCGTCCTGCAGCCGGTCGACCATTTCAAGGTTCAGCCGCTCGACCAGCAGGTCGAATTCGTCGGCGACGTCGCCGACCTTGTTCAGCGTCTTGTCGTCGGTCTGGAAGGTGCTGCCCCACACCACGCGGCGACCGGCCTCGTTGAGATGGCCAAAAAACTCCACGAAGCCAGCGACGAGATCCGCCTTGGTGAACATGGCGTAGACGGGAAAATCGACCTTCAGCCGCTCGTGCAGCTCGAGCAGCCGGGCCCGGATCGCATCGGCATGGCCGCGCACGGCGTCCGGACCGGCGGTCGCGAGGTCTTCGAGGCTGATGCAGACGATGACGCCGTTGATCGGCTGCCTCGGCCGGTTTTCCTTCAGCAGGTCCAGGAAGGCGAGCCAGCTCTTCTGGTCGCCCTTCGCGTCGGAATCCTGGGTGGTGTAGCGGCCGGCCGTGTCGATCAGCACGGCCTCCTCGGTGAACCACCAGTCGCAATAGCGCGTGCCGCCGACGCCGGCGATCGCCGCCGGCGTCCGTCCGCGCGCCAGCGGGAATTTCAGCCCGGCATTGATCAGCGCCGTGGTCTTGCCGGAGCCCGGCGGGCCGATGATCATGTACCAGGGCAGGTCGTAGAGATAGTCGCCCTTCGCGCCGGAGGCCTTGCGCAGCGTCTGCAGCGCGTCCTTCATCCGTTCGGCCAGCACCTCGCCGTCGCCGCTCGCCTCGGCGTCCTCGGCGCCTTCGCCTTCCAGCCCCCTGGCGAGCAGCGCCTCGGCGCGGCGGCGCCGGACGACGGTCACCACGATGGCGGCGGCGAGGATCGCGACGATCGCTCCGATCGCCAGCCCGCGGCTCCAGGCCGGGTCGAGCGGCCGCAGGTTGGCGATCGCCACCAGCGGCCCGACGAACCAGATGAGCGCGGCGAGCGCCAGCGCGCCGATCACGTATGACACGAGCAGGAGCCAGACCTTCATCGTCATCGTCCGCAGCCCTTCAGCCGGTCATCGGCAGGATGTCGCGCGGTCGCGCGGGATCATCAGCTCGACACGCCGGTTGCGTGCCCTGCCCTCGTTGGTGTCGTTGCTGTCGAGCGGCTGGTCGGCGCCCTTGCCCTCGACCTCGATGCGCTGCGGCTGGCTGAGCGCCGGCCGGATCAGGTTGGCGACCGCCTGGGCGCGTTCGACCGACAGATGCCAGTTGGACGGAAAGCGCGCGGTGGCGATGCGCGTCGCGTCGGAATGGCCGATGACCCGGATGGCGCCCGGCTGGCGCTCCAGGATCTGGCCCATCTTTTCGGCGATCGGGCGGAAGCTGTCGAGCACGGTCGCCTGGCCGGAGGCGAAGGATGCGAAGGCCCCGACCCTCAGGATCACCGCATTGGCGCTTTCCACCACGCTGAGCTTGCCGCTGGCGATCTCGGCGGCGAGACCGGCCTTGATGCAGTCGAGCTGGGTCGAGGCCGGCGGTGGCGGCGGCGGGGCGACCGGGCGGCTGCGCAGGAGGGCGATCGGCCCGTCCGGCACGACGCGTCTGAGCTCGCCCGCGACCGTGTCGGCGGAGCCGGCGAGCAGCAGCCGCAAGGTGATATAGGTCACGCCCAGCACCGCGGCGGCGACCGCCGCCACCGACCAGAGCGGCACGCGGAAGCCGGCGGTCGCGGGCGGCAGATCCTGGCCGCGCCAGTGCGGCGACAGGTCGAGCTCGGTGCGCGGCCGGACCCGCCTGAGCGTCTCGTAGAGATTGCGCTGGATCGTCTGCAGCGTCGCGGCGCCGCCGCCGGACGTGCGGTGGATGCCCTGGAAGCCGATGGCGAGGCAGGTATACATCAGCTCGAGCAGATCGTAGTTGCGCAAGGGATCGAGCTTGGCCTTGTCGAGCTTTTCGAAGAAGCGCACGCCGCCGACGCGCTCGCCGAAGAAACGCGAGAGCATGCTGTACTGGGTCCAGATCGGCCGGTCCTCGGACGGAATGTTCTGGACGATGTCGTCGGCCGTGGCGGCCAGCGCATATTTGGCATCGCTCGCCGTCTCCGCGGCCACGCCATGGCCGAGCACCTGGCGCTCGAAGCCGTCGATCGCATCGGCCACCTGATCCATCAGGTCCGCGAAGCGGGCCTGCATGAGCGAGGCCCGCAGCCGGCCGAGCAGCAGCAGCAGCGGCCCTGCCGCCTCCAGCAGCATATTGTCGTTCGGCGCAACCGGCACGTCGCGTTTCAGCAGCATGACCTGGCCGGGCTCCGGACGCGCTGCCGGTCGCGGCGGTTCGGGCGGCGCGGCCCGGCCGCGCGTCCAGTCGTCCTCCTCCGCCTGCGGGCCGAAGGCTCCGGCGGCCGGCGCCGCCGGTGCGGGGGTGGGCGTCGCCGGCTGCGCGCGCCGCCCCCCCGGATTCGGCTGCACGATGGTGCGGTCGTTGCGTCCGAACGGATCGAAGGGTGGGGTTCTGTCGCCGGTCCTGTCGCTCATGGCCGGTCTCCGAGGATCGCCCAGAACTCGAGCTCCAGATCCGGCCAGCTTCCCGAGAAATGGAAGCCGACCGCGCTGGCGGTCGAGAATTCGGGCCAGAGCGGCGAGGTGCGGTCGAGCAGGAAGTAGACGTGGTCCGCCATGGCGCGGATCTGCGGCGGCGGCGTCGGCAGGTGGATCAGCGGCACGCCCGGCAGATGGGCATGCACGATCTCGTTCATCTTGGTGTTCGGGCCGACCTTGAACAGCTGCGGAAACTCGTTCTGAATCTCGGTCAGCGGCCGGCGCGCCGAAACCTCCAGCACCAGGTTGGCATTGCGGAACAGCGAGCGGTCCTTGATCGTCGAGACGAAGGCATTGGCCGCGCGCTCGACGATGTCGAGGCGGATCGCCCGGCGGCCATAGCGCACGCTCAGATATTCCTGGATGTCGCGCACGACCGGCGCGAAGGTATTTTCCAGGTCGTCGTGATCGTAGGCCGGATAGTCGCCGGTGCGCCGGTCGGGCGAAGCGAAGGTCGCGAGCTCGCCGACGAAATGCAGCAGCTCGACATAGAGCCGCTCGGGATGGGCATAACGCGTGGCGCGCAGGTGCTTGATCACGGCGAGATGGCGGTTGAGCAGCTGCAGCACGAAATAGTCGACGGTCTGCAGGCCGCCTCCGGCGGTCGGGTCGGCGGCGTAGCGGGCAAGCTCCTCCAGCTTGTTGTCCATCCAGCCGATGACCCGGTCCATCCAGCCGTCGACGGTCGGATGGGCATTGGCGACGAGGAGCGGCGGCACGTAGCGGTCGTCGAAGATCAGCGCCTTGTCGCGGATCTCCAGGATGCGGGCGATGCCGAGCGAGACGAAGCCCGGCTTCGGTGTCTTGCGCACGTCGAAGCCGAGCCGCGGGAAGGCGATGTCGATCTCCTCCTCGATGCGCAGCGCCGAATTGGAATCGATGATCGTCTGGGTCGCCGTGACGAACCGGCTGCCGCTGTCGGCCTGGGGGCCGTCGATCTCGCGGACGTTCGGCGCGATCACCGGAAGCGACAGCCAGACCATGCTCTTGGCGGCATTGTCGGGGATCTCGACCGGCGCCGGCAGCGGCCCGTCGGACGGCAGGTCGAAGGGCGTGCCGTCGGGCATGATGCCGACTGCCCGACGCAGCGCAAAACGGCTCTGCTGGGCGAGGTCGCGGTCGATCTCGAGCTTGGCGAAACCCCAGGGATAGGGGGTGATGTCGCGGGCGCGCGTCTCCACCAGCCGCTCGACGTAGCGGTCGCCCTGCTGCATGTGGTGGGGCCTCAGGAACAGGCCCTCGGACCACGCGACTTTGCCGAACCACGACATGAACGATCCATCTGTTCCATCGCGCCGCGCTGGTCCGGGACGATCGGAGCGCGGCCATCACAAGCTCGGAAGGGAACGGTTGCGGCCCTTCGCCTCACGGTCCGCCGGCTTGTCGCTGTCCTTGCATGGCCCTGCCCTCTTCCTGGCTGCGAAGATGACGATCGGCTTCCGGTCGGACTGTGCGCGGGCGCACAGCCGGACCGGCCGTCAGAGCGGCTCGGCGCGACCGCCCGCGGCAACCCCGAGCTTTTCGATTTCGGCGCGGATCAATTCCGGCCGCGGCATGGTGAGCGAGCCCCGGTCGCGCCGGATCAGCCCCTGGTGGTCGAGATCGTTGAGCTCGCGCGAGACCGCCTCGCGGCGCGCGCCGATGCGGGCGGCGAGATCGGACTGGATCGGCGGCGGGCTGACCACCAGCCCGGCACCGCCGCGCGCCGGCCTTGCAAGCCGCAGCAGCTCGCTGAGCAGACGCAGCCGCACCGACAGGATGGTATGTTCGAGCAGCTTGGTGTTGCCGAGCCGCACCCGGGCGGTGAGCATGCGCATCAACCGGAGGCCGACCGGCGGCGAGCCCAGCGCGATGTCGAGGAACACCGCCGAAGGGATCCGGCAGACCTGGCTGCGCACCAGCGCGGTGACATTGGCGCCGCGGCGATAGCCGTCGATCGCCGCCATTTCGCCGATGATCGTGCCGGCCTCGAAATCACCGAGGATCAGCTCGTGGCCGAGCTGGGTGCGCATGAGCACGCGGGCCGCGCCGCGGATGATGACGAAGACGTCGTCGCTGTCGTCGTCGAAATCCATCACCAGCGCGCCGGGCTTGAACTCGACCCAGCGCAGCCTCGCCTCGCTGCGCGCGACGATCGCCGGATCGGCGCCGGCGAAGAAGGCGATGTCGGTCAGCCGGTGGGCCGTGGTTGCGGCCGCCTTCGGCGGCGGCCCGCCGGCCTGCGGCTCCTCCCTCGGCATGGCGGCAGGCTCGGATTGCGACATGACAGCCTCCTCATGCCGGGGCAGCATGCCCCAAGGTAAGGTTTCAGATCAAGCGCCACCGCAGCTCAACGCAGGCGCGGTACCGCCATGCCCAGTTCCTCGCCGACGCGCAGGAAGCGCATCGGGTCGTTCGACGTGCCGCGCAGGCGCGTTTCGTAATGCAGATGAGCCCCGGTCGACCGGCCGGTCGAGCCGACGAGGCCGACCCTGGCGCCCGCCGCCACCGGCTGGCCCGGCGTCACCAGGATCTCGGAAAGATGCGCATAGCGCGTGACGAGCCCGTTGCCGTGATCGACCTGCACCAGATTGCCGTAGCCGCCGCCCCAGCCGGCCGAGAGCACGACGCCGCCGCCCGTGGCGAAGACGGGTGTTCCCAGCGGGGCGGCGAAGTCCTGGCCGGCATGCATGCGCGAGGTGCCGAGGAAGGGGTCGGAGCGGAGCCCCCAGCGGCTGGAGATGCGGCTCTCCTGGCTGACCGGCCGGTGCAGCGGCAGCGCATCGATGGTCGGCGACAGGCGCTTGATCACCGCGGCGTTCTGGCGGATCTCGGCGATTGCCAGCCCGAACGGACTGGCATCCTCGGCGGCGCGGCGCGTTGCGGCAGCCACCGCGCCCGCCGCGCGGCTGCGCACCGGCTCGACGATCTCGGTCAGCTCGCGGCCGGCGACATCGAAGGCCTGGCGCAGGAGATGGGCGCGCGTCCGCGTCGCCGATCCCATCGCCTGCACGGCCTTCACCTGGTCGGTTTCCGCCTGGCGGATCCGCTGGTCGAGCTGGTCGACGACCTCGGCGACGTCGCGCCCGGCCAGCGCCGCGGTCGGCGAAGCGAGCGAACGCGCGGCGCCCATGGCGGCATCTCCCGCTTCGCCGTGATGCTGGTCGGGCGCCGGCAGCTCCGCCGGCTCGGCATCGGGATCGAGATTGACCGCCTCCTCCGGCACCTCGGCTTCCGGCAGGACCGAGCGGGTGCGGGCGCGCGCGCCGCCGGGCCGGGCGACCGGCAGCGGCATGGCATCGCTGCCCGCGCGGCCGAGCCCCGCGCCGAGCGCGGCGATCGGGGCGCCGCCGATCTGTTCGGCCAGCCTGACGAAGGCGGACTGCCGGGTTTCGATCTGGCTCTGCCGGCGGGCGAGGTCGACGAGCCGGCCCTCGACGCCGGTGCGGTCGAGGCTCAGCCGGTCGAGGTCGCGCTGGGCGCGGCTGGCCTCGGCCTGGGCGGCGGCGAGGGAGCGGCGATATTCGGCCGCCTGCTGCTCGTAATAGTCCTGCAGCTCGGTCGTCCGCTGCACCGCGCTCGCCGCCAGGCGATTGCCGGCAAACAGCAGGTAGGTCATGCCCGCGCCCCAGGCCGCGACCAGGCCCAAGACGAAGATGATGACAAACAGCGTGCCTTTGCCGACGGAAAATTCACGCAGCCGCGAGGTTTTCGGCGCCGGCCGGGTCTGCCGCGGGCGGCTCGATGCGTGAGGGGCTGTCGACCTGACCTTGATCATGGACGTCTTCAGCAGCTGTCGGCCGGGGGTTTCTGCGGATCATGCCTGCACGCGCCGACCGCGGAGTACCGGCATTTGCCGGCAGCGAGCATGCGGGCCGCATGCGACACATCCACGGTCTTATCCATGCTCATGTCGACTTCCGCGCCACGGAAGCAACGATCGTGACGTGACCTTGATAATACAACAATACCTTGCGTCATGTGCGCCAGGACACACGACGGCACCTACATGTATGCGAGAAATTGTGCTCACAGCGCAAGCATTCACAGGTTGACGTTACGTGAGCATTGGTTCATCGTCACGATCTGCTGGAATGGGGCGGTCATGCGCCCCGCCCTCTCCGTGCGGCCGATGACGCGACGAGACGGAACGATGACGGCACAACTGAGCAGTTTCGGTTCGGCGCGACGCCGCCTCTCCCGCCTCCTGGCGATCGCTCTCGCCGTCGCCGCGGCGAATTTTGCCCTGGTCGCGGCGGCTGCCGCCCAGCAGACGGGCAAGCGTGTCGCCCTGGTCATCGGCAATTCCGAATACAGCTACCTGCCGAAGCTGAAGAACCCGACCAACGACGTGCGCGAGGTGATCGCGGTGCTGCGCTCGGCGCAGTTCGAGGTCATCCACGGCCAGGACCTGACCCGCATCCAGTTCGAGGAGCTGGCCAAGACCTTCCTGCGCTCGGTCGAGAATGCCGACGTCAGCCTGATCTATTATTCCGGCCACGGCGTCCATGTCGGCGACAACAACTATCTGATCCCGGTCGATGCCAGGCTGTCGACGCCCTACGACGTCGAGATCGAGGCGATCCGGGTCGACAACATCTACAACTACATCCGCGACAAGTCGCGGATGCAGCTCATCTTTCTCGATGCCTGCCGTGACAACCCGTTCCGCGCCGAGCAGTACTGGATCGCCGATCGCCTGCAGCGGGCCGCCGGCAACCAGGGCCTCGCCCGCCCGGCCAGCACCGCCAGCGCGGTGCGCGTCGCGCCCGACAGCGGCAGCCTGATCGCCTTCTCGACCGAACCCGGCAAGGTCGCCTATGACGGCAGCGGCGATCTCAGCTACTACACCCAGGCCTTCGTGCGCCGGGCGCTGACGCCGAACCTCGAGCTCCGGCAGATGCTGACCCAGGTCCGGCGCGACGTGCTCACCGCCACCAACGGCCAGCAGCGCCCTTGGGAGAATTCCTCGCTCGTCGACGACTTCTTCATGCTGCCGCTGCCCGGCCTGCCGTCGACGACGCCGGTGCACCGGCTCGTGGTGACGTCGGGCAGCCGCGCGGCCCCGGTCGACCTGCCGGCGCCGCGCAGCCCGTCCGGCGCGCCGCTGACCGTGACCTTCGACCGCCTGCCCGACCAGGGCCGGCTCCTCGTCGACGGCCGGCCGGTCGAAGCCGGCCGCCCGATCCCGGTGGCGCGGCTCGGCCGGCTCGCCTTCGATGCCGCCGCAGCGCCGGTCGGCAATGTCGAGCTGCTCACCTATACGGTCACCGATCCCTGGCGGCAGGCGAGCCAGGGCGCGATCGCGGTCACCATCGCCGCCGCGCCGGAAGCGCAGCGCTCGGGCGGCGGCCGGGAGCCGGCCCGTCCCGCACCGCGCCATCCGCAGGCCCATGCCTATCTTGCCGGGCTCCAGCGCCACGCGCCCGAGGCGACGATCGGCGTCGGTCCGGTGTCGCTGCGGCTCGCCGAGGCACGCCTGCCGGCGGATGCCGCCGCGCTCGCGGTCACCTTCGACGAGGTGCCGGCGACCGGCATGCTGCGGGCCGGCGAGCGGGTGATCGAAACCGGCTCGACCTTGCCGCTCGGCGAGCTGGCGAGCCTGTCGTTCGAGCCGCAGATCGGCAGCCAAGGCAGGCCGCAGGCGATCCGGCTTGCCCTCGATACCGGCGACAGGCGCACGACCGTCGGCTTTTCCGCGCGGCCGGTCGTCCATCCTTGCGATGCCGCCGCCGCCGAGCCCTTCGACCTGCAGGGCGTCGCGGCGGGACGGCTGCCAAACGAGATCGATCCGCCGGCGGCGCTGCGCGCCTGTAACGAGGCGGTCAGGCAATTTCCCCAGATCGCGCGGTTCGAGCACCAGCTCGGCCGGGCGCATCTGGCCGCGCGCGCGGTCGAGGAAGGCTGGCGCCATATCGAACGCGCGGCCGAGCGCGGCCATGTCCGCTCGCTCTACCAGATGGGTTATCTCTACAGGCTCGGCGTCGGCCGCCCGGCTTCCGACGCGACGGCGGTCGAGATGTTCCGGCGTGGCGCCGAACGGGGCGATCCCTACGGCATCTACGACTATGGCAAGGCCCTGTTCCACGGCCGCGGCATCGCCCAGAACGTCAGCAGCGGCCTCGACATGATGCTGCGCGCCGCCGATATGGGCCACACCTATGCGATGAACGAGCTCGGCTACATCTTCGTCTCCGGCGCGGGCATGCCGGCCGATGCCGAGCGGGGCCTGCGCTTCTATCAGGCCGGCGTCGAACGGCAGGACATCTATTCCCTCAACAATGTCGGCCTCGCCTATCTGCGCGGCACCGGCGTCGCCCGCGACCTGAAGAAGGCCATGGATTATTTCTCGCGCGCAGCGGCCGGCGGCCATCCCTATGCGCCGACCAATATCGGCCGTCTCTATCGCGACGGCGCCGGTGTCGCGCGCAACGAAGCGCTGGCCGCCACCTGGCTCGAGCGCGGCGCCGAGCGCGGCGACTATTGGGGCGCCTATGACCGCGGGCTGCTCGCCCTGCAAGGCTCCGGCCGGCTGCGCAACCCGGTCGATGCCGGCTATTACTTCGCGCTGGCGACCGCGCTCAACCGGCCGGGCGTCGGCGATCCCGACAACAATGCCCGCCGCCTGCTGCAGGGCCTGTCCGAGGAGGACAAGCGCAAGGTGGAGCAGCGCCTCGTTCGCCAGCTGCGCGGCGCCGACGCGGCGACGCCGGATGCCTCGCTCGACGATCGCCTGGTGGCCTTGGCCCGTCGCGGCTGGGAGCAGCGCAATCCACGCATCGATCTGTTCTGACGATCCGCTGCCGGGCCGGTCCGGCAAAGGGAGGAGCTGATGACGAAAGTGCACAAGTCGACGGGTGCCCTGTGCATCCTCGCCGCCGGGCTCGCGCTTGCCGGCTGCGGTGGCGGCGACCGGACCGAG
>NZ_JAPSET010000088.1:0-12021 GCF_026847585.1 Phreatobacter sp. AB_2022a
TGACGAATAAATATGCGTTGTCGCAATGATCGCTGATCCCGCGCCGATCCGAAAAAAGGCCGGAGCCAATGCCCCGGCAAGTCGCTCTGTCATGGAGGGGGTTAGGGCTTGATCAGTCCGTCGCTGAAAAGGCGTTGGCCGGCACTTCGTCGTCCTTCAGCATGATGAGGCCGGCCGGCTGCAGCGCATGACGGCGCGCGCTGAACTCGCGGCCGTGACCGCGGGCAAGGTGGGCGGGACGAGGCATCGGCGTGGCGACGGGAGCCACGAGCCTCGGCGCCGGCGCCAGCGTCGGTTCGCTCGGGGCAATGAAATCTGCGGCGTCCTGTTGGGCGAGGGCAGGGCCGGCCAGCCCCAGGGGCGCGAGCAGCGCGATCGTCAGAACAAGCCGTCTCATCACGATCTCCATCGCGAAAGACCGGAGACGGGAGGGACACGCCAGGTCCGGAATGCTTGTCGGGGCGCGCCGTCGGGAGGTGTCCACCGCCGCGCCTCCCGAACGTGGGAGCCGGCGTGATCACATGCCAATCACGACCATGCGAGAGGCGGCCACGGGCCTTCACATCATCGAGAGACGCGCGAATGCACTTGTTGTCACGCGTCGCGCTCGGGCATGCGGATCGTGTCGATCAGTGCCCTCAGCACGGTCGGCACGTGGCGATGGCCGGGATAGTAGAGATAGAGGCCGTCGAAATCCGGGCACCAGTCTTCGACCAGCCGCACCAGCTGGCCGGTTTCGAGAAACGGCCGGATCCGCTCCTCGGCGGTATAGACCAGCCCAAGCCCGTCGACCGCCGTGCGTACGCCGATCTCCGGATCGTCCGTGATCAGCCGGCCGGTGACGCCGACCTCGCCGACCGGATCGACGAAGCGCCAGGGAAACGGCTTGCGGTCGTGCGTGCTGCGCAGGCGAATGCAGTCGTGCCGGGCAAGATCCTCCGGCCGTTCCGGCCTGCCGGCGACGGCGAGATAGGACGGCGCCCCGGCCACCGCGACCCTGAACGGTCCGACGACGCGCGTCGCCACCATGTCGGCCGCCACCCACATGCGCGGGGCGATGCCGGCATCGAGGCCCTCGGCGACGATGTCGGACATGCGGGGGTCGGTCGCAAGCTCGACACGCACGTCCGGGTAGGTCGCCATGAAGCGTTTCCACACCGGCCCGAGCGTCATGGCGGCAAACTGCGAGACATGCAGCCGCAACAGGCCGAGCGGCCGGCCGCGATGTTCGTCGAGATCCTTCAGCGCCTCGCCGATTTCGTCGAAAGCCGGACGCAGCCGCTGCAGCAGTTGCAGGCCGGCATCGGTCAGCGCCACCTTGCGGGTTGTGCGATTGAACAGGCGCACGCCGAGCCGCTCTTCCATCTGGCGCAGCGTATGGCTCAGCGCCGACGCGGTGACGCCCATCCGCTCGGCAGCGCCGCGAAAGCTGAGATGCTCGGCAATTGCCAGGAACACTGTCAGGTCGGATATCTCGCTGCGATCCATTGCTGAATGCTACTCAACAGTCCATCAAAATCAAAGCTATTCCTAAGTCGGCTCCGCAGGCCAAATCTGTGGGCGGCGCAACATGGAACCGCCCTTCCTGTTCTTGCGCTCGGCCCGCGAACCACAAAGCTCCGCCGCCGCGCCGTTCGCGGGCCATTTCCCTCTCGTTCCCTCTCGCCCGGTTGAGGATTCAGGCCGTGTCGGACGCAGCCCCCAGCACTGTTGCCCAAGAGGCCGTCACCAGGGCCGCCGGTGCGGGTGGAGGCGGTTCCAGCCATCCGGCGGAGCTGCCGGCGCGGGCGCGCGATCCCGAGCCCGACGCGCTGCCGGCAGGGCCCGAAGCGCCGCTGGCGCCCGGTCCGGCCGAGCCGATCGGCGACAAGGGCGTCTCGGCCGCCACCGCAGCGGCGGCGGCCGAGAGGTCGAGAAAACGCAAGCGGCTGCTGCTCTTCGCCCTCGTGCCGGTGGCGCTCGTCGTCGGCGCCTATGCCTATGTCACCGGCGGCCAGGTGATGTCGACGGACAATGCCTATGTCCAGTCGGCCATGCTGGCCGTTTCGACCGATGTCTCCGGTATCGTGCGCACCATCGCCGTACACGAAAACCAGAAGGTGGCCGCGGGCGACGTTCTGTTCCAGCTGGACGACCAGCCGTTCCGCCTGGCGCTGGCCGGCGCCGAGGCACAGATCGGCATCGTCACCAACGACCTGACCGCGCTGAAGGCGAGCTATCACGACATGCAGGAGCAGATCCGCCAGGCCGAGGTGGATATCGCCTTCTACCAGCGCGAATATCAGCGCCAGCAGACGCTCGCCAACAGCAATTTCGCCTCGCAGGCGGCCCTCGATGCCGCGCGGCACAATCTCGATTCGGCGCGGCAGAAGAAGGCTTCGCTGACCCAGCAGCTCGCCGGCATCGTGGCCAATCTCAACGGCGACCCCGACGCGCCGGTCGAGCGCCATCCCCGCTATCGGGCGGCCGTCGCGACGCGCGACGAGGCGGCCCGCCAGCTCGCCCACACGACCGTGAAGGCATCGTTCGACGGCGTCGTCACCAATGTGCCCTCGCTCCAGGTCGGCCAATATCTGCCAGCCTCGACGCCGGCCTTCAGCCTGGTCGCGAGCGATCATGTCTGGGTGCAGGCATCGCCGAAGGAAACCGAACTGACCTATGTTCGCCCCGGCCAGCCGGTCAGCGTGTCCGTCGACACCTATCCGGGTGTCGTCTGGCGCGGCGCGGTGGAGAGCATCAGCCCGGCCTCGGCCGCGAGCTTCTCGCTGCTGCCGGCCCAGAACACATCGGGCAACTGGGTCAAGGTCGTCCAGCGGATCCCGATGCGCGTGCGCCTCGACACGCCCTCGGACAAGCCGCCGCTGCGGGTGGGCATGAGCGTGGTCGTGGATGTCGATACCGGCCATGCCCGCGGCGTGCCCGAACCGGTGGCGCGCCTCTTCGGGCTGGAACCGCCGCGCCATGACTGAGGCCCGGACCGCGCCGGTGCCAAAGGTCGCCAACCGGGCCGCGATCACCGCGTGCCTCATTCTGTCCGTCGTCATGCAGGCACTGGACACGACCATCGCCAATGTCGCCATGCCCTATATCCAGGGCAGCGTTTCGGCGAGCGCCGACCAGATCAACTGGGTGCTGACCTCCTACATCGTGGCGGCTGCGATCATGACGCCGCCGTCCGGATTCCTGGCCGGCCGCTTCGGCCGCAAGCGCATCCTGATGATTTCGGTCGCCGGCTTCGTCGTGGCCTCGGTGCTCTGCGGCATCGCGCAGTCGCTCGCCCAGATCGTCGGCTTCCGCCTGCTCCAGGGCTTCTTCGGCGCGGCGCTCGTGCCGCTCTCCCAGTCGATCCTGCTCGACATCTACGAGCCGCGGGAGCGCGGTTCGGCGATGGCCCTGTTCGGCGTGTCGATCATGGTCGGCCCGGTGCTCGGCCCGGTCGTCGGCGGCTGGCTCACCGACAACCTCAGCTGGCGCTGGGTCTTCTACATCAATGTCCCGATCGGCATCCTGGCTCTGGCGGGCGTTTCCGCCTTCGTCAGCGAGACGCCGCGGGACGGCGCGGCCAAGCTCGACTGGCTGGGCTTCGGCGCGCTCAGCGTCGCGATCGCGGCCTTGCAGGTGGCGCTCGACCGCGGCGAGCAGCTCAACTGGTTCGGCTCGCTGGAAATCATCCTGGAGATGGTGATCGCCGGCGTCGCTTTTTACGTTTTTCTCGTCCACATCTTCACCGCCGACAAGCCCTTCGTCGATCCGCGGCTGTTCCGCGACCGCAATTTCGCGGTCGGCATCCTCTTCATCTTCATCGTCGGCATCACCTATCTCGCCTCGCTCGCGCTGATGACGCCCTATCTGCAGACGCTGATGGGCTATCCGGTGGTCACGGCGGGGCTCGTCATGGGACCGCGCGGGATCGGCACCATGGTCTGCATGCTGGTCGTCGGCCGGCTGGTCGGCAAGGTCGATACCCGCCTGCTGCTCGCCATCGGCTTCGGTATCAGCGCCTATGCCATGTACGACATGACCGGGTGGACCCCGGCGGTGTCGCAATGGACCATCATCTCCACCGGCTTCATCCAGGGCGCAGGCCTCGGCTTCCTGTTCGTGCCGCTGACCACGGTCACCTTCGCCACCCTGCCGGCGGCGCGGCGCGGCGAGGGGACGGGTCTCTACAATCTCTCGCGCAATGTCGGATCGAGCGTCGGCATTTCCGTCGTCAGCGCATTGCTGGTCTCCAACGGCCAGGTCAACCACGCCGAGATCGCCGCCCATGTCACCCCGTACAACCGGTTGTTCGAGGCCCCGGCGGTCGCCCAGGCCTTGAGCCCCTATACGGCCGTCGGACGCGCCGCGCTCGACGGGCTGGTCACCATGCAGGCGAGCATCATCTCCTATGTCAACGACTTCAAGCTGCTGATGATCCTCTGTCTCGCCGCGCTGCCGCTCGTCCTGCTGCTGCGTTCCGCCGGGCCGCCTGCCGCCGGCGAGCCGGTCGTCGTGGATTGACGGAACGCGCCGTCGCCCCTCAGCGCCGGGCCTCGCGGACCGCGCGCGTCAGGGCCGGTGGCGGCGGCCGAACCAGGGTGAGCAGCGCGCCCTGCACGCGATCTCGGCCGTCCGACTTGGCCTGGTAGAGGGCGGCGTCGGCGGCCTCGATCAGGTTGCGCCAATGCTCGCCGCCGCGGCTGCCGCAGGCGACGCCGAAGCTGGCCGTCACCTGCAGCCGCTTGCCGCCGTCGAGAACGAAGACATGTTGCGCCAGGTCCTGGCGGATGCGGCCGGCGAGCGAGAGGGCTGCATTGATATCCTTTTCCGGCACCAGGATCGCGATCTCCTCGCCGCCGAAGCGGGCCACGAGGTCGCCCTGGCGCAGGCTCGCGCGCACCAGTGTCGCGACCTCCGTCAGCACCTGATCGCCGACCAGATGACCATGCCGGTCGTTGATCGCCTTGAAGTGGTCGACATCCATGAGGATGAGGCAGATGTCGCGCGCAAGGCCCTGGTAGGGCGTATCGGTCTCGCCGATCCGCTCCAGCGCGCCGCGGTTGAGCAGGCCGGTCAGGGCATCGGTGTCGGCCAGCAGCTTCAGCTGCTCCATCAGCACGGCCCGCTCGCGCAGCCGGCCGTCGAGACTGCCGATCGCGTCGAACAGGCGGCTCATTTCCTTCGAGCCCGTGCCTGTCGCGGGCCGTGCGACGCGGCGATTGTCGGCGAGCGCGATGACCATGTCGCGGGCCTGCAGCAGCGGCCTGAAGACGAAGCGCTGCGCCGAGATGAGCAGGCCGGCGAGGATCACCAGAATGGCGAGGGCGAGCGCGACGGCGGCGCCGAGCGTGTGCAGCGCGCGCTCGCGGTCGGCGGCGACCCGTGCGACCGTCAGGTCGAGAAAGGCCCGCCGCAGGTCCTCCAGCGGCTGCAGGGTGGGCACGAACCGATTGGTCAGCTCGGCGGGCGTCATCGTGTAGTCGCCGGCGCCGCGGCCTTCGCGGACCACGTCCTCGAGCATCGTCAGGCCGTCGCCGAAAAACTGCAGCTCGGTCTGGCGCCAGAGATCGGCGAGACGCTGGTCGCCGGCAATGGTGTGGTCCTGGCGGCCGACCAGTTGCCACAGCTCGACCAGGCGGCCGCGCGTCTCGCTGTAGGCGATGAGGTTGTTGAGCGCGAGCGGCCGCCGTGCGGCGATCGGCGCCATGATCTGCGATGCGATCCGTCCGCCATATTCCCTGAGATCGCCCAGCATCTGGCCGGTGATGACCGGGGAGGCGAGGCGCGCGTCGCGTGCGACCAGCCGGGCGATCTTCCAGCGGATCGCCGGCTGCAGCCGGTCGACGGCATCGAACATGGCTTCGATGACGCGCTGCAGATCGGCGACGTCGCGGCTCGCCAGCGGCTGGCTGCTGATGCGGTCGACCTCGGCGCGTGCGTTCAGCAACTGCCGCCGCACGGGCTCGATCATGGCCTGCGGCGCATGTTCGGGGGCTGTCGGCCCGGGATGTTCGGTCAGCCGGGCGAGAGCCTCGTCGCTCGCGGCACGAAAGCGTGCGAGACGCTGGCGTGCCGGACTGTCGGCGGCCGGCTCCTCGCCGAGCACGCTGTTGGTCGGCCCGCGCTCGGCCGAGATCCGGTTGGCCGCCTCCAGGAGATCGCCGTAGTCGGAGATTTCATGGAGGTTGAAGCGTGCCGTGGTGAAATCATCGTAGCTGCGTGCCAGCAGCACCGTCGCCAGGATCAGCGTGCAGATCGTGATGATTCCGGCGCCGACCCACAGTTTGCGATTGAGGCTGTGGTCCGGTTGGCCTTGATCGCGACCGTCGTTGCCAAAGGTTTTACCCTGCAATGAATCAACGGCTTTCACAATAATGTTTCGTTGTTGCGAAGACATGTTGCGCTCGTGGCGGCGGCCAAAAAGATAAACTTGCAGCTGTGGTAAAATAGCTTCGTGTTTGTTTGCGATCCGCTGTAATGAGTTCGCGGTATATATGTACCGCTTACATCCCGAAAAAATCGTGAAGATCTTGCCTGGCTATTGATCGACCCCACACTGCGGCAATGTGAGAGGCGCCGAAATGATGGTATCTCGCTCACGCAGAGGTAACGTCTCTCGGCCAAACTGGCCAGAGTGGTATGCCGTTGGGGCATTCGGTGCAACCTTGCGCGCCGGGATGGCCCCGAGGCGCGCCATCCGGATCATTGCCTCTTGTGATGGCTTCGGTAACGGCGGACAACCCGCACAATGAACGAGAAGATCGAGCAGGGGCAGTTCGCGGCCGGCGCGCTCGCGCAGGACGGCGGCCTGCTGCTTCGGATCATCGACAAGGCGGGCATCGCCATGGCGCTGCTCGGGCAGGGCGGCCGCCTGTGCTTTGCCAATCCGGCCTTCGACCGGCTCTTCGGCGGCCCGATGGCCGGCCGCAGCCTTGGCGCCATCGTTCATCCCGAGGACCGTGCCCGAGCCCCGAGCGAGGATCTGGCCGAAGATCAGGTGGAGCGGCGCTACCTGCGCTCCGACGGCACGGCCTTCCGCGGCCTGACCAGCATCGCGCCGCTGGAGCCGGCATCCGGGACGCCGGTCCGGGCCGTGCTGCAGATCGTCGACATCGATGCCCGCAAGGGGCTCGAAATGCCGCTCGCGCAGAACGAATGGCGCCTGAACCACGTCCTGCTCGGCGCAAGGCAGGGCATCTGGGACGCCGACCTGGCCGGCGGCCGCATCTGGGTGTCGCCGCAGATCCAGGCCATGCTCGGCCTCGCCGGCGACCAATGCGACGTCAGCGAAGCCGAATGGGCCGAGCGCATTCATCCGGACGACCGTGCGGCCGTTCTCGCCATGGCTGGAGAGGCCATTGCCGGGCGCTCCGCTGGCATGGACTCGACCTATCGCGTGCGGCACGCCGATGGTCGCTGGATCTGGATCCTGTCGCGCGGCGAGGCGGTCGCCGACCTGCAATCCGGCAGGCCGGTCCGGCTCGTCGGGACGATCACCAACGTCAGCGACGAGCGGGACATGGCCGAGCGCCTCGCCGCGGTCTCGGAGCGGCTGGACGTCGCGCTCGAGGCCAGCGGCATCGGCCTGTTCGATGTCGATTTCGAGGCCAGCCGCCTGCGCTGGGATGCGCGGACCTACGAGCTGCACGGCACGACGCCGGAGAGTTTCAGCGGCGCGCTGCACGAGCTGCTCCAGATCCTGCATCCGGAGGACGCGGCGCGGCTGGTGCGGATGCGCGACGATGTTTCCCGCGGCGGCCGGCTGCGCGAGCGTGTCGACTATCGGGTCATCGATCGCCACGGCGCCGTCACCAGGCATGTCAGCGCCTCGTTCCGGCTGAGCCGCGCCGGCGACGGCAGGCTGCTGCGGGCACTGGGCGCCTGCTGGGACATCACCGCGGATGTCGAGCGCGAGCGCCGTTCGCGCGACACGCTGGCACTGCTCGAGGCCGTCATGAGCGGCACGCCGGACCTCGTCTATGTCAAGGATCTCGCCGGCCGCTATCTCATCGTCAACGGCGCGGCCGAACGGGTCATGGGCCGTCCCCATGTGGTCGGCCTCGACGATACCCAGATCTTTCCGCCCGGCACCGCCGCCGCCATCCGGGCGAATGACCGCAGGGTCACCGCCGCCGGCAGGCCGCTGACCATCGAGGAGGCGGCCGTCGTCGACGGCGTGCTGCGTCATTATTCCTCGACCAAGGCGCCGCGCCGCGGCCCTGACGGCGAGGTCACCGGCCTGATCGGCATTTCGCGCGACATCACCGAGATGAAGGCCGCGGAAGCGGCGCTCCGGCGCAGCGAATTGCGCTGGCAGTTCGCTCTCGACGGCTCGGGCGACGGCATCTGGGACTGGAATCCCGGCAGCGGCGAGGTCTTCTACTCCAGGCGATGGAAGGCGATGCTCGGCTACGAGGAGCACGAGATCGGCTCCGCCGTCGGCGAATGGTCCGACCGGGTCCATCCGGAGGACCTGCCCGCCTGCTGGCAGGCGATCGAGGAGCATTTCCGCGGCGCGACGGCCGACTTCTCCATCGAGCACCGGATGCGCGCCAAGGACGGATCGTGGCGCTGGATCCATGACCGCGGCCGCATCATCGAGCGCGGACCGGACGGCAAGCCTTCGCGGGTGATCGGCACCCATACCGACATAACCAGCCGCAAGGAGAGCGAAAGCGCGCTGCTGGCGCTGAACCAGCGGCTGCAGCTCGCGCTCGAGGCGGCCGGCGCGGGCATTTTCGAATTCGACTTCGCGAGCCGGCGCTGCGCCTGGGACGAGCGGATGCACGAGCTGCACGGCGTCGAGCCCGGGGCCTTTGACGGCCGGCGGAGCACCTGGCTCGGCTACATCCATGCCGAGGACCTGCCCTATGTGCAGCGCGTCTATGACGCGGCGCTGAAGGAAAGCGATCTCTTCAGCATGGATGTGCGGGTCCGCCGGCAGAGCACGGGCGAGCTGCGTCACATCCGTTCGCTGGCCCGCATCATTCGCGACGCGTCCGGAGCTGTGGTGCGGGCGGTCGGCATCAACTGGGACATTACCGACCACCAGGAGCTCGCCGAGGCGCTGTTCGAGGAGAAGGAGCGCCTCAGGATCACCCTGCATTCGATCGGCGATTCCGTCATTTCCACCGATGCGGAGGCGCGCATCACGTTCATGAACCCGGTCGCCGAGGAGATGACCGGCTGGACCGCTGCCGAGGCGGCGGGGCGGCCGCTCGGCGAGGTCTTCCGGATCATCGACGAGAAGAGCGGCGAGCCGATCGCCGACCCCGTGGAGACTTGCCTGCGGCAGCTGCGGCCGTTCTACCTGAACGATGGCGCCGTGCTGCTGGCGCGCGACGGCGAGCGGCGCAGCATTCGCGATTCGGCGGCGCCCGTCCGCACCGTGGCGGGCGAGGTGATCGGGGCCGTGCTCGTCTTCCAGGATGTGACCAAGGCGCGCTCGCTGCAGCAGGCGCTGGAATATTCCGCCAATCACGACGGCCTGACCGGCCTGCCCAACCGGTCCGCCTTCGAGCGCGCGTTGCGGGAGGCCGGCGAGGCGGCCCGCCGCGGCGGCGTCGAGCACGTGCTCTGCTTCATCGATCTCGACCGCTTCAAGATCGTCAATGACAGTGCCGGGCACGCCGCCGGCGACGCGCTGCTGCGCGAGGTCGCCAACCTGCTGCGGCGGCTCTGCCGGCCCGACGATCTGCCGGCCCGTCTCGGCGGCGACGAATTCGCGCTGCTGCTGCGTGGCTGCACGCTGGCCGAAGGCGAGACGATCGGCCAGCAGTTCATCGACAGCGTGGCCGGGCTGCGCTTCACCTGGGACGATCGCAGCTACCAGATCGGCGCGAGCCTGGGCCTTACCCGGATCGGCGCCGGTGCGACCCGGCCCGACGAATTGATGACCGAAGCCGACATCGCCTGCTACACGGCGAAGTCGTCGGGCCGCAACCGGCTGGCGGTCTATGGCGGTGCCGGCAGCGCGGCCGGCCGCAACCACCGCGAGATGCAGGTGGCGGCCGGCATCCGCAATGCCATCGAGACCCACCGCTTCCGCCTCTTCGCCCAGGAGGTGCACAGTTTCGACGCGGCGAACGGCGCCCCGCGCCATTTCGAGGTGCTGCTGCGCATGGTCGACGACATGGGCAACATCGCCGCGCCGGCGGACTTCATTCCCGCCTCCGAGCGCTACGACCTGATGGGCAATATCGACCGCTGGGTCATCCGCTCGGTGTTTCAGAACTACGGCGCCCGTCTGCGCGCGGCGGCCGGTACGACGCTCGCCATCAACCTCTCGGCCAATTCGCTCAACGACCCCTTCCTGTGGCCGTTCCTCCAGGAACAGTTCGCTGCATCGGGCGTGCCACCCGCGCTCATCGATTTCGAGATCACCGAGACCGCGGTCATCAACAATCTCTCCGCCGCCCAGCAGTTCCTGTCGAAGGCGCGCGCGGCCGGCAGCGGCGTCATCCTCGACGATTTCGGCACGGGGCTGTCGTCCTTTACCTACCTCCGGCAATTCCCGGTCAACGGCCTGAAGATCGACGGCGGCTTCATCCGGCAGATGCACGACAGCGAGATCGACCGGGCTATCGTCGAATCGATCAACGCCATCGGCCACCGCCTCGGCGCGGTGACGGTGGCCGAGCAGGTCGAGGACGTCGCCACGCTCGATCTGGTGCGCGCCATGGGCATCGACCGAGCTCAGGGTTTCGTCATTGGCCATCCGAAGGCGCTCGACAGCGTGCTGTGAGGGTTCGGGCCTGTCGCGCGCCGCAGGCTGCGGCCACGCGCTAGCGGAACAGCGCTTTCGGGATGGTCGCGTGGACGCCCCAATTGCCGTCGGCGACCTGGGTCACGCCGAAATCGACGGCGATCGACATGAGCGTCGTGGCCTCGTCCTCGTCGAGGCCGCGCGCGTCCATCAGGAACCGGCGCGTCAGGCGGAAGGCCGAGCGCAGGGCCCGGTTCAGCGAGGAGCGTTGATAGACCTCCGCCTGGGCGTCGCGGCCGAGATCCCTGAGATAGTCGGGATAGCTGAAGCCGTGGAGCACGAACTCGTCGGGCGTCTCCAGGAGCGGCCCGGTGAGTCCGCGCAGGAAACCCTTGGTCGGGCTGCCCTTCTTGTGCAGCTCGAAGCGGAAGGTGCCGGTCATCGAGCACTCGAGCGCGGTCCCGTCGATCTCTCCGTCGCCCTGGGCGAGGTGACCGTCGCCCACCGAGAACAGTGCGCCGGGAACGGAAACCGGCAGATAGAGTGTCGCCCCCTTGCCGGCCCGCCAATTGTCGAGATTGCCGCCGAAATTGCCGGGAGGAATGGAATCGACGAGGCCGGTCTCCCGCGGCGCGACCGACATGCAGCCGAAATGCGGGCGCAGCGGCACCTTGATGCCGCGCATGACGTCGAGGTTCTTGACGAGGCTGGAATGATCGACGGGAATGCCGGGATAGTCGATCGTGTCGTGGCGAATGCCCGAAGGGTCGATCTGTGGCACCCAGCGATAGGAATAGAGCGCCCGGGCCGCATCGCCCGACGGCTCGACCTCGAAGATCGTGACCACCTCGCGCCGGTCCGCCTTGTCGAGAAAATCGGAATATTGATAGCCCCACCAGGTCGACGCGTTGCTGGCGAAGCATCGGCCGAAATGGTCCGGATTGGCGCTCGGCCGGGGCTTGATGTCGAGGATCTGCACCTCCAGGACGTCGCCGGGCTCGGCGCCCTCGATATGGACGGGACCGGTCAGGATATGCACGCCGAAGCCTTCGCCGGCCCCCCGGCCGAAGATCGAGGCATCGAGCGGCCCGGCGCCGCGGCGGTTCACCTTTTTCAGGTCCGGCGTCCAGTGGAACACGCTTTCCGCGCCCGGATCGCCCTTGATCATCCGCTCGCAATCGTCGGAAGCGTGCTGCGTCAGCGTTTCGATCATCACCTCGGCGCCCGGGGCGACATGCAGCACCGGCGGCAGGCTGCGGCTGAGATAGCCCCAATGCACGGTGTCGGCGCCGACGGCGACGTGATGGCGCGCTTCCGGTCGCGGCGGGCCGTGC
>NZ_JAPSET010000089.1:0-11631 GCF_026847585.1 Phreatobacter sp. AB_2022a
CGCGCCCGCCGCCGGCACCGCGGCCCGTCCGGCCCAGGCGCAGGGCGCCATGGTCAACCTCAACACGGCGACGCAGGCCGAGCTCGACAGCCTGCCGCAGATCGGCGCCGCCCGCGCCCAGGCCATCCTGACCGAGCGCGCCAAGGGCCGCTTCCTCAACTGGGAGGACTTCGAGCGCCGCATGGCCGGCTCGTCGCTCAACCAGACCGCCAAGGATGCGATCCGCACCCGCGTCAGGTTCTGAGGCGCGATGGCGCGGCGGCCGGAGGCGCGTGCGTCCCGGCCGTCGGTCAACAGGCTTCAGGCCGGCTTGCCGGCTTGAGCGCGAGAGGCGGCCGGGAGGGGCCGCCTTTTTTGTCGGACGATTGCGGCCGTGCGCCGCCGCCGGTCACAGCGCTTCGGGTGGCGCCAGGCGGCCGACCAACATGGCGAAGGCGCCGGTGTCGTAGAATTGCGAAAGTTCCGCGATCTGGCCGTTGCGCAGCCGCATCTGGTCGAAGCTGTCGAACAGGCCGCTGCTGCCGGTGGACCGCACGGTGATGTGGACGCGCCACCAGACCGCCACCGCGTCGGCCTCGGCGACCAGGCTGCGGATCGTGAAGTCGCGGTAGCTGTTGCTGGCATGGACGGTACGCAGATGCGTGCCGATATCCGCGCGCCCGATGCGCAGGCCCGAATTGGCGTTCAGCACGGGATTGCCGAGCACGAAGAAGCGGGCATCGGGCGTGAAATAGCGCGTGAAGGCGTCGACGTCGCAGGCCATGCGTGCGGCATAGAAGGCGTCGATCTCGGCCCGCAAGGCATGGCGCCGCGCGGCGGGGCCGAAGCGCGGGCCGTTCGGCGGGGCCGGCATGGTTCAGATCCGCCTGGCCAGGACGGCCATGGAGGCCGTGTCCATGAACTGGACGAGCTCGGCGATCTCGCCATTGTCGAGGCTGAGATGTTCGGCGATCTCGAATTCTCCGACCGCGCCGGTCGCCTGGGAGCGCACGGTGACGTGGCGCCGCACCGCGGCGGCATCGAGATCGACGATCATGTCGACGAGCAGGCCGTCGAGATATTGGAAACTGGTGTGGAGGTTGCGCAGAACCGCCTCGATGGCGGCCCGGCCGTGATGCCGCCCGGCCTCGGGCACGAGCCGGGCGTCCCCGACGAGATGGAAGACGCCATCCGCCTTGAAGCCGCCGGCGAAGGTCGCGAGATCGCCGCTGACACGCGCCGCATAGAGCCGGGTGAGCTTTTCCCTGACCAGGGGCACACCCGAGACGAGGCGAAGGCGCGACGGCGTCATGAACATTCTCAGGTTCCGGCTCGCAGCGAACCGGTATCTCAGTACTGTTCAATAGCGTGATCGTCGCGAAGGTCAACCGGCCGCCGGCCGGGTGGGGCGGCGGGGGCGGCAATCGCAGCCGCCCCCGCCGTCTCCGATTCCGGGCGCGTCAGTTCTTGGTCTTGTCGACCAGCGCCTTGGCCTTGATCCACGGCATCATGTCGCGCAGCTTGGCGCCGACTTCCTCGATCGGATGGGCGGCCATGCGGGCGCGGGTCGCCTTGAACGAGGTCTGGTTGACCTTGTTCTCCAGCATCCAGTCGCGGGTGAACTTGCCCGACTGGATGTCGGTGAGGACGCGCTTCATCTCGGCCTTGGTCTCGGCGGTGATGATGCGCGGGCCGGTGACGTACTCGCCATATTCGGCAGTATTGGAGATCGAGTAGTTCATGTTGGCGATGCCGCCCTCATAGATGAGGTCGACGATCAGCTTCACTTCGTGCAGGCACTCGAAATAGGCC
This sequence comes from Phreatobacter sp. AB_2022a, assembly GCF_026847585.1. Classification (NCBI taxonomy): domain Bacteria; kingdom Pseudomonadati; phylum Pseudomonadota; class Alphaproteobacteria; order Hyphomicrobiales; family Phreatobacteraceae; genus Phreatobacter; species Phreatobacter sp. AB_2022a. Next base: position 1,792 of record NZ_JAPSET010000089.1, read on the forward strand.
ATTTCCGGCGCATAGCCGGCTTCGGTCAGCGTCTCGTAGCCGGCCTTGATCAGCTCGACGAGGCCGCCGCAGAGCACCACCTGCTCGCCGAACAGGTCCGTCTCGCACTCTTCCTTGAAGGTGGTCTCGATGATACCGGCGCGGCCGCCGCCATTGGCCGAGGCGTAGGAGAGGCCGAGGTCATGGGCATTGCCCGAGGCGTCCTGGTGGATGGCGATGAGCGTCGGCACGCCGCCGCCGCGCTGATATTCCGAACGCACGGTGTGGCCGGGGCCCTTCGGGGCGACCATCAGCACGTCGAGGTCCTTGCGCGGCTCGATCAGGTTGAAGTGCACGTTGAGGCCGTGGGCGAACATGATCGCGGCGCCCTGCTTCATGTTGCCGTGAAGGTCGTCGCGATAGATGTCGGCCTGCAGCTCGTCCGGCGTCAGCATCATGACGACGTCGGCCCACTTGGCGCCCTCGGCCGGGGTCATCACCTGGAAGCCGGCGCCCTCCGCCTTGGCGCGCGTGGCCGAGCCGGCCTTCAGCGCGATCGCCACGTCCTTCACGCCGGAATCGCGCAGGTTCTGCGCATGGGCATGGCCCTGGCTGCCATAGCCGACGATCAGCACCTTCTTCGACTTGATCAGGTTCAGATCGGCGTCGCGATCGTAATAGACACGCATAGTGAGACTTCCTTCTTCGTCTTCGGGGCCTGCCCGATATTGCGGACCCGACGATCGGGTCAGGAAACAATCGGTCCTCGCGCGGCGCGCTGGCGATCCGATCATGAATGGCGCGCCGCTTCTTGGCGCAAGATCATTCCCGGCACAAGGCCGGGACTGCATAGGTTCATCCCTTGTCGCCGCAGGCGCGGCGATAAAGTTTCACCGTCTCGGTCATGCCATGGATCAGCGCGTCGGCGGTCAGCGCGTGGCCGATGGACACCTCGGCGAGGAAGGGAATGGCCGCGACGAGCGGCGGCAGGTTGTCGAGGGTGAGGTCGTGGCCGGCATTGACGCCTAGCCCGGCCGCCCGCGCGGCCTCGGCAGTCGCCTTCAGCTTGTCGCGCTCGGCCTTCGCCTCCGCTTCCGCGAAGGCGCCGCCATAGGGGCCGGTATAGAGCTCGACGCGGTCGGCGCCGGTGGCCCTGGCGCCGGCGACGAGGCCGGGATCGGCGTCGAGGAACAGCGAGACGCGCATGCCTTGCGCCTTCAGCCGGGCGACGACGCGGGTCAGCAGCGCTGCGTCCTTCGCGGTATCCCAGCCATGGTCCGAGGTGGACTGGGCGGGGTCGTCGGGCACCAGCGTCACCTGGTCGGGCCTTGCCCTCTCGCAGAGCGCGAGGAAGTCTTCGCTCGGATAGCCCTCGATATTGAACTCGGCCGTCTTGAACTCGCGCCGGAGCATGTCCGAGAGGTCGAACACGTCGGTGCGACGGATATGCCGTTCGTCGGGCCGCGGATGCACGGTGATGCCATAGGCGCCGGCCTGCATGGCGATGCGCGACAGGCCGACCACGCTCGGCCAGGGCAGGTTGCGCCGGTTGCGCAGCTGCGCGATGGCATTGACGTTTACGGAGAGATGGGTCGGCATGGACGCCTTCTCGTGCTGGGGCTGGCGATGGGGTGCATTCAACGGCCCTGCGCGCCGTCGGGCAAGGCGGCCTCCAGCATGCCGTCCGGTCCCCGGCTCATGGCGGCGATGCCGGTTCGCGACACCTCGACCAGCCCGACGGTGCCCATCAGGCGGATGAAGCGCTCGACCTCTTCGCTCGTGCCGGTCAGCTCGAACACGAAGGAGTTGAGCGTCGCGTCCAGCGTCACCGCGCCGAAGGCTCCGGCAAGGCGCAGCGCCTCGACCCGGGCATCGCCCTTGCCGCGCACCTTGACCAGCACCAGCTCGCGCTCCAGCGCCTCGCCCTGGATGGTGAGATCCACCACGCGATGGACCGGCACCAGCCGGTCCAGCTGAGCCTTGATCTGCTCGATCACCTTCTCGGTGCCGGTGGTGACGATGGTGATGCGCGAGACATGGGCCTCGTGCTCGGTTTCCGAGACGGTCAGGCTTTCGATGTTGTAGCCGCGCCCGGAGAACATGCCGGCGATGCGGGCAAGAACGCCCGGCTCGTTGTCGACGAGCACGGCCAGCGTATGGCGGCGCGTGGCGTCGACCGTTTCGGACAGGAAGTAAGCGGATTGCGATTGGGCCATGATCTTGTCGTGCCGTGAAGGATGAACGATTGCGGGAAGCCGTGCGGAGCGTGGCGGGGCGGTCGGCATGCTGCCGGCCGCCCTCCGGCTCAGACGAGCTGCCGGCCCTTGGCGTCGATGACGCTGCCGATGTCCTCGGCGGCGTCGCCGAGCAGCATTTCGTTATGCGCCTTGCCCGAGGGGATCATCGGGAAGCAGTTCTCCTCCTTCGCCACCAGGCAGTCGAAGATGACCGCGCCCGGATGGTCGAGCATCTCCTTGATGGCGGCGTCCAGCTTCTTCGGATCGTCGCAGCGGATGCCCTTGGCGTGATAGGCCTCGGCCAGCTTGACGAAATCGGGCAGGGCCGCGGAATAGCTCTCCGAATAGCGCCCGCCATGCAGCAGCTCCTGCCACTGCCGCACCATGCCCATATATTCGTTGTTCAGGATGAAGATCTTGATCGGCAGGCGGTACTGCGCGGCGGTCGACATTTCCTGCATGTTCATCAGCACCGAGGCTTCGCCGGCGACGCAGATGACCAGCTCCTTTGGATGGGCGAGCTGGGCGCCGACCGCGGCCGGCAGGCCGTAGCCCATCGTGCCGAGGCCGCCCGACGTCATCCAGTGGTTCGGCTCGTTGAAGTGCAGATATTGGGCGGCCCACATCTGGTGCTGGCCGACCTCGGTGGTGAAATAGGGCTTGCGCTCCTTGGTCAGCGCATAGAGCCGCTCCAGCGCATATTGCGGTTTGATCACCGTGTCGGAATTCCGGTAGGCGAGCGACTTGCGCGCGCGCCAGGCGTCGATCTGGTCCCACCAGTCCTTCAGCGCCGCCTTGTCGACCTGGCCGGAGACTTCCTTCCACAGCCGCACCATGTCCTCCAGCACGTGGCCGCAGTCGCCGACGATGCCGAGATCGACCTTGACGTTCTTGTTGATCGAGGAGGGGTCGATGTCGATATGGATCTTCTTCGAGCCCGGCGAGAAGGCATCGATCCGCCCGGTGATCCGGTCGTCGAAGCGCGCGCCGATATTCACCATGAGGTCGCAGCCGTGCATGGCGAGGTTGGCCTCGTAGGTGCCGTGCATGCCGAGCATGCCGAGCCACTGCTTGTCCTCGGCCGGATAGGCGCCGAGGCCCATCAGCGTCGAGGTGATCGGATAGCCGGTCGAGCGCACCAGCTCGCGCAGCAGCGCGGCCGCGTGCGGCCCGGCATTGATCACGCCGCCGCCGGTATAGAAGATCGGGCGCTTGGCCTTGGCGATCATCTCGACCGCGGTGCGGATCTTTGCGATGTCGCCCTTGATCTGCGGCCGGTAGGTCTTGTGCTGGTTGTCGCGCGGGCGCTCGTATTTGCCGGTCTTGAACTGCACGTCCTTCGGGATGTCGATCACCACGGGGCCGGGCCGGCCGTTCTGCGCGACATAGAAGGCCTCATGCAGGATGCGCGGCAATTCCTCGATCGAGCGCACGAGGTAATTGTGCTTGGTGCAGTGGCGGGTGATGCCGACGGTGTCGGCTTCCTGGAAGGCATCCGACCCGATGAGATGGGTCGGCACCTGGCCGGTGAAGCAGACGATCGGGATCGAGTCGAGCAGCGCGTCCGTGAGGCCGGTCACCGCATTGGTCGCGCCGGGACCGGACGTCACCAGCACCACGCCGACCTTGCCGGATGAGCGCGCGAAGCCTTCCGCGGCGTGCACCGCGCCCTGCTCGTGGCGGACCAGAACGTGCTTCACCGCGTCCTGCTGGAAGATGGCGTCATAGATCGGCAGCACGGCGCCACCGGGATAGCCGAACAGCGTGTCGACCCCCTGATCGATCAGGGCTTGCACGACCATTTCAGCGCCGGTCATCTCGCGGGACATGGGGTGATCCTCTAGGGCTTTCGTTCGTCTTGGATCTTTGGGGCAGGTCTGGATCTTGGCAGAAGGCAATAAAAAAGGCCCCGTAAGGGACCTTGGATTGAGCGCCACCGTTCGGCCGCCGTGTGTGTCACACGTCCGTCGATGGCGCTCCGGATACAATAAGGACAGCTCGCGACACGCGCGTCTCCTGACAAGAAAATCGCGCGGACCGTAGACGAGGCCCTTGAGGTCGTCAAGGCGGTGTCGGTACTTGGTGCCTGCCCGGGGTGGCGGCTCCTCGTCCGTCTCCACATCATTGACATTCCGGCGGGGTATGATCGTGCCGCTGCGCGGCGAACGCGCCGCCGTCGTCATTTCAGCGGAAGACTACGATGCACTTCGCGCCGGCCGGCCGACATTGGTCGATGACCTGCTGGCTGGGCCGGAATGGGATGATGAGCTTGCCGATGCGGCGATGACACGGGCCAAGATTCCCAGTCGAAGCCCGGCCCTCTGATGTATCTCGTCGATACCAGCGTCATTTCGGAAGCGCGCCGCGGATCGGCGCCGGCGTTGGCCTGGATGCGTTCCGTCGACCCGACGACCATCCACCTGAGCGTTCTGACCCTCGGCGAGATCATGCGCGGGATCGCGTTGAAACAAAAATCCGATCCGGCGACGGCCGGACGACTGGCCGAATGGCTTCGCAGGCTTCGGCATGGCCATGCGAGCCGCATCCTGCGGGTGACTGACGAGGTCGCCGTCGCGTGGGGGCGGATTGCGGCCATCAGGCCTCGTGGCGACATCGACGGGCTCATTGCCGCGACCGCGATCGTCAACGACCTCATTCTGGTCACCCGCAACGCGCGGGATTTCGACGACACCGGAGTGTTGCTGGTCGATCCCTGGCAAAGCGCCGGCTGACGGGCTTGTCGCGGCAATGACTGCCGCAGAATTGTCGCCTATCCGGGAAGCTCGACTGCGACGGGTACTCCGCTCCGAAAGACCTCTGCGTCGCGCCGGTGCAACTACGAATCGAGCTGCTTCGTATAGACCGCATAGGGCACGCCGTGGATTGGCTGCACGTCCTTCAGCCAGGCAAAACCCATCCGCAGATACATGGGCAGGGCCACCGTCATGATCGGGCTGGTATGCAATGCGATCAGCGGCGCCCCGTCGCGTCTTGCTGCATCGAGGCAGGCTTCGCTGAGCAGGCGGCCGAGGCCGAGTCCGCGCGCGGCGGGAGCCACCACCAGCATGCGGATGATCGGCCAGGCCTCGTCGAAATAGGCTGCCTTCGGCCGACCGGGCCCGCAATAGCCGACGGATCCGGCGACCTCGCCATCATGTTCAGCGACGATGATCTCGGCCTTCGCCGCCAGTGCGGCATGGCAGGCGAGAGCCCGTGCCATGGCGGGCCAGTCCGAGAACAAGGCGCCGTACTGGCTGAACGCAGCCACCGCCAGGCGGTCGAGGACAGGCGCATCACCGGCCTTGTAGGCACGCAGGATGGGCGCCATCGTCGTCAGTCCTTCCGATCGGGCCCGACGACCGGTGTCATTTCACCATCCTCATCGTCGGTCTCGGGCGAAGCCGGGATGACGTAGGAGCCTTTCAGCCAGCGGTTGAGATCGATGTCGGCGCAGCGCTTGGAGCAGAACGGCTTGAACTTGACGAGGGCCGGCTTGCCGCAGATCGGGCAGGGGCGCCGCGGCTCGACCAGTTGCTCATTGTCGTTGGTGGGGGTCATGGCTGGCCCTCGTCCTGCTGGCTCCAGCCCTGCATGACCGGATAGCCGGTGCCGGCGATGAGGCCCACGGCTTCGGTGAGCGGCAGGCCGACGACATTGGTGTAGGAGCCGATCAGCGCCGTGACGAAGGCCCCGGCAATGCCCTGGATGGCATAGCCGCCGGCCTTGCCACGCCATTCGCCGGAGGCGAGATAGGCTTCGATCTCCGGGCCGCTCAGCCGCTTGAACCGGACGCGGGTCTCGATCAGCCGGGCACGGGTGCGCTCCTGCTGATCGACCAGGCAGAGGCCGGTATAGACCCGGTGGGAGCGGCCGGAGAGCAGGCGGATGCAGGCGTCGGCCTCGTCCACCGTCTCGGCCTTCGGCAGGATGCGCCGGCCGACGCAGACGACCGTATCGGCGGCGATCAGCACGGCGCCGCGCCATTCCGCCTCCTCGCGCAGCCGGCGGATCGCTTCCGAAGCCTTTTCGCGGGCGAGCCGCAGCGCCAGCTTGCGCGGGCTCTCGCGCGGGGCCGGCGTCTCGTCGATTTCGGCGGGCACCAGCCGATCCGGCTCGATGCCGGCCTGCTGGAGCAGCGCCAGGCGGCGCGGCGAGCCGGAGGCAAGGACCAGTTTCGGCCGGGACGCGGTTTGAGCCATGAGCACCTTCTTGGATTCCGCTTGCCGGCACAGAACCCGGCCGCGGCGGCGCGATCATTACCCAAGCCCCGCGGCTTTGTGAACAAGCCGTGTCGGAGGCCCCCGCCTTTCGTCCGGTTGGCTTGGCGCCTGCGAAGCGGCATAACCGGCCCTGCTGTTTGGCCTGTCCGGCGGCCGCGTCGAGGCAGCGGCCGGCGGATGGGCAGCCGGGGAGACCGACCATGCCGAAGACCAATCCGGGCCGCTTCTTCGAGGACTTCCGCCTCGGCGAGAAGCTGCGCCATGCCACCCCGCGCACCGTGACGACCGGCGATACCGCTCTCTATACCGGCCTTTACGGCTCGCGTTTCGCGGTCCAGTCGGCCGACAGCTTCGCCCGCGCGATCGGCTATCCGAGAAGCCCGGTCGACGATCTCCTGACCTTCCACATCGTGTTCGGCAAGACCGTGCCCGACGTCTCGCTCAACGCGGTGGCCAATCTCGGCTATGCCGGCTGCCGGTTCCTGAGCCCGGTCTATCCCGGCGACACGCTGTCGACGGTGTCCGAGGTGATCGGCCTGAAGGAGAACTCCAACCGCAAGACCGGCGTCGTCTATGTCCGCTCGGTCGGCACCAACCAGCACGGCGACGAGGTGCTGGACTATGTCCGCTGGGTGATGGTGCGCAAGCGCGACGAGGCCGCCCCGGCGCCGCCGGAGCTGATCCCGACGCTGCCCAAGGTGCTCGACCCGGATGCGATCGGCGACGCCTGCCCGATCATCGATCCCGATGCCTACGATACCGGCCTTGCCGGCCAGCGCCATCGATTCCGCGACTATGCGGTGGGCGAAAGGATCGACCATGTCGACGGCATGACCGTGGAGGAGGCCGAGCACATGATCGCGACCCGCCTCTACCAGAACACGGCCAAGGTCCACTTCAACCAGTTCACCGAGGGCCAGGGCCGCTTCGGCAGGCGGCTGATCTATGGCGGCCATGTCATTTCGATCGCCCGGGCGCTCTCCTTCAACGGGCTCGCCAACGCCTTCCACATCGCCGCGATCAATGGCGGGCGCCATGTCGCGCCGCTGTTTGCCGGCCACACCGTGTTCGCCTGGTCGGAAATTCTCGATGTCCAGGAGCTGCCGGGCCGCGACGATGTCGGCGCGCTGCGCATCCGCACGGTCGCCACCAAGGACCAGCCCTGCGCCGGTTTCCCGCTGCGCCAGGGCGAGGACTACGATCCGAGCGTGATCCTCGATCTCGACTATTGGGCGCTGATCCCGGTCTGAACCGCGGCCGCCTGCCGCGCTGCCGGCAGGCCCCACTGTGCGCCGCTGGCGCGCGGGAAGCCCGATTTCGGGCGCCTGGTGCAGCAGCGGCGCGCTGCACCATCAGGTTGACCTTCCCTTCGGTTTCGTCATGTTAGGCCAAGGGCCGGGCGGACGGCCCGAAATGGAATCTGCACATGGCCTTTGAACCTTTTTGCGCCGGGCCGCGACTGACCCTGCGAGCCCACCGGCTCGGGATCGACGATGCAGCCTGACAGCGACCAGGACCTGATAAGCCGTGTCGCCAAGGGCGATCGTCTCGCCTTCAGGGCCCTCTATGCCCGCCACCACGTCCGTGTGTTCCGGTTCATTCTCCGGTTCGTCAAGGACGAGGCGCAGGCCGAGGACCTGATCAGCGAGGTCTTCCTGGACGTGTGGCGGCAGGCCGACAGGTTCGAGGGGCGTTCCAGCGTCTCGACCTGGATTCTGGGAATGGCGCGCTTCAAGGCGTTGTCGAGCTTGCGACGACCGACCGAAACCGCCCTTGACGAGGATCAGGCCGGCACCATAGCCGACGAGGCGGATACGCCTGAGACGGTGGCTCAGAAAGTGGACAAGGCGCAGGCGATCCGTCGCTGCATCGCGGCCCTTTCGAGCGAACACCGGGAGATCGTCGATCTCGTCTACTACCAGGAGAAATCGATCTCCGAAGTGGCCGAAATCGTCGGGATCCCGGAAAACACCGTCAAGACGCGCATGTTCTACGCGCGCAAAAGACTTCAGGAGCTCATGCAGAGCGCCGGGGTCGATCGAGGTTGGCCATGACGACGCGTGATCCGCTGAATGCATCCGAAAGGCGAGCCGTTTCCGAGCTGCTGCCGTGGTACGTTACCGGCAAGCTCGACGCGGCCGACAAGGCGCGTGTCGAAGCCGCGCTCGCCCTCGATCCGACCCTCGCCGACGAGCTCGAACTCGTCAGGGACGACCAGGACGCGGCTCTCGAGCTGGCCGACCGCCAGCCCGTGCCCTCGGCGCGTGTGCTCGACACCCTGATGCAGCGCATCGAGGCCGAGCCCGCCAGGCTTGCCCATGTCGCCGCCAGCGCCAAGGCCGGCTTCATCGACTGGCTCGGCGCCCGGCTTGCCGCCTTCACTCCGCGCACGCTCGCCTATGTCGCGGGAGCAGCAGCCATCGCGCTGGTCGTCCAGGCCGGCGTCATCGGGTCCGGCTTCCTCGGCGGCGGCGCCAGCTTCCAGACCGCCTCGCACGATCCCGGCGCGCCCTCGCAGACCGACGGCACCTTCGTGCTGATCGGCTTTGCGACCCAGGCGAGCACGGCCGACATGACCAGACTGCTCGAGGAGATCGGCGCCTCCATCGTCGAGGGGCCGCGCCCCGGCGGCTTCTACCGTGTGCGGGTCGGTGCCCGCGGCATGCCGCAGGCGCAGGTCGACCGGGTCCTCTCGACGCTCAAGGCGCGCACGGGCGTCGTTCGTTTCGCCGGACCGGCGGCCTGAGGCCGCCGCACGACGTGGCCTTCTGCCAACGTTCCGCCCACCTCTACGTATTTAAACAGAAACATAGGCGGCCTATTGCCACCCTTGGGGCTGAATCGAGGGGAACGGAGCCATGACTGTCCACGGCGGTGAATGGACCAAGGCAGGGCGTGTGGGCCCGACCATGCTGGCCGGCCTCGTTGCGGCCTTTCTGGGCAGCACCAGCCTGATCGTCCTCGACACGCGGCCGGCCGCCGCGCAGTTCGGCAATCTCGGCGGCCTCGGCGTTCCCGGCCTTTCCGGTTCGGGCAATCTCGTGCGCCGGCCGAACCGGGTGCCCAATCTCAACCTGCCGAGCCGGATGCCGAACCTGCGTGGCATGCAGCCCGGCCAGCGCATGCCCGGCGGCTTGGAGCGGCTCGGCCGCAATCCCGACATGGCGATCGGCCGCGGGGCCCGCATCCAGGGCCAGGGCCGCTTTTCCGATATTCAGGGTCGTGGCGGCCGGATGGGCGAGTTCGGCCCGCGCGGCAACCGCATGGGCGAGTTCGGTCCGCGCGGCAACCGCATGGGCGAGATGCCCGGCCGGGGCGGCCGGATGGGCGAGATCGGCCCGCGCGGCAACCGTGTCGGCGAGCTTCCCGGCCGTGGCGGTCGGGTCGGCCAGATGCCCGGACGT
>NZ_JAPSET010000009.1:0-154233 GCF_026847585.1 Phreatobacter sp. AB_2022a
TCGGGCGACGGGGCGTCAGCTCCGCCGCCTCGTGCCGCCGTCGTCAGCGCGTGCCGGGGCCGATGACGAATTCCACCCGCCGGTTGCGTTGCCGACCCTCCGGGTCGTCGGCGCCGTCGGGCGTGGTGTTGGGCGCGACGGGCCGGCTCTCGCCGAAACCCCGCGTGCTCAGTCGCGCAGCGCCGGCATTGCGCTGCGCGAGATAGGCCTTGACCGCCGCAGCCCGCCGCTCCGAAAGCGCCTGATTGTAGTCGTCGTCGCCCTTGGCGTCGGTATGGCCTTCGATCGCCACCGCCGCCTGCCGATAGCCGGCAAGCAACTCGGCCAGCCGGTTGAGCACCGGCCGCGCGTCGGGCCGGACCTCCGACTTGTCGAAATCGAAGAGAACATCGCCGAGCAGGGTGATGCGGATCCGTCCGTCGGCCTCGTCACGGGCGCCGAACTCGCCGAGCAGGGTGCGCGTGCGCTCGCGCAGCCGGCTCGGCACTTCGTCGAGGCGGAACGACGAGCCGCCCGCCGAAGACGGTAGGGTGCCTCCGCCCGACGAGGACAGGGAACCGCCTTCCGTCCTGGGCACGAAGGTCGACGCCGGCAGCGAGGCCGGGCTCCAGCGGCTGGAGCCGAGCGAGGTTTCGCCGAGCGCGGACGGGCGTTCACCGATCGGCGTGGCGGAACGTTCCACCTCGAGGGCATGGGCCGGCGGCGACGGCAGCGCAAGGGCGGCGGCGACCAGCGCCGCGCAGGAAAGGCGCCACATCAGCGGCCACCGGCGAGCGGCACCTCGATCGTCACGCCGGGCGCCGTGATATCGTCATTGGTATTGCCCTCGTTGAAGATCAGCGTGACGCGCTCGGTGCCGGCCGGGATCTGGCCGGGAAAGACCAGGTCGCCGACCATGCTGCGGCCGTTCTGAATCGTCAGGTCGCGGTTGTCGGCGGGCTGGCGCAGGTGCAGCCGCTGGTTCTCGCCATAGACCAGCACGGCGTTTTCGCGGTTCAGGTCGACCCGGCCGGTCACCCGGCTGTCGAACGAAGCGACGAGATTGACGACGGTCGCGTCCTCGCCGACCGTGATCTTCTTGACGACCAGCGTGACGCCGACCGGCGTGCTCGCCTGTGCGTTCGGCGTGTTGATGACGCGGCCCGCGCTGCCCTCGGCGAGGGCGACGGCACTGCCGAAGGACAGGGAAAGGGCGACGAGCGAGGCAAAAATCGGTCTCACGCTGATGGGTCTCCGGGATGGTTGTGGTGATCGGGGAGGACACGTCCGCCATGCGCGTGACTTGGTCATGACGGGTCGGGAGGCCGTCCGATCGTCGAGCGGGGACGGCTGCATTCGCCGCCCCTCCTAGCTGGGGCGGCATGCTTTCGCAACCGCAAAAACGGTACTGCGGTATGATGCGTGTGGTGTCGCTCAGTATTCGCGCCTGCGTTGTCCGCATGGCGCCAAGTCGCTGCCAGGATAGTGGAATCGATTGACATTCGACGTCTTCGGGTATCATCATCCAATCGTTTCGACCTGCGCTCGATGACGCGACCGGCAAGAAGGTCTTTTTGCGTCCATGGCAGGAGGCCTGTCGGCCCGACAGAGGCGGTCGAGGACATACGACGATGGCTCGCAGCGCGCCCGCCATCGCCGCAGATGCGCATGACGTCCGTGACATGAAATCCGCAGCCTCGGGCCAAGGATGGATGGGCGATGCCTACTGCGATCCTCTTGCTGCTGGTGGCCGTCGGCTCCGTGGTGTTCCACCTGTTGAGCCCGTGGTGGTGGACGCCGATCGCGTCCAACTGGAGCTATATCGACCACACGCTGATCGCGACCTTCTGGATCACCGGCGTCGTGTTCTTCGCGGTCGTCGCCTTCATGGCCTATTGCATCTTCCGCTTTCGCCATGTCGACGGGCGCAAGGCCGACTACGAGCCGGAAAACCGCAAGCTGGAAAGCTGGCTCACGGTGGTGACGGCGATCGGCGTCGCCGCCATGCTGGTTCCGGGCCTGTTCGTCTGGCACCAGTTCATCTCCGTGCCGGCCGATGCGGCCCAGGTCGAGGTGATGGGCCAGCAATGGCGCTGGGCCTATCGCCTGCCGGGCAATGACGGCAAGCTCGGCACCACCGATGTGCAGTTCATCGGGCCGGACAATCCGCTCGGCATCAATCCCAACGATCCCAACGGCCGCGACGATGTCGTGGTCGACGGTGGCGACCTGCACCTGCCGCTGGGCCGGCCGGTCAAGGTGCTGCTGCGGTCGATCGACGTCCTGCACAATTTCTATGTGCCGGAATTCCGCGCCAAGATGGACATGATCCCGGGCTCGGTGACCTATTTCTGGTTCACGCCGACCCGCGCCGGCGAGTTCGACGTGCTGTGCGCGGAACTTTGCGGGCTCGCCCATTCGCAGATGCGCGGCAAGGTGATTGTCGAGAGCGCCCAGGCCTATGAGCGCTGGCGGGCCGGCCAGACGACCTTTGCCGAAATGACCGCGCGGTCGCGGACGGCGGCGGCGGGGCGGACGGCGGCTGGAGACGGCGCCGGCCGCTGAGCGCGGCGACCACGGGCGTGCAGTGCAGCGATGGGGCCCGGTCCGGGGCAATGGACCGGGCGCGCAGCCAGAGCGGAGCGCATGGCCATGACCGACATTCCGATCGGCGAGGGCGCATCGAGCGCCGTGCCGCCAGCCGAAGTTCCAGAGGTCGACCTCTACCATCCCCACAGCTGGCTGACGAAATACGTCTTCTCCCAGGACGCCAAGGTGATCGCCATCCAGTATTCGCTGACCGCCATGGCAATTGGCCTGGTGGCCCTGGTGCTGTCCTGGCTGATGCGGCTGCAGCTCGGTTTCCCCGGGCTGTTCTCGTTCATCGATCCCAACATGTATCTGCAGTTCATCACCATGCACGGCATGATCATGGTGGTGTATCTCCTGACCGCCCTGTTCCTCGGCGGCTTCGGCAACTACCTCATCCCGCTCATGGTCGGCGCCCGGGACATGGTGTTCCCCTACGCCAACATGTTGAGCTACTGGATCTATCTGCTGGCGGTGCTGGTGCTGGTGGCGAGCTTCTTCGCGCCGGGCGGACCGACCGGTGCCGGCTGGACCCTCTATCCGCCGCAGGCGATCACCGGCGGCACGCCGGGCCAGGAGGCGGGCATCGTCCTCATGCTCGTCTCGCTCATCCTGTTCATCATCGGCTTCACCATGGGCGGGCTGAACTATGTCGTCACCGTGCTGCAGGCGCGCACCCGCGGCATGACGCTGATGCGCCTGCCGCTCACCGTCTGGGGCATCTTCACCGCAACGATCATGGCGCTGCTCGCCTTTCCGGCGCTGTTCGTCGCTTCCGTCATGCTGCTCTTCGACCGGCTGCTCGGCACCTCCTTCTTCATGCCCTCGCTCATCTCCATGGGCGAGCGCATGGCCCATCGCGGCGGCAGTCCGATCCTGTTCCAGCACCTGTTCTGGTTCTTCGGCCATCCGGAGGTCTACATCGTCGCCCTGCCGGCCTTCGGCATGGTCTCCGACCTCATCGCCACCCATGCCCGCAAGAACATTTTCGGCTACCGCATGATGGTCTGGGCCATTGTCGGCATCGGCGCGCTCAGCTTCATCGTCTGGGCGCACCACATGTACGTCAGCGGCATGCATCCCTATTTCGGCTTCTTCTTCGCCACCACGACGCTGATCATCGCCGTGCCGACCGCGATCAAGGTCTATAACTGGGTGCTGACGCTGTGGCGCGGCGACATCCACCTGACGGTGCCGATGCTGTTCGCGCTCGGCTTCATCGTCACCTTCGTCAATGGCGGCCTCACCGGCCTGTTCCTCGGCAATGTGGTGGTCGACGTGCCCCTGTCGGACACCATGTTCGTCGTGGCCCATTTCCACATGGTGATGGGCGTCGCGCCAATCATGGTGGTGTTCGGTGCGATCTATCACTGGTACCCGAAGATCACCGGCCGCATGTTCAACGATGCGCTCGGCAAGGTTCATTTCTGGGTCACCTTCCTCGGCGCCTACGCGATCTTCTTCCCGATGCACTATCTGGGGCTGGTCGGCATGCCCCGGCGTTATCACGACATCACTCAGATGTCCTTCGTGCCCGACAGCGCCCACAGTCTCAACGCCTTCATATCTGTGATGGCGCTGGTGGTCGGCTTCGCCCAGCTCCTGTTCGTGTTCAACATGATCTGGAGCCTGTTCCGCGGCCGCGAGGCGGGGTCCAATCCCTGGCGCGCGACGACGCTCGAATGGCAGACGCCTGAGACCCCGCCGGGCCATGGCAACTGGGGCAAGGAGCTGCCGGTCGTCTATCGCTGGGCCTATGACTACAGCGTGCCCGGCGCCCCCGCGGACTTCATTCCGCAGAACCAGCCGCCGCTGGGCCTTGCCGCCGAGGGAGGCCATCGGTGAGCGTCACCATCATCTTCCTCGCCGTGCTCGCGGCGGTCGCCGGCTGGTGGCTGTCACACCAGCGGCTGATGTCGAAGCCGTGGCTCGAAGAAGGGGCGGTGACCGGCTATGGCCGCACCGAGGCGTCCCAGGTGCCGGCGGCAAAGCTCGGCCTCGGCCTGTTCCTGGCCGTGGTCGGCGTGCTCTTCGCCATGCTGATCAGCGCCTATCTGATGCGCCGGGACGCCGGCGCGGACTGGCGCGCGCTGCCGGTGCCGCCGGTGCTCTTCGTCAATACCGGCCTCATCGTCCTCTCCAGCCTCGCGCTGCATTGGGCGCATGTCGCGGCGGGCGAGGGCAATATCAGGGACCTGCGCTCCGCGCTGCTGACGGGAGGCGTCGCGGCCGCAGGTTTCCTCGTCGGGCAGGTCCTGGCCTGGCGCCAGCTGTCGGCTGCCGGCTACTGGCTTGCCGCCAATCCGGCCAACACCTTCTTCTATCTCCTGACCGCGCTGCACGGCCTGCACCTCCTCGGCGGGCTCGCCGCGCTCGGGGCGACGACCCGCCGCGCCTGGCGCTCCGACGATGCCCGCGCCTTGCGGCTCAGCGTCGATCTCTGCGCGATCTACTGGCATTTCCTCCTCGTCATCTGGTTCATCCTGTTCGCCTTGCTGATGCGCTGGGTCGACGACCTCATAGCCATGTGCAGGCCGCTGCTCGGCTGAGCCGGGCCCGCGGCCTGCAGCCTTCGAAAGACCGGACCTGCGAAAGGATCTGGGGATGGACGATACGACGATGGCATCGACGCATCAGGCAGGGGCCTTGGCGCCGCGGCCGGACGGCTGGCGCGGTTTCGCTGCGGACTGGGCCTCCGACCAGCGCGCCTTCAAGGGCGTCTCCTGGGGCAAGGCCATGATGTGGATCTTCCTCCTGAGCGACACCTTCATCTTCGGCTGCTTCCTGCTGTCCTACATGACTGCCCGCATGTCGACGACCGTGCCCTGGCCCAATCCGAGCCAGGTCTTCGCGCTGCATATCGGCGGGCAGGAGGTGCCGCTGATCCTGATCGCGATCATGACCTTCGTCTTGATCTCATCGAGCGGAACCATGGCGATGGCGGTCAATTTCGGTTACCGCCGGGACCGGGTGAAGACGGCGCTCATGCTGGTGGTCACCGCGGTCTTTGGCGCGACCTTCGTCGGCATGCAGGCCTTCGAATGGACCAAGCTCATTTCCGAAGGCGTCCGTCCCTGGGAAAATCCATGGGGCGCCGCGCAGTTCGGCTCGACCTTCTTCATGATCACCGGCTTCCATGGCACCCATGTCACGATCGGCGTGATCTTCCTGCTGATCGTCGCGCGCAAGGTCTGGCGCGGCGATTACGACACGGGGCGGCGCGGTTTTTTCACGAGCCGCCGCGGTCACTACGAGATCGTCGAGATCACCGGCCTCTACTGGCATTTCGTCGATCTCGTGTGGGTCTTCATCTTCGCCTTCTTCTATTTGTGGTGAGCACGCCATGACGACGCAGCCCTTGACCGGAGGACATGACACGGCGCTCGATGCGGGCGCTCCCCACGCGGCGCGCCCGGCCACCACGGAGGCGCAGGGCCAGCACCACCCGATCAAGCTCTATCTGGTGGTCTGGGGCTGGCTCTTCGTCCTGTCCGCCGGCTCCTATGCGGTCGACTATTTCCACGTGCAGGGCTACCTGCGCTGGACCTTGATCCTCATCTTCATGGTGCTGAAGGCGGGCCTCATCGTCGCGATCTTCATGCATATGGCCTGGGAGCGCCTCGCCCTGTCCTATGCGATCCTGGTGCCACCGGTCGCCATCCTGGTCTTCGTCGCCATGATGGTGGCCGAGGCGGACTACACCCATCTCCTGCGTGTCGTCTTCTTCTTCGGCGGCGGCTAGCGGGCGCCGGGCGGCGCGCCCCGCTAGGTCCCGTGCTAGAAAAGGAGCTCGGCCGAATCGCTTGCCGCGGCCGTGCCTTTTGGGGGAGGGGCATTCAATGACAACGGGTTCCCGGGCGCGCCGAGCCGGCGCCGCCCTTCTTGGCGTCGCCCTTCTTGGCGCCGCCCTTCTTGGCGCCGCGCTGATGGCGTCGGCCGTGCCGTCGGGCGCCGCAGAGCTGCCGTCCTATATGGGCATCGTCGTCGGCGGCGAGCGGCCCGACGCGGCCGCGACCGCGCGCGGCAACGTGCTGGACCTGAACCGGGCCATGTTCGGGCTCTACGACGACGCGTCGAAGGTGTTCCGCTCCAACATTCTCGCCCAGCACCCGGTGATCCTGGCGCTGTTCACCGGGGCCGGCGGCCGCTTCATCCTCTACCGGCCGGGCATGGCGCCGGTCGAGGCGCCGTCCGTGCCGATCGTCTACCAGCTTCTCAAGTCGGTCGGCCACAGCACGATGGTCCTGCCGGTCATGGCGGCGCCCCATATCGACAAGCCCGCCGATCAGTCCTGGCGCGCGCCCATGGCGGCCTTTCGGGCACGGTTGCAGGCCGCCCTCGACGGACTCGACGCCACCGGCATGCGCGAGGACTGGCGTCCGGCGGTGCGCGAGCTGCTGGCAGCCAACATTGCCTTCATCGATGCCTGCTTCGCCAGGGGCCATGTCGCCTACGACGTGGTGAAGGCCTTCACGGCGGAGCAGGGCCCGCGTCTGAAGAAGGTCATCGCCTGGGCCGCTCAGACGCAGGTTGCCCATTGGATGGAGGTGGTCGCCGGCTGGAAGGCGATGCTCGGCGCCGACTGGGACAAGGCCTATGCCGCCAGCAACACGATCTATGTCGCGCGCCAGAACAACATCCTCTACGCCGTGCTGGCGCAATATTTCGGCCCGCAGGCCATCAATACGCGGCTGATGCTGATCGAGACGATCTCGTTCACCACGACGCCGGAGGACATGCTGCAATCGCTCACCCGCATCGTCGGCGACCGCACGGTCGGCGCATTGTTCTTCGGCAATGCAGCCGTCATGGACTATGAGCTGATGGGCGGCGATGCCCGGGCCGCCATCGCCGCGGAGGCGACGAAGCGGGGCATGACGCCGTTCCTGCCGCCGCTCGTGCCGTTCGGATCGAACCAGTGGCCGACGCTGATCACGCCGGGCGAGGGGCCGGCCCTGCTCAGCCAATTGCCCTGACATCGCCCCCCGGCGCGTCAGGGCGTCCTGTCCAAAGGAAAGTGTGCGACATGAGCGTATCCATCGGAATCATCGGCGCCGGCATCATGGGCGAGCGCCTCCTGCGCGCGATTCTCGACCAGCCGGCGGAGCTCGTCACCGCGGCCGGTATCTGGGACCCGTCCGCGGCGGCGATGGCGCGCATGGAAGCCGCGCTGCCGGCGGTGCCGCGCCTTGCCGATGCCGCGGCGGTGGTGGCCGCCGCGGACTGCGTCTATGTCGCGTCGCCGCCGGCCTCGCATCTTGGTCATGCGCGGGCGGCGCTTGCTGCCGGCAAGACGGTGTTCTGCGAAAAGCCGCTCGCCGTCGACGTCGCTGCGGCGCGGGCCTTCGTCGCGGAGGCTGGTGGGCGCGGCGCCGTCAACTTTCCCTTCGCTTCCTCGCCGGCGGTCGCGACGGTGCGGCGGTGGATCGGCGAGGGGGCTGTCGGCCGCATCACGGGCGTCACGATCGACGTCGCCTTTGCAACCTGGCCACGGTCCTGGCAGGTCGATGCGGCAGGCTGGCTGGATCGGCCGGCGGAGGGGGGCTTCACCCGCGAGGTGGTCTCCCATTTCCTGTTTCTCTCGCGCCGCCTCGTCGGACCACTGAACGGCCTGAAGGCCGAGGCAGCCTTTCCCGAGGCCGGCAAGGCGGAGCGCCGCATCAGCGCGCAGCTGCGCGCCGGAGACGTGCCGGTCACGCTCGCCGGCAGCGTCGGCACGACCGCCAAGGACGACCACAATATCTGGATGCTGGAGGGCGAGGCCGGTGCGGTCCGCCTCTGCGACTGGTCGGTCGCCGAGCGCCGCGGTCCCGACGGCAACTGGCAGCGCGATCCCGCGGCGCTGCCGAACGACAAGATGCGGCCGCTGACGCTCAAGCACCAGCTCGAGGGCGTCGCACGCCTGGTGCGCGGCGAGCCGCATCACCTGGCAACCCTCTCCGAGGCGCTCGACGTGCAGGAGACCGTCGAGGCGATCCTCAGGAGCTGACCGGCTGCTGCCGCTCAGACCGGCAGCAGTTCCCGCATCATCATCCGTTTGAGGGCTGCGATCAGCGCGTCGCCTTCGGATCGTTCGAGGGCGATGGCGAGCCGGACGGTGGCGCCGGCCATGTGCATGGTCAGGAAGGCCGATATGCGCAGCTCCTCCGCATCGGCCTCGGGCTGGAGGCGGATGAGCGCCGCCGCCAGCATGTCGCCGAGCAGGCGGGTCGCGGCCAGATCGATGTCGCGCAGGCTCGGATCGGCTTGCGTGCCCGACCAGATGTCGCGCATCGCGGGCTCGGCCTGGAACAGCGCATAATAGTCGTCGACGAGTCCGGCGAGGGCCCGGCGCAGCCCCGCCGGGTCGCGCACCGCATCGAGCGCGGCCTGAATGCAGGCCTGCTCCTGCAGATTGTACCGCTCGGCCAGCGTGCGGATGATCGCCGCCTTGTCCGGAAAATACTGATAGAGCGAGCCGATCGAGATCCCCGCGGCATCGGCGACTTCGGCCATGCGCAGCGCCTCGCTGCCGCGGGTGGCGATCAGTTCCCGCGCAACCGTCAGGATCCGTTCCACCCGCTCCTTGCTGCGCGCCTGGCTCGGCCGTCGCCGCAGCGGCGCGGCGGCGGCCGTCGGGGAGGGAAGGTCGGTCACGATGCAAAATCTCCGCGCAGGGCTTGACGTCAAGAATATGAGGATTTATCACATTTGCAAATGTGAGTAGTGCTCATATTTTTGTCAGGCCCACCCCGTCACGCTGGAGGCATTCCGATGATTGATCGCATGGTGCTGAGCCTCACCCTTGCCACCGCCCTCGGCAGCGGCCTGATCGGCGGGGTCTTTTTTGCCTTCTCGAACTTCGTCATGCCGGCGCTGGCGCGCATTTCGCCGGGCGCCGGCCTGGCGGCGATGCGTTCCATCAACATCGTCGTGCTCAACCCGGGCTTCCTCGGCATTTTTGCCGGCACGGCGGTGGTCGGCGGCCTGCTGGCGCTGACGGCGCTGTTCCGCTGGTCGGAACCCGGCAGCCTCTGGCTGATCGCCGGCTGCCTCCTCTATGTGTTCGGCACCTTCATCGTCACGATGGCCTTCAATGTGCCGCTGAACAATGCCCTGGAGGCGCTCGATCCGGCCGGCGCCGAAGCCGAAGCCTTCTGGCAGCGCTACCTCGTCGACTGGACCTTCTGGAACCACGTCCGAACACTTGCCGCCGTCGCCGGCACGGCCGCGCTCAGCATCGCCTTCGCGCTGCAGGTGCGGGGACCGGCGGTCGGTTGACCGGTGTCATCGGATCGACACCGGTTGCCGGCTAAAGCAGCTTTTTTGCAGCCGGATAGTCCGACGTGCCGTTCCGTGGTTTCGATGCGCCCGTTCTTCGTGCCCTGGCCGTGCTTGCGCTCGCGCAGGTGATCGGCTGGGGCACGGTCGGTCTGCCTGCCATTGTCGGACGTCAGATCGCCGCCGACCTCGGGATCGATCTTGCCACCGTCTTTGCCGGCAGCTCGGTGCTCTATGTGGTGATGGGCCTGTGGGCGCCGGTTCTTGCCAAGGCGCTGCCGCGGTTCGGCGCGCGCCTGATGATGATGAGCGGGGCGGCGCTGGCCGCTCCAGGTTTCGTCATGCTGGCGCTGGCGCGGGAGCCAATCGTCTACTTCGCTGCATGGGCCGTCCTCGGCACGGCCGGTGCGGCCATGCTGACGACCTCGGCCTATGTCGCGCTCAACGAGATTGCCGGTCCGCAGTCGAAGAGCGCGATCGGCGCGCTGATGGTGATCACTGGCCTGTCGAGCAGCATCTTCTGGCCGACGACGGCGATTCTCGCCGATGCGGCAGGCTGGCGGGCGACCAGCCTCGTCTATGCCGCCGCCATGATCCTCGCCTGCCTTCCGCTCTATGCTTTCGGCCTGCCGCGGCGGCCGGCCGACGCGATGGGCGGAATCGCCGCGACCGGAGGCGCGAAGCCGGCATCCGTCATCCGCGATCGCCAGACCTTTTTCCTGATCGTTGCCGGCATTGCGCTGAATGCCTTCGTCACCTTCGGTTTCGCCGCCATTCTGATCGAGCTGCTCAAGGCGCAGGGGTTGACGGCGACACAGGCCATTGCCTTCGGCTCGACGCTCGGCCTCGTCCAGATCTCTGCGCGCGCGCTCGACCTCGTCGGCGGCGGACGCTGGGACGGTGTCACCACTGGCCTCGTTGCCGGTGTCGCGCTGCCGGTCGCGATGGCGGTGATGATGTTCGGTGGTGGCTCCGCCTGGTCCATCGCAGCCTTCATCCTCATCTACGGTCTCGGCAGTGGCGCGCTCGCGGTCGCCCGCGCCACCATTCCGCTCGCCTTCTACGACAGGGCGGCCTATGCCGAGGCAGTCGCGCACATCTCCCTGCCGCTCAACCTGATCTCGGCGCTCGCGCCGCCGCTGCTCGCCGGCCTGCTCACCGCCGTGGGCGCCAATGCCGTGCTGGGCCTTGCCGCGCTTTGCTCGACGACGGCGCTCGTCCTGCTCCTGCTGCTCGCCCGGCGCCGTCCGCAGGCGTCGCGATGGATCGCGAGCTGAGGGGCGAGAGAATTTTCTGTGCGTGAACGATACCCGGGCCGGGAAAAAATGCTTTACCGTCCGCTACCCTTTCGTCCAGCGAATCCAGGAGGCGCCGTGGCCGAGGTCGAGTTGCAGGGGGTCACCAAAGCCTTCAACGGCCAGACGGCGGTGAACGACGTGTCCTTTTCGGTCGCGCCCGGGCATCTTGTCGCGCTGCTCGGCCCGTCGGGCTGCGGCAAGTCGACGACCCTCAGGTTGATCGCCGGGCTTGAGCAATCGACGGCGGGAACCATCCATATCGCTGCCCGCGACGTGACGCATGCCGGGCCTGCCGAGCGCGGCGTCTCGATGGTGTTCCAGAGCTACGCGCTGTTTCCGCACCTGACCGTCGCCCAGAACATCCTGTTCGGCCTCGAAGTGCGCAAGGTGCCGAAAGCCGAGCGCAGCGACCGGCTGAAGCGCGCGGCCGACATGCTTGGCCTCGCCGCGCTGCTCGACCGCAAGCCGTCGCAATTGTCGGGAGGCCAGCAGCAGCGGGTCGCGCTCGGCCGGGCGATCGTGGCTCAGACGCCGGTCTGCCTGATGGACGAACCTCTGTCGAACCTCGACGCGCAGTTGCGCCTCGACATGCGCCGGGAGATCCGTGGCCTGCAGCGCCGGCTGGGCGTGACCATGATCTATGTCACCCACGACCAGGTCGAGGCCATGACCATGGCCGACCGGATCGTGCTGATGCGGCAGGGCCGTGTCGAGCAATATGGCACGCCCGACGAGCTCTACGGCCGGCCGGCGACCGTCTTCACGGCCCGCTTCGTCGGCACGCCGCCGATGAACGTGGTGCCGCTCGCGCTGCTCGGCGGCGAGGGAAAACGGTTCGCGCCGGCGACCCACGACGCGGCGAGCGTGTCGCTGGGCATCAGGCCGGAACATATCCGTCTCGGCGAGGCCGGCATTCACGGCACTGTCACGGCGGTTGAATATCTCGGCGCCGACAGTCTCGTCGATGTCCGCGTCGGTGCCGGAGCGGACCAGGCGAACTGCCTTGTGCGGGTGCCCGGCAAGGCCGGGCTCGGTGAAGGCGACGATGTTCGCCTCGACTGGAACCTCGCCGACACCCACCATTTCGACACGGTGAGCGGTCGTCGGATCGCGTGACACCTGGCCGGCCGCGAAAATCCGGATAAGCTCGCCGGCAAACAAACTCTTGTGAGGGGAAGATCATGACCCGCATCGTCGATCGCCGCGCCGTTCTCAAGGGCGCGGCCGCGGCCGCCACTGCCAGCCTCGCCGCGCCGGTGCTCGCGCAAGGACGCACCGAGGTGTCGTTTTTCTATCCGGTCGCGGTTGGCGGGCCGATCACCCGGCTGATCGACAGCTATGCTGCCGATTTCGAAAAGGAAAATCCTGCAATCGCGCTGAAGCCGATCTATGCCGGCACCTATCAGGAAACGATCGTCAAGGCGCTGACCGCGCATAAGAGCGGCACGCCGCCGGTGACCTCGGTGCTGCTGTCGACCGACATGTTCACCCTGATCGACGAAGAGGCGATCGTGCCCTTTGACGACTTCATCCGCACCGATGCGGACCGCGCCTGGCTCAAGAGCTTCTTCCCTGGGTTCATGGAAAACAGCCAGACCGAGGGCAAGACCTGGGGCATTCCGTTCCAGCGCTCGACCGTCGTGCTCTACTGGAACAAGGACGCCTTCAAGGAGGCCGGCCTCGATCCGGAAAAGCCGCCGGCAACCTGGGCCGAGCAGGTGGCCTTTGCCGAGAAGCTGACCAAGCGCGACGGCGCCAACACCAGCCAGTGGGGCCTGCAGATCCCGGCTTCCGGCTTTCCCTACTGGCTGTTCCAGGGGCTGACGACCCAGGCCGGCGCCATCCTGATGAACAGCGCCGGCAATCGCACGAGCTTCGACGCGCCGGGCGTGATCGAGGCGCTGCAATACTGGGTCGACCTCTCCCGCAAGCACAAGGTCCATCCGACGGGGATCGTCGAATGGGGCACCACGCCGCGCGATTTCTTCGAGCGCAAATGCGCCATGATGTGGACGACGACGGGCAATCTCACCAGCGTCCGCGCCAATGCCAAGTTTCCCTTCGGGGTCGGCATGCTGCCGGCCGGCAAGCGGCGGGGCAGCCCGACCGGCGGCGGCAATTTCTACCTGTCGAAGAAGGCGTCGCGCGCCGAGCAGGAAGCCGCGTTCAAGTTCATCCAGTGGATCACGACGCCGGAGCGCGCCGCCAAATGGGGCATCGACACCGGCTATGTCGCGACCCGCAAGGATGCCTGGGAGACGCAGGTCATGAAGGACTATGTCCAGGGCTTCCCGGCCGCCGCGGTCGCGCGCGACCAGCTGGAGTTCGCCGTCGCGGAACTGTCGACGCACGAGAACCAGCGGGTCACCAAGGCGCTGAACGACGGCCTGCAGGCGGCGCTCACCGGCACCAAGGCGCCGGAGGCCGCCATGAAGGATGCCCAGGCGGAAGCCGAGCGGATCCTGAGAAGCTACCGCTGAACCGGACGGCGACATGACGACTGCGCCGAAGCGCGCCTGGATCCATGCCTGGCTGATGCTGGGGCCGTCGCTGGCCCTGCTGGTGGCGTTCACCCATTGGCCGGCAGTCGCCACCATCATCGAGAGCTTCTACTCGACACCGCGGCCGCGTCGTCCCACGCGTTTCATCGGGGGCGGCAATTTCGAGCAGATGCTGACCGACCCGGTGTTCTGGCAGGCCATGGTCAACAATGTCTGGTTCGCGATCGGCACCATTCCGGTGTCGATCGCGCTGGCGCTTCTGATGGCGGTCTGGGTCAACGACCGGATCGCCGGACGAACGCTGGCACGCATGGCTTATTTCACGCCCACCGTGCTGCCGATGATCGCGGTCGCCAATATCTGGCTGTTCTTCTACACGCCGCAATATGGCCTGCTGGCACAGATCCTCGGCACGTTCGGCATCGTCTCGCCCAACTGGCTCGGCTCCAAGGACACCGCGCTGTTTGCGGTGACGGTGGTGGCGGTCTGGAAGGAGGCCGGCTTCTTCATGATCTTCTATCTCGCCGCGCTGCAGACGATCTCGCCGAGCCTTGCCGAGGCGGCGGCGCTGGAGGGAGCCTCGCGCTGGACCTACTTCCGGCGCATCCAGTTTCCACTCCTGATGCCGACCACGCTGTTCGTGCTGGTCAATGCGGTGATCGGCGCGTTCCGCACGATCGACCATATCTTCGTCATGACGCGCGGCGGGCCGGATAATGCCACCGCGCTGCTGCTCTATTACATCTACCAGGTCGGCTTCAGCTTCTGGGACACCGGCTATGCCGCGGCGCTGACCGTCGTGCTGCTCGCCCTGCTCGCGCTGATCGCACTCGTCCAATACGGCCTTATCGAGCGGCGGGTGCACTACCGATGACGGGGGTGCGGTCATGAACGATGTCTATGCGCCGCGCGGCCTCGCCCGCATCCTGGAGACGGCGGGCTGCTGGCTCCTCGCCATCCTCTGGATCGCGCCGCTCGCCTATGCGGTCTGGACCGCCTTCCATCCGCCGGAATTCTCGACGCGCTTCGCGCTGTTCGCGCCGCTGACGCTGAGCAATTTCGTGCGCGCCTGGGACGCCGCGCCGTTCGGCCGCTATTTCCTCAACACCTTTGTCCTGGTGACGCTGATCCTCGCCTGCCAGCTCGTCCTGTGCACGCTCGCGGCCTATGCCTTCGCGCGTTACGAATTCCCGGGCCAGGGGCTCGTCTTCGCGCTTGTCCTCGCCCAGCTCATGATCATGCCGGACGTGCTGATCGTCGAGAATTACCGGACCATGAGCCGGATCGGCATTCTCGATTCCATCCCCGCCATCGGCCTGCCCTACATGGCCTCCGCCTTCGGCATCTTCCTGCTGCGGCAGACCTTCAAGACCGTGCCGCGCGAGCTCGACGACGCCGCGCGAGTGGAGGGGGCGACGCCCCTGCAGGTGCTCTGGCGGGTCTATGTGCCGCTCGGCAGGCCGGTCTATGTCGCCTATGGCCTGGTATCGGTCAGCTATCACTGGAACAATTTCCTCTGGCCGCTGATCGTCACCAATTCGGTGGAGGCACGGCCGCTAACCGTCGGCCTGCAGGTCTTCTCGTCGACCGACCAGGGGGTCGACTGGTCGATCATCTGCGCGGCGACGTTGCTCACCGCCGCGCCGCTGCTCGTCGGCTTCCTGCTGTTCCAGCGCCAGTTCGTCCAGAGCTTCATGCGCGCCGGCATCAAGTAGGCGCCGTGATGAAGGCTTTCCGTCCGCCGGAGACATTGCGATGAAACTCGTCACCTGGAACATCCAGTGGGGACTCGGCGTCGACGGCCGCTTCGACCTCGGGCGGATCGTCGCGCATGCCCGCGCGCTCGCCGACTTCGACGTGCTGTGCCTGCAGGAGGTGGCGGACAACTATCCCGACCTCGAAGGCAGCGCCGGCGAGAACCAGTTCGCCGCCTTCGCCGATCTTCTGCCCGGCTATACGCTGATCGAAGGCGCCGCCGTCGACGTGCCTGATGGCGCCGGCGGCCGGCGCCGTTTCGGCAATGCGCTGCTGTCGCGCCTGCCGGTCGGCCAGGTGTTCCGCCATACGCTGGCCTGGAAGGCGGCCGAGGCGCGATCCATGCCGCGACTGATGATCGATGCGATGATCGACGCGCCCTTCGGCCCGGTGCGCGTGATGACCACGCATCTCGAATATTCCCACACCGTGCTGCGCGCCGCGCAAGTGGAGAGCATCCGCGCCATCCATGCCGACACCGCCGCGCGGACCGCCCGGCCGCCGCTCGCAGGCGGCATCGCGCCGTTCTCGCCCCAACCGGTCGTCGCCTCGGCCATCCTGTGCGGCGATTTCAACATGAAACCCGACGATCCCTCGAAGGCACGTCTCGAGGCGCCGTTCGACGATGGCACGCCGGCCCTCGTCGACCTCTGGCGCAAGGCCCACCCGAACGAGGCTCACCCGCCGTCGTTCTGCCTCTATGACCAGACCTACGGCGCGCCCCACTGCTGCGATTTCGTGTTCGCGACCGGCGACGTCGCCGGTCGGCTTGCCTCGATCGACTATGATCTCGCGACCAGGGCATCCGACCATCAACCGGTCGTCGTGACCTTCGACTGAGCGAAAAAGCCCTGGCTCAGGAGGCCTTGCGCGCGGGCGTCGCGGGTTCGGCCGCGGCCCGGCGCGCCACCACTTCCAGATAGGCTGCCTGCAATGTCTCCCGCACGGTGGGCGAGTGCGGGCCGTCCGCCAGCGGAATGCCGAGATGTTCCTCGCGCAGTTCCGCCATGAACCGCTCCCAGAGTTCCGGGCCGCCTTCCTCGATCAATTGGGCTCTGATGCTCAGTTCCTCGCTGACCGGCAGCCAGCGCCGGCCCCAGGCGGCGAGATTGGCGAGGATCGGCAAGGTGCTGATCGCCATCTCCGTCAGGCTGTAGAGCGCCTTCTGCTTGTGGCTGGGATCGTCGGACTTGGTCAGCATGCCCATCTCGACCAGCATCTTCAGGCGGTCGGCCAGGATGTTGGAGGAGATGCCTTCCTCCGAACGCATCAGCTCGCGGAAGTGCCGGCGGTTGCCGAAGATGATGTCTCGGATGACCAGCAGGCTCCATTTGTCCCCGAAGATCTCGAGCGAGAGATTGATCGGGCAACCGGACCTGTGGGCATCGTCCATGGTTCTCTCCGCGCATTATCCAAAACCGCTTGCATTATCGCACTGGTTGGACTAGGGGGCAATTGCTTGCAAATTACAAGCGGTTTGCGGGGACCGCCGTCTTCGGCGCGTCGACCGCCCGGGCCATGAGGAGATATCGATGCGCAAGGTCGTTCTATCGATGATGATCAGCCTCGACGGTTTCATCGAGGCGCCGAACGGAGAGTTCGTTCCACCGGCCTGGTCGGAGGACCTCGACCGGTTCTGGGCGGGCCATGCGATCGCCCATGCCGGCGGCCTGCTGTTCGGCCGCGTCTGCTTCGATTTCATGGCGAGCTACTGGCCGGCCGCGGAGGCAGACCCGGCAACGCCGCCGGCGCAGCGCGATGTCGCGAAGGCGATGAACAGCCTGCCGAAAGTGGTCTTTTCACGCGCGCCGCGCACGGTGACCTGGAGCAACAGCCGGGTGGTGACCGACAACATCGTCGGCGAGGTGGCCGCGCTGAAACGGCAGCCGGGCAAGGATCTCATGATGTTTGGCGGCGCCGGCATCGCCGCGACCTTCATGCGGCTCGGTCTCGTCGATCGGTATCGGCTTCTGGTGGTGCCGCAGCTCTTCGGAGCGGGCAATGCCCTGTTCAAGGGCGGTTATGAGCGACGTGCGCTGACGCTTGTCGAGAACCGGGCGCTCGACACCGGCGCGGTGATCCTGACCTACGAGCCGGCCGGGCATTGACCGCGGACTATCGGCGGCAGCGGCAATGGTCTATCCCTCTGCGCCCGATCCGGCAGGAGGGCTGCATGACTGAACCACCCGACAGCGCCCATTGGGCCAGCGTCGCCGCTGCCTGGACCGAATGGGCGCGGAGGCCGGGCCATGATGCTTTCTGGTACTATCGTGACGCGCTGAGCGCCTTTGTCGGCCGGGGCGCGGCACGGGCGCTTGAAGTCGGTTGCGGTGAGGGCAGGGTATCCCGCCTCCTGAGGGAGCTCGGCCACCACGTCACCGCGACCGATGCGGTCGCCGCGCTGGTCGAGGCGGCGCGCGCGGCGAATTCGGCAGATCGTTATGCGGTGGCGCCGGCCGCCGACCTGCCCTTCGCGGCGGGCAGCTTCGATCTCGTCGTTGCCTACAACGTGCTGATGGATGTCGAGGACATGCCGGGCGCAGTCACCGAAATGGCGCGCGTGCTGGCCCCGGGCGGGACGGTGCTGATCTCGCTCGTCCATCCGTTCCGCGACCGCGGGCGCTTCGCCGGCGCTCAGCCGGACGCGCCGTTCATCGTCGAAGGCTCCTATTACGGCCGCGAGCGGTTCGAGGGCAGCGAGACGCGCGATGGCTTGACCATGGCCTTTGCCGGCTGGTCGCAGCCGCTCGAGGTCTATGCCGGGGCGCTGGAGCAGGCCGGGCTTGCCATCTCGGCGCTGCGCGAGCCGCTGCCGACGCCGGTCGACGGGCATGTCGCCTTTCGCCAGTCCATGCGCATGCCACTGTTCCTCTGGCTGAAGGCAAGACGCCTCGCCTGAGCTGCGGCCTTCTTGCAGCCAAGTTTCCGTTGCGTCATATCGACCGGGGCAGCATGGCCTCGCGGGGGGAAGCGCAATGGGCAAGCTTGCGGCAGTCCTGGGCTTCGGTTTGGTCCTGGCGTTTCCAGGCGCGGTGGGAGCGACCGGCATCAGCATGAACGAGGTCGAACTGCGAGCAGGCGCGACTCTCGACGGGTGCCGTGCGCTCGGCCGCGCCGTGATCGCGCAAGCCGGCCTCGCCGCGATGCCGGACGCGCCGGCATCGGTGTTCGGCACGACGCCCTCGAACGAGCTCGCCACCATCTATTGCCTGCCGCAGCGCGGCATCGCCATCATCGCGGTTGCCGGCAGCGACAACAAGCTGACCCGGCCGATCCTCGCCCGGCTGATGGACTTCTGGAACAAGCGCTGACCGGACGGGCCTCAGGGGGCGAAGACGAAACCTGGCCCGATGGCGGCATCGGCGGGGATCGGTGGCAGGTCGGCGAACAGCGCCGGCTTGTCGGCCATGACCTTGAGGATGTGGCGCGGCTCGAAGTGCTTGTTGACGTCGAAGGTGGCGCGCACGAAGCCGAGGCGGTGCAGACGGTCCACCGCGCTCCACAGGGCCCGGTAATTGTTGGCCGAAAGGCGTCGGTCGGCCTGCTGGATGTTGAACTCCATGGCCGCCTCGGCGATGTCGGCCTTGAGGCCGGGAATCCAGCGGGTGGCGACCTGGGCCGCGGCCTTGGGATTCTTGCGCATCCACTGGTCCGCCTCGGCGACCGCCGCCAGAAACTTTTCGATCGTCGGGCCGTTCCGCTCGATCCACGGACGCAGGGCCACGTTGAATCCGACATAGGCGATGACGTTGCCGCCGCGCGCCACCTCATAGGACCCCGGCACATCCTTCAGCGCGACGATCGGCCAGGGATCCCAGCCTGAGAAGGCGTCGATGCCACGGGCGAGCAGGGCGACCGTCATGTCCGGCGGCGGTGTGTTCACCAGCGTCACGTCGGATGGGGCGAGGCCGGCCTTTTCCAGCAGGGCGAGAATGTAGAGGTGGTTGATGGTGCCGAACGAGGCGGCGATCCGCTTGCCCTTCAGGCTCGCCAGATTGGCCTTGTCGATGCCCGAGCCGTCGCGCGCGATCAGCGCCATGGTGGCGTCGGAGCCGCGCTGGGTCGCATTGCCGCTGTAATTGCCGAGCGCGACGAGGTCCATGCCGCGCAGCACGGCGCCAATCATGGGAACGCCGACTTGCACGATCTCGCTTTCGCCGGCCTGCAGCGCATTCAGCGCATCGACGCCGGTGGCATAGGGACGTGCGATGGCGACGTCGAGATCGGCCTTTTCGAAGAAGCCGCGCTCCAGCGCGATCGGCAGGCCGATCTGGTCGATGCCGGTGACCATGCCGGCCTTGAGCTTGGTCATCGTCTGCGCCTTGGCGCCGGCTGCGGCGAGGCCGGGCGCGGCGAGCGCCCCGGTCACCATGGTTCTGCGCGTGATCATGATGCTCCCTCCCTCAATGGTTCGATCCGCCTGACCCAATAGAGCCGGGCGATGGCGGTCAGGTCGCCCCGGGCAATGCCGCGCAACTCCACCGTATTGCCGTCGGTGCCCGACACGCGGCCGTGGCGCTGGAACAGCTGGATGTGGAAGCGCTCGGGCGGAAAGGGCAGCGTGATCAGCGCGTTGACCCGCGCGCGATCCGGAAAGCCGTCGGCGATCTTGGCCGGCGCCGCGATCACAAGCCACGCCTGCCAGGCAAGATAGAGGAGGCCGAGCGCAACGAGGATGCGCAGCCTGGTCGAGGCGAGGGCGGCGCGGACGAGGGTCATGCCGTCCTCACCAGGCCGAGGATCTCGGCGGAAAGGTCCTTGAACCCGTTGTCGTGCGCGAGGCTGTCCCAGGTCCTGGGGCGGGGCAGGTCGATCTCGACCTCGGCTTTCACCGTGCCTCTCGACAGGACGATGACGCGGCTCGCCAGGAACACCGCCTCGGCGACGTCGTGGGTGATGAACAGCACGGTCGGCCGGCGCTCCTGCCAGATCCGGGTGAGCTCCTCCTGCAAGGTCATCCGGGTCTGTGCGTCGACGCTGGCGAAGGGCTCGTCCATCAGCAGGACGTCGGGCTCGTTGGCGAGCGCCCTGACGACACCGACACGCTGCTGCATGCCGCCCGAAAGTTCGTTCGGATAGCGTCCGGCGGCCTCGGTCAGGCCGGCCAGGGCCAGGTATTCACGCGCGATGGCGTCGCGTTCGGCCTTCGGCACGCCGCGCATTTTCGGCCCGAAGCCGACATTGTCGATGACCGTCTTCCATGGAAACAGGGCGAAGGACTGGAACACCACGCCCCGGTCGGGCCCAGGTCCCTTGACCAGCCGGCCGCCGACCAGGATCTCGCCGCCGCTTGCCGGAATGAAGCCGGCGATCATGTTGAGGATGGTCGACTTGCCGCAGCCGGACGGCCCGACGATCGCGACGAACTCGCCTTCGGCAATGTCGAGGCTGACGTCGCGGACGGCGGTGACTTGGGTGCCGGCATAGGCGTCGAAATAGGTCTTCGACAGGGATTTGAGGCTGAGCGTCTTCATCGCGTGACCAGTCCCCAGCGCTGCCCGGTCATGCGTTCGATGGGGGCCAGCACCCAGGCATCGACGATGTACCAGAGGATGCCCAGCACGATCATGCCGAGCACGATCTCGACCACCGAGCCGGCCCGGCGGGCATCGAACATCAGGAAGCCGATGCCGCTCGTGCCGACGATCATTTCCGCGGCGATCAGCGCGCGCCAGCCGTAGCCGAGCCCGTTGCGCAGGCCCGTGACGATGTTCGGCAGGGCGCCGGGCAGGATCACCTCGAGGAGGATGCGCGGGGGCGAGGCGCCGAGGCACTGCGCGGCGCGGATCAGGTCCTGGCGCACCGAGCGCACGCCGAGCACGGTGCTGATCACCACGGGAAACAGCACGGTGTAGACGATGACGAAGGTCATGGTGGTGAAGCCGAAACCGAACCAGATGATCAGGATCGGCAGCCAGGCGATGTCGCCGATCGCCTGGAAGAACAGGAGCGGTGGCGACAGCACGGCATGGGCACGGGCGTTGAGGCCGACCAGCAGGCCGAGCGGAATGGCCAGCGCCATGCCGATGCCGGCGCCGACGATCAGGCGGCCGACGCTGTCGGCCAGATAGTCCGGCAGTATGCCCTTGTAGACGAGATCGCCGAACGAGCGGATGACGTCTGCGGGACCGGGGAAGAAGGCGCGCGGGAAGAGGCCGGACTCGGCGATGCCGGCCCACAGGACCACGACCGGGATGAACGGCACGATGGTCTGCAGCACCGGGAAGCGATGGGTCGTCCTGACATAGGCGCCATAGGTCCTGAGCAGCGCGTTCATGCCGGGCGCACCATGCCCCAGCGCTCGATGGTCGTGCGTTCGAGCGGCGCGAGGATCAGCCGGTCGATGGCCAGCCAGATGAGGCCGATGATGACCATGCCGAAGACGATGACTTCGGTGCGATAGAAGTCGCGCGCCACGAACAGCATGTAGCCGAGGCCGACATTGGTGGCGATCATCTCGGCGGCGATCAGGCCGCGCCAGGCGAAGCCCAGTCCCGTGCGGATGCCGGTGACGATATTGGGCAGGGCGCCCGGCACCAGCACGTCGGTGACGAGCGCGAGAGGGCGCGCGCCAAGCGAGGCCGCGGCATGGCGCAGCGGCATCGGAATGGTCGAGACGCCGAGCAGCGTATTGTAGGTGACGACGAAAAAGACCGCGTTGAAGATGACGAAGACGATGGCGCCGAAACCGTAGCCGAACCAGAGCGTCGCGATCGGGATCCAGGCAATGCCCGCCAGCACGGAGAAGAAGCGCAGGAGCGGGGTCAGGAAGGCCGAGATGCCGCGGCTGACGCCCATGGCGATGCCGAGCGGCACGCCGACCAGGATGGCGAGAACCGTGCCGACCGCGACGCGGGCAAGGCTCGCGCCGACATGCTGCACGAGCGATCCGTCGGCGAGGCTGTCCCATCCGGCGCGTGCGACCGAGACGATATCGGGAAAGATCTGCGGCGAGACGGCGAACAGCGGTATGACCGCGGCCCAGAGCACGAGCAGGGCCGCGAGCGGAGCAGCGAAGGCGAGCGCTTTCAGCGCCCGGTTGGTCTGACCCATGACGTCCCTCTCCCGCGAGACGAAAAGTCCAACACAACAGGCCGGTGGAGCGGTTCCGCGCGGCTGCTGCCGTCTTGTCCGGATCAGGCCCGCTCCAGCGGAGGCGAAGCGGCGTGATTAGGCACCAGCGCGCCGCCGGCGTCCATGCGTCCGGGCCGGAAGGGCTGCATGGCATGGTTGCGCGGGCCGCAGCTTTACTTGGCTGCGTCGGGCGCTAGGCCCTTCGCCGGGAGGAGGGGTCAGCCCGTCGGCAGGCCGAGGCGGACCGCATAGGCGGCAAGCTCCGCCGCGCTGTGCAGATTGAGCTTGCCCATCAGGTTTTCCCGATGCTTGCGGGCCGTCAGCGGGCTGATGCCGAGCCGCTCGGCCATGGCGCGCGCCGTCATGCCCTGGGCGATGAGCGAAAGCACCTGCCGTTCACGCCGCGTCAGCGGGATCGGCGATACGACGGTCCGGCTGTCGGGCGGCGGTTCGCCGCAGCTCCCGTCGCCGATGGCGAAGCGTATGGTGCGGGCAAGATAGGTTTCGCCGCGCTGGAGCGCGGCGACGGCATCGGCGAACTCCTCCGGCTCGCCATCCTTGGTCAGATAGCCAGACGCGCCCGCCGCGAGCGCCGCGCGCACGGTGCGCGGCTCGACATTGGCCGTCAGCACCAGGATCTTCATGCGCGGCGCCGCGGCCTTGATGTCGGGGATCGCCTGGATACCGGCGACGCCGGGCATGCCGAGATCGAGGACGAGGAGGTCGGCGTGGGTGACCCGCAGCAGCTTGGTCAGTGCATCGCCATCGGCCGCCTCGCCGATCACCGAGACCCCGTCGATCGCCGAGATGAGGAGCTTCAGGCCCTCGCGCACGATGGCATGGTCATCGGCGAGAATGGCTGTGAGCATGCGGGTCATATGGCACTGACGCTATGAAACAATGTCGATTCTCTATAGGTCTGATTGTGCAAAACAGTGCGCCGTCCCGACAAGTAACGTTTCGTGATGGCTGCCGCACCCTATGGACTTGGCTATGAGCGCCGCCGTGCAGGACGACAAGATTCGCCGGGAGCTGGTCGAACTTCTTTACCGTAATTCCTACGGTGTGGTGATTTCCAACATCGTTATTTCGATGGCGGCGATCTATGTGTTGCGGCGCGGTGTCGCAACGAGCTGGCTTCTAGCCTGGGCGGGCGCACTTTATCTGCTTACCGCCGCGCGCCTCGTCGCGTCGCGCCGTTTCTTCGCCCGCCCGCGGCGGGGCGGGGCGCTCATGGGCTGGGCCTGGCTTGCGGCCGCCTTCTCCTGGATCTCGGGGCTTCTGTGGGGCTGGCTCGGCTGGGTCGGCTTCCTGCCCGACGAGCCGGTTCTGCTGTCGTTCACGGTCATCGTGCTGACCGGTCTCGTCTGCGGCACGGTCCCCTCGCTCTCGGCCTTTCCGCCGGCGCTGATGGGCTCGATCCTTGCGACGGTCATTCCGGTCGCTCTCGCCTGCATCACCAGCGGCAGCGACATGGCGGGCGCCTTCCTGTTCCTGCTCGCCTCGCTGGTGACGATCAATTTCTACTATTGCCGCATCACCTACCGGATGTTGCGCGAGACGATCACCTTGCGGCTCGAGAACGAGAGGCTGGTCGAGCATCTCAAGGAGGAGCGGGACCGCGCGCGGAGCGCCGACAGGTCCAAGACGCGCTTTCTCGCAGCCGCCAGTCACGACCTGCGGCAGCCGATCCATGCCCTCAGCCTCATCGTCTCGACGCTTGCCATGCTCGGCAAGCGGGGCGCCGTGCCCCAGGGCGAGGCGGTCGGCCTCGCCGGGCGGGCGCGCGCCATCGTCGGTAGCCTCGGCGGGCTCCTGAACGGCCTGCTCGACATCTCGAAACTCGACGCCGGCGTCGTGACGGCGGTTCGCGAGCCGGTCAATCTCGGCCAGCTGTTCCGCGACCTCGACGGCGAGTTCGATGCCGAGGCGCGCCAGCGCGGCCTCGGCTGGCGCGTCGTCGGCCGCGACGTGACGGTCGACAGCGACCCGATGATGCTGAAGCGCATTCTCAGCAATCTCCTGTCGAACGCCTTTCGCTATACGGCGCATGGCGGGGTGCTGCTCGGCTGCCGGCGGCGTGGCGACAATGTCGAGATCCAGGTCTGGGATACCGGGCTCGGCATCGCGCCCGACCAGCAGCAGACGGTGTTCGAGGAGTTCGTGCAACTGCACAATCCCGCCCGTGACCGGGCCCAGGGCCTCGGCCTCGGCCTTGCCATCGTGCGGCGCACGGCGGAACTGCTCGGCCATCCCTTGAAGCTGGTGTCGCAGCCCGCGCGCGGCTCGATGTTCTCGATCACCGTGCCCCTGGCGCGGACGGCCTCGCCCGCCTTGCCCGCCGCCGAGCGTCCGGCCGAGGCGGTGGCGTGCGGCATTCTGGTGGTGGAGGACGAGCCCGACGTGCGCGATGCCCTGGTCCGGCTGCTGACGGTGGCGGGGCATCACGTCTATGCCGGCGGCACGGCGGCGGCGGCCGAGCACGCCTATCGGGAGGCTGCGGCCGGTGGCGCGGTCCCACCGGATCTGATCATCGCCGACTATCGGCTCGCCGGCGACGAAACCGGCATCGGCGCGGCGATGAAGCTTGCAACGGCGCTCGGACGCCGCATCCCGACCATCATCGTGACGGGCGATACCTCGCCCGAGAGGCTGCGCGAGGTGTCGGCGAGCGGTGCGACCATCCTGCACAAGCCGATCGACGGCGACGAACTGCTGGCCGCCGTCCAGGTCTTGCCGCGGGCGTCCGGTGGCGCGGCCCACGTCGCGGCCTGACCGCAAGGGTCAGAGCGCGAGCTGCATCTGGCCGCGCGATCCCGCGTCGGTCTCGTCCTCGAGCGAGGACAGGGTGACGCCCAGCAGGCGGACGCCCTTGGCCATCGGAAAAAGGCCGTCCAGCAGATCGAAGCTGATCCGTTCGAGTTCCTCGCGGCTCGCCACCACGTGGTGCAGCGACCGGCTGCGGGTGAGCTGCTCGAAATCCTGATAGCGCAGCTTCAGCGTCACCGTCCGGCCGCGGACATTGGCCTTTTCGCAATGCCGCCAGACCTTGTCGATGATGGCGGCCAGCGCCTCCCGCATGGCCGCCCGGTCATGGAGATTGTCGAAGAAGGTGTTCTCGCCGCCGACCGACTTGCGAATGCGGTCGGGCCGCACCGCGCGCTCGTCGATGGCGCGCGAAATCGCATGGTAATAGGCGCCGGACTTGCCGAAATGATGCTGCAGAAAGGCCAGAGACTGCGCCTTCAGATCGAGGCCGGTGTGGATGCCGAGACGGTTCATCTTGGCCGAGGTGGCCGGGCCGATGCCGTGGAACTTCGCCACCGGCAGGGCTTCGACGAAGGCCGGTCCCATTCTCGGGGTGATCACGAAGAGCCCGTCGGGTTTCCGGTGGTCGGAGGCGAGCTTGGCGAGAAACTTGTTGTAGGAGACGCCTGCCGAGGCGGTGAGCCCGGTTTCGGCGCGGATGCGCGCGCGGATGTCCTCGGCCACGGCGGTCGCGCTCGGCAGGCCCTTCAGGTTGTCCGTCACGTCGAGATAGGCTTCGTCCAGCGCCAGCGGTTCGATCAGCGGCGTATAGTCCGCGAAGATCGCGCGGATCTGATGGGAGATCTCGCGGTAGACCTCGAAGCGCGGCTTGACGAAGATGAGATCGGGACATTTGCGCCGCGCAGTGACCGACGGCATGGCCGAGCGGACGCCGAAGGTGCGCGCCTCGTAGCTCGCCGCCGCGACGACACCACGCTCGCGCGCGCCACCGACTGCCACGGGCTTGCCGCGCAGCTCGGGATTGTCGCGCTGTTCCACCGAGGCATAGAAGGCATCCATGTCGATATGGATCACCTTGCGCTGCCGTGCCTCGGCGCCTGCCTCCTGGTCCATGCCGCCATCTTACCAGCGCCGCGTCCGCCGGGCAGCGGCCGATCGGAAGAACAGCTCACCGGCGCGCCATTTGACGGTGCGTTACATGCAAAAGTCATATTTGCATGTATGGACTGATACACGCAAAATTTGCTCTTGCATGTACCGACGGCGGCCGGCCAGATGATCAGACTACTCTCCCTCGCTGAAGATACACTCTATGCGCAATTGGCCGAGCAGGTTCAAAATCAGCAGTTCAGCGACGATTTCCCGGAAAACGGCACGTTTGTAAAACGCAAGGTTCAGAGCCGCGAAGGGGCTCGCGAGTATTATTATTACCAGGGGTATAGGCCTGGTGAGGCCGGCGAAAAGAACAAGCGTAGCAGCACCTATGTCGGTCCTGCCGATGATCTCGCAATCCAAAAGCGCGTTCAGAACTTCCGCGACATCAAGGCCAGTCGAAAAGAAAGCGCTTCGCTGGTGAATGCCTTGATCGGCGCCGGGCTGCCCCGCCCGCCGATCATTATGGGGCGCGTTATCGAGGCTCTTGCCAAGGCGGGTGTCTTTCGTCTCCGCGCGGTTCTCGTCGGTACAGCCGCGTTCCAAACCTATCCCGCCGTCCTCAGGTGTCGGATCAGTCATGCCGGCGCTATGACGGGCGACGTCGACAGCGCGCAATTCCCATCGATCTTGATCGCCGTCGAAGATCGCACCCCGCCCATCAAGGACATTCTTGCCGCCGTCGATCCGACCTTCGCTCCGGTCCCTCATATCAACGACCCAACGACATCCACGGCATTTGCCAACAAGACCGGATTCCGCCTCGACATCCTCGCTGCACATCGTGGAAGCGACGAGCAGATCGGAAGACCTGTCTCGATGCCAGCACTGACGGGCGCCGCCGGTGAGCCGCTGAGATTCCTCGACTTCCTCATCTGGGCCCCGGTGCGATCTGTCGTCCTGCATGGACCAGGCATTGCGGTGCGCGTGCCGGATCCGGCACGCTTTGCGGTTCACAAGCTGATCATTTCCACGCGCAGATTGAAGGATATGCCCAGTTCCGCCAAAGCGCGGAAGGATGTCCTGCAGGCTGGCGAAATCATCGAAGCGATGAATGCGAACGGCAGCATCGACCATTTCAAGGTCATTCTGGACGAAGCCCGTGAACGCGGCCCGGCCTGGCGAAACGCACTCGATCAAGCGATCCCGAAACTGAATGATGATGCGCGTGCCGTCATCTCGGCCCTCTTGTGAACTCCGCACCAAAGAGCTCGCCGCGCGGTCTTTTTGAGCTGATCGACAAGATCCATTAGTCGAGGCAGAGCAACGCTGCTGCGCGGCATTGAGCAAATGCTTGCCGCAATCCGGCTTGCGGGAGCGAGCCCTTCCCTCGGACGGTTCGGACGGCGTAAACCGGCAAATCTCGGGCCGCGCGGTGGCGAAGCGGCTACCCGCCAGGCAGGAAATTGGCTCGAAGCGATCGCCTGGTTCCGGATGCGCCGCAGCGCCATGCCGCCCCGGCGAAAAAATTCTTGTGCGCCTGTCGAAAATGGTGGGGCCGGTACGTCCTTGGGCCAGCCCGGCAGCCCGGGAGCGAGAGGAAAACCGACCATGGACCAGGACATGATGACGACGCTGCCCGAGAAGTTGCCGCCGGCGCCTCCCGTTCGCGGCGGCCTCGTCGCCTATCTGCAGGTCGACGGCGTGGTGCAGGCGATCGATTTCTACAGGCGGGCCTTCGGAGCGGAGCTCGCCTTCATGGTGCCGGTCGACGACCAGGGGCGCACCATGCACGCCCATCTCTATGTCAACGGCTCGTCCGTCATGCTGTGCGATCCCTATCCCGAGCATGGCCATCCGCGGGTCAGGCCCGAGGGATTCACCATGCAGCTTGTCGTCGACGACATCGATGCCTGGTGGCGGCGGGCCGTCGATGCCGGCGCCGAGGTGGTGCTGCCGGTGGAGCTGATGTTCTGGGGTGATCGCTATGGCCAGGTGCGCGACCCATTCGGCATTCTCTGGGCCATGAACGCGCCGGCGACGGCAGGGTAGTCGGCGCCCGGGCGACCCGGCGATGCGCTGCGCACCGCCGGGTCTTCAACCCCGGCCACCGAGGCGGATCGGGGCAGGGGAAGCGGCATTGACGCGCGTCCTCAGGTCAGCCGGTTGCGGAACATCCAGGCGGAGATCGGCATGGTGACCGCGGCAATCGCCGCGAGCGCCATCAGCTCGGGCGCGAGCTGCCGCGGGCCGGCATCTTCCAGATAGACCTGATGTGCGATGCTGATGGCGTAGCGCAGTGGATTGATGAGCGTGAAATATTGCAGCACGGCCGGCATGTTCGCGATCGGCGCGGTCAGTCCCGACAGCAGCATGAACGGCATGATCAGCACGAAGGACATGATCATCGCCTGCTGCATGTTGGCCGCGATCGAGGAGACGAACAGGCCGATGCCGACCGCCGCAGCCAGGAACAGGGCGAGACCGCAATAGAGCATGAGGTAGGATCCGGCGAAGGGGATCTGGAACCAGAGCTGGGCGACCAGGAGAATGGTTGTCGACTGGCTGAGGCCGACCAGCATGGACGGCACGGCCTTGCCGATCATGATCTCGGTCGGGCGGAACGGCGTCACCAGCAACTGGTCGAACGTGCCGGCCTCCCGCTCGCGCGCCACCGACATCGCGGTCAGCATCATGGTCATCATCATGGTGATCACGCCGATCAGCGACGGGATCATGTTCCAGCGCGTCTCCAGGCTTGGATTGAACCAGGCGCGGGTGGTGAGCTTGAGGGGCGGGCCCGGCAGCCCGCGCGCGGCACGCCAATCGTCGGCAAAGCCCTGCGCGATCGTGGCGAGATAGCCCTGGGCGGTGCCGGCCGTGTTGGAATTGCGGCCGTCGGCGATGACCTGCAGCGGCGCGGCGAAACCCGCCGACAGGTTCTTCTCGAAGTCCCTGCCGATGGTCACCACCAGCAGCGCGCGCCGGTCGTCGATCAGCGGCGCCGCGTCGTCGGGCCGGGTGAGCGTCGCGACCCTGACGAAGACGCCGGACCCGTCGAGCCGGGCGGCGAAGGCGTGCGAGGACGGGCTGCGGTCGAGATCGACGAGCGCATAGGGCACATGGTTGAGGTCGTAGGTCGCGGCATAACCGAAGATCAGGCATTGCAGGATCGGCGGCACGACCAGAACGATGCGGCTTTTCGGGTCCTTCAGCATCGCCAGCAGCTCCTTTCGGAACAGGGCGAGGATGCGGAACAGGGTGTCGATCATCGGATCACCTCAGTTCCTTGCGGGTGGCGCGCACCGAAAGCCCCATCAGCACCGCCGCCATGACCGCCAGGACGGCCGTGTTCGGCCAGATCACGCTCCAGATGTCACCGGCGAGGAACAGGGTCTGCAGCAGGCTGACGAAATAGCGGGCGGGGAAGACGTGGGTGATGACCTGGATCGGCCAGGGCGTGCTCGCAATGTCGAACAGGAAGCCCGACAGCATCATCGCCGGCAGGAAGGTGACGATCATGGTGATCTGGCTCGCCACGAACTGGCTGCGCGTAACCGACGAGATGAGCAGGCCGATGCCGAGCGCCACCAGGAGATAGAGCATGGAGACGATCACCAGGATGGCGAGCGAGCCGCGCAGCGGCACGCCGAACAGGAGGCGCGCGCCGATGACGCACAGCGCCAGCCCGGCCATGCCGAGCACGAAATAGGGCACCGTCTTGCCGACCAGGATCTCAATCGGCCGGACCGGCGTGACGAACAGCGCTTCGAACGTGCCGCGTTCCCATTCGCGGGCGACGACGAGCGCGGTCATCAGGGCGCCGATCAGGGTCATGACCAGCACGATCAGGCCGGGGACCAGGAAATAGCTGCTGTTATTGGCTTCGTTGAACCAGATCCGGCTGTCGATGGCGATGTTGGCGACGGTCTGGCCGTTGCCGCGCGCCGCTTCGCGCGCCTGCCAGCTCGCGACCGCGCCTTGGGCATAGGCAAGCGCGATGCGCGCCGTATTGGCGTCGGTCCCGTGCACGAGCACCTGCAGCTCGGCCTGGCCGCGGCCGAGGTCGCGGGCGAAATCGGGCGGGACGCGGACGATGGCGCTGACCTCGCGGGTCAGCATGAGCCGTTCGGCCTCGGCCATGGTCTTCACCGGCCGGGCGCTGAAATAGTCCGACAGGCGGAAGCCCGACGTCACCTCGCTCGCCTCGGCCGAGCTCTCCTCGATGACGACGGCGATCGGCAGGTTCTTGAGATCGAACGACAGGCCGTAGCCGAACAGGACGAGCAGGATCATCGGCATGACGATGCCGATGGCGATGCTGCTCGGATCGCGGAACACCTGGTAGGTTTCCTTGCGCACCAGCGCCGCCATCCGCTTGATGGCGGCGAGCCGCGGGCGATTGTCGGAGGCGGCGTTCATGCCGCGCTCCGTTCGGCGCGCCGCGCGCGGGTTTCGCGCGCCGCCTCGACCACCGCAATGAAGGCATCCTCCATGGTCGGTTCGCTGCCGTCGGCGCGCCGCGCGCGGCCGCGGATCTCAGCCGGGGTGCCCTCGGCCAGGGCCTCGCCCGCATCCATGATGATGATGCGGTCGCAATATTCCGCTTCCTCCATGAAATGGGTCGTGACGATGACCGTCACGCCCTGCTCGGACAGGGCGGTGATCCGGCCCCAGAATTCGCGGCGGGCGAGGGGGTCGGCGCCGCTCGTCGCCTCGTCGAGAAACAGGATGTCGGGTTCATGCAGCAGCGCGGCGGCCATGGCCAGGCGCTGCTTGAACCCTCCGGGCAATTGCCCGCTCGGCAGGCGCTCGAACGGGCCGAGCTCGAACTGATCCTTGGCCCAGGCGATGCGCCGCGCCTTGCGGCCGCCCCTCAGGCTGTAGGCGCTTGCGAAGAAATCGAGGTTCTCGTCGACGCTGAGGTCGCCGTAGAGCGAGAATTTCTGGGCGACGTAGCCAAGGCGTCGCCGCGCCTCGGCACGGGCCGAGCGCAGATCCCGGCCGGCGACGCGCAGCGTGCCGCCGGAGGCCGGCAGGAGCCCGCACAGCATCCGGAAGGTCGTGCTCTTGCCGGCGCCGTTGGGGCCGAGCAGGCCATAGATCTCGCCGCGGCCGACCTTGAAGCTGACGGCATTGACCGCGACGAAGTCGCCGAAGCGGCGGGTCAGGTCCTTCACCTCGACGGCCGGCCCGTCGGCCGTCTCGCGCCGCTGCTCCAGCTCCATGACATGGGCCGCGCCGCTGCGCCCGGCGGCGGCGTTGAAAAGATGCATGAAGCCGTCTTCGAAACGCGCCGTCACCGGTTCGAGCCGCAGCGGCACCCCCTCGAGGTTCAGCGGTGTCGCGCCGGGCTCGGCCCGGACGATCCTGACCTCGCCGGCTTCGGGTACGGCATCGACGACGCCCGGCTGCACGAAGAGGCGGGCCTGCAGCGAGCGCGCGGTCATGCCCTGCGGCGGCGGCACGCGGAAGGTGGTGCCGTCGGCCCGCGCGGTGATCTCGTCGGGCGTGCCCTGCGCCAGCACCGCACCGGCGTGCATGACGACCGCATGATCGCAGAAGGCGGCTTCGTCGAGATAGGACGTGCTGACGATGACGGTCAGGCCATCGTCGCGCACCAGGCGGGTGACGATCTCCCACAATTCGCGGCGCGACAGCGGATCGACGCCGACGGTCGGCTCGTCGAGCAGCAGGAGTTCGGGCGCCCGGACCAGCGTGCAGGCGAGACCGAGCTTCTGCTTCATGCCGCCCGAGAGCTTGCCTGCGGGGCGCGCGGTGAACCGGCCGAGATTCGTCATGGCCATCAGGCGCGGATAGGCCTCCCGGCGCGCAGCCTCGCCGACCCCATGCAGGTCGGCATAGAGGTCGAGGTTCTCCTGCACGGTGAGGTCTTCGTAGAGGCCGAATTTCTGCGGCATGTAGCCGATCCGGTCCTGCACCGCCTGGGGATCGGCAGCGACGTCGGTGCCGATCACCGTCAAGGTTCCCGCATCGGGCCTCATGAGCCCGGCGATCAGGCGGATGAGCGTCGTCTTGCCGGCGCCGTCCGGGCCGACCAGGGCGGTCAGGCTGCCGGGTTGCGCCGCGAACGAAACGCCGGCCAGCGCCCTGACCGTTTCGCCGGTTTCGCGCCGGAAGCTTTTTGCAAGCTCGCGGGCGAGGACCTGCGGCGCCGGCGACGATGCGGTTGCGCCGGCCGGGGCTGTCACGGCTGCCTCGCCGGCGCGGCCGGGCTTGCGGGGGCCTGGCTCGCGGGAGCCGACTGGCCTTCCAGCAGCCGGACGGTCGCCGGCATGCCCAGCCGCAATTCGTCCTGCGGGTCCTCGACGAAGGCCCTGACCTCATAGACGAGGCTGGTGCGCAGATCTTCGGTCTGCACCGTCTTGGGCGTGAACTCGGCGACCGGCGAAATGAAGCCGATCCAGCCGCCGAACGGTCGCCCTGGAAAGCTGTCGGTGAGGATCTCGACACGCATGCCTGAACGGATCTGACCGAGCCGCACCTCGGAGACGTAGGTGCGCACCCATTTCTGGCTGATCCGCGCGAGCGAGAAGACCGGGCGGGTGGGGGAGGCCATCTCGCCCGCTTCCATCAGCCGTGAGCGGACGATGCCGTCGATCGGCGAG
The DNA here is from genome assembly GCF_026847585.1 of Phreatobacter sp. AB_2022a. Lineage (NCBI taxonomy): Bacteria > Pseudomonadati > Pseudomonadota > Alphaproteobacteria > Hyphomicrobiales > Phreatobacteraceae > Phreatobacter > Phreatobacter sp. AB_2022a. Next base: position 32,947 of record NZ_JAPSET010000009.1, read on the forward strand.
GCGAGCTCGGTGTCGTTGAACTGGCGGCGCACGAGCGCGAGCTGCGCGATGTTGCCGTCGAGCTGCGCCTGCGCCTGGTCGATGTCCTCGCGGCGCGGTCCGGCGACGACCAGCTCCAGCGCCCGGCGATTGACCTCGACGCGGGCGTCGGCGACGACTGCAGCCGCTTCCGCGCTGTCGAGGTCCTGCTGGCTTGCGGCCGCGCGGTCGGCAAGCACCTTGCGGCGCTGATACTGGCCGCGCGCATTGGCGGCTTCGGCCTTGGCCGATTCGAGGTTGGCGCGGGCCTGCGCGATCTCCTCCGGCCGGCTGCCGTTGCGCAGGCGCTCGACCACGGCACGCTGGGCGGCGACGGCCGCCTCGGCCTGTTCGAGCTGGGCCTTCAGCCTCGCATTGTCGAGCCGGGCGAGGATCTGTCCTTCGCGGACGGCTGCGCCTTCCTCGACCAGGATCTCCCTGATCCGGTCGCTGCCGTTGAAAGGCAGCGACACCTGGCGGAAATCGACATTGCCGTAGAGGCGGAACTCGGCTTCGCCCGCCGGCCGCTTCCAGTACCACCACCCGGCGGCAGCGCCGGCAGCGACGACGACGAGGATGGCGATGCGGGCTGGTGTGATCACGCTCATCGCTCGACCTTGCGCGGAAATCAGGCTGTTTGTCAAATTCTGATTTTAATTTGCAATTTGATTTAGCGGAAGGGCCGGTCTATCCTGTATCCATGACCGACGATACGAAGCTGCGCCGACGGCCGCGCGGGCGGCGCGACGACGGCGCGGCGACGCGCCAGCAGATCCTGGAAGTGGCCGGCGAGGTCTTCGCCACGAAGGGCGTCGACCGCGCCACGGGCAAGGAGATCGCCGAGCGCGCCGGAGCCAATTCGGCGGCGGTGAACTACTATTACGGCGGCATCGACCAGCTTTACGGCGAAGTGCTGGTGGAGGCGCACCGGCGCCTCGTCGCCTATGACGTCCTGGCGGCGGTCGCCAAGGGTGACGGCAGGCCGGAGGACAAGCTGAGGCGTCTCATCGGCATCGTCATCGCGGCCGTCATGTCTCCCGACCGCGCATCCTGGCCGCTGCGCGTGCTGAGCCGCGAGGTGCTGGCGCCATCGGCCATGTTCGAGATGCTGCGCGAGCGCGAGCTGCTGCCGAAGAAGAACCTGTTGATCGGGCTGATCGGCGAGTTGCTCGGCCTGCCGGCGGACAATCCGGCGGTGGCCCGCTGCTGCATCAGCATCATGGCGCCGGTGCTGATGCTGCTGATCGGCGACCGGACCGTGGTGGCCCGGATGTTCCCCGCCATCATCGAGGGAGAGGGCGCACGCGAGGCCATGGCCGAGCACATTGCCCGCTTCGCGCTCGGCGGGCTCGGTGCCATTGCGGCGAGCTTGCCGCCACCTCAATGATGGGCTGACGATCCAGGGAAAAGGTCCGGGCGCATGGCAGGCTCGCATATTCTCGCCGTCATGATCGCTGCGATCGCGCTGACGATCCTGGCGGAGAAGCGCGGCATCCAGCCGCCGCTGCTGCTGGCCGCGGTCGGCGTGCTCGCCTCCTTCATTCCGGGCCTGCCACGCGCCGAGCTGGCGCCGCACGTCATTCTGGGCCTGGTCCTGCCGCCCTTGCTCTATTCGGCGGCCGTCGACTTTTCCTTCGCCAGCTTCATCCGGCGCATCGGCTCGATCCTCAATCTCGGCGTCGTTCTCGTCGTGGTCACCACGGCCGCGGCCGGCTTCGCGCTCGGCTGGGCACTGCCGGCGCTGTCGCTGCCCATCGCCTTCATCCTCGGCGCGGTGGTGGCTCCGCCGGACGCCGTCAGCGCCGTATCGATCGGCCGCAAGCTTGGCCTGCCGCGCCGCCTGATGACCATCCTGAAGGGCGAAAGCCTGATCAACGACGCCGCAGCGCTGACCCTGTTCAGCGTCGCGGTGGCGGCGGCGACCGGCCGCCACAGCTTCATCGACAGCGTGGCGCTCTATTTTCTCTATGCGGCCGGCCTCGGCACGGCGGTCGGCATCGTGCTCGGCCTCGTCGTCCATCGCATCCGCAAGCGGCTCGAAAATCCGACGCTGATCACGGCGCTCGCCATCATCGTGCCTTTCGCCGCCTATGGCCTCGCCGAAGAACTGCACGCTTCCGGCGTCATGGCGGTGGTCTTCGCCGGCTTCACGCTCGGCCACAACGCCACCGATCTCGCCTTTGCCGGCCGCATTCAGGAGCGCGAGGTCTGGCGGGTCATCGACGCGCTGCTGGAGGCGTTTGCCTTCGCCTATATGGGGCTGCAATTGCCGTTCGCGATCGAGGCGGCGCGGGCGAGCGGTTTCGATCTCGCCAAGGTGTCGCTGGCGGCCATCCTTGTGCTCGCCGTCGTCATCGGCACACGCATCGCCTGGGTCATGGCGACGGCCCTGCTGGCGCGCGCGCGCCATCGGCTGCTGGCCCGCAAGCTCGCGCGCCGCGGCAAGGAACCGCGCACCGCGCCGCTCAGCTGGCGCGAAAACCTCGTCCTGTCATGGACCGGCATGCGCGGCGTCGTGACGCTGGCCGCCGCGGCCGGTACGCCCCTTCTCACGGCGGCGGGCGAGCCGCTCGTCGGCCGCGAGATCATCCTGCCCGTCGCCTTCACGGTGGCGATCGGCACCTTGCTCCTGCAGGGCATGACCTTGCCCTGGCTGATCGGCCGCCTCGCCCTCGGTGATCCGCGCGAGGCCGACTATGCCAGGGCGCAAATGGCGCATGCCCGCCGCGTGATCGACGCGACGACCGTCTCGGTCATCGCCGAACTGCGCGAGAAAGCCAGTCCCGAAACCGACATACGCCTGGCGACGCAGATGCTCCGACGGGCGCGGCGCGCGGCAGAGGAACATGACGGTGACCTGCCGGCCGGCAGCGCGCCGCGCCGTGCCGATCACCGCGACAAGATCCTGGCGATCGCGCGGAGCGTGCTGGCCGAGCAGCGCCAGGCATTGATCGCCGAGCGCGACGCCGACCGGCTGGACGACGAGGTGCTGCGCGAGGTGCTCGAGGACATCGACCTGGAACAGGCCGTGATCGCCCGGCGCAGTGAGCGTCTGGCCGAGCGCTGAACCCCGGCGCGGCCGCCCGGCCTGTTCAGGGGGCGAACGGGATCGTGTCGGAGCGGACGTCGACGCCAGGCGGAAAGCGCGAGAAGTCCTCGATCGTTGCCTGGCCGAGCGAGGACAGCAGATGCGGCCAGAAGCGGTCCCACATGACTGATCTGACGCCGGCGCGATAGCCCGCCTCTTCGCTCAGCGCCGTGTCGCGCCAGCGCTGCGCCGTCGCATCGTCCACGAGCGCAAAGAACAGGGTATCGCCCGGCGTCGCATCGACCGAAAGGAGCGTGCGCCCACGCGCGTTGATCTGGCTCTCGAGCTGGCGTGTCGCCGTCGCGTAGATCGGCCAGACGGCATCGCGAAACGCAGCCCGGCTTTCGGCATCCGCGAGGGCGGCGGCGATCCGCGCCTCGTCCAGGATCGTGCCGAACACCGTATCGGCCTCGCGAGGGAATGCGGCCGGATCCACCAGCCCCTCGCTGCGCCAGCGATGCAGGATCTCGAAGGTATATTTGTCCTCGACCGACTGCAGATGGCCGGCGAGATCCAGCAGGTTGACCGCGCCGAGAAAACACCGCGTGCGCGGCGCGAAATCGGCGACGCCGTAGAAGCCGACGTCTTCCTTGGCGGCCGGCGGCTGCGCCAGGAAGCCTCGTACGCGCTCGACCAGCGCGGTATCGTTGCCCGAGAAGTCCCGCGCGAAGCGGACGACCGGATCGTCCTCCACCATGGCCTCAGGCCTCCGCGGCGCTTTTCATGCTGGCGAGGCCAGCCTCGAAATCCCTGCCGATCATCCTGTCCATGTTCATGACGAGACCCATGAGCCGCATCGTGAAAGGCGACTTGCCGGTCATCGCCCAGGTCACTTTCGTGCCATTGCCGGCCGGTTCGAGCGTGAACTCCGCCGTGTTGCGCGCCTCGAACGGCTTGATGAAGTCGAGCTGGATGACGAGGCGCCTCGGCGGCTCGGCCTCGACGATTTCCATGCGGCCCTGGCCGACATGTCTGTTGCCTTGCCAGGCATAGACCGCGCCCACTCCCGTCGGCGCGCCGCTGCGGCTGCGTTTCATGTCGGGATCGCGGCCTTCGTAGGGCGACCAGGCAACCCACCGGCTGAAATCCTCGATCAGCCGATAGATCGTCTCGGGCGGCGCGGCGATCGTCGTGCTGCGCGCGATGCGGAAGCCGTCCGGTCGCGTCGCAGCATAGGCGAGCACCGCGGCGACGACGAGGACGAGGAGGAGCAGGATCAGGACCGTGGTCGACATGCGCATCTCCCGCGTGAACGGATCCAGCTTAGCGGCGAACCGGAAACAGCGCACGCAGGCGCGGGTCGCGCAGCCACAGGCCGCCCCAGACCAGCAGCCCGAGATAGACGCTGAACAGCGTGTGGGTGAAAAGCGGGCTGTCGATGCGCACATGGCTCGCCATCGCCCCGCCCAGCAGGCCGGTGGTCAGCACGGCACCGAGCACGGCCGTGCGCGGGATGGCATAGAGCACCAGGCAGGCGAGGATGACGACGCCGATCGGCCGGGCGACGGCGGGATCATAGCCGAGCGCGGCGAAGGCGGTGACAACCGGCTCGATCTTCAGGAGCTTGATCGTCGTGTCGAAGGCCAGGAAGGCCATGGCAAGGCCGCTCATGGCGCGGCCGGCGGCGGTCATCAGGCGCGGATTGGCGAGCGTGCCGGCCATGGCCGGCCGGCGGATCGAGAAGGAGGGGGCGAGGGTTTGGCTGGTCATGGCCGGGTGTTCCTTTGGCGGTTGGGCTGCCGCCGGATCGGCTGATCCGATGGTCTCTTCCAAGGACGCCGCCGGGGCGGCGGTCCCGACACCGGCTGCGACGAAAATTGCCGCCGCCGCGTCACGCCTCCGTGCCGGAAGGCCTTGCCGCCCCGGCTTCTTCCTGCAACTGGTCGAGATGCATTCGGATATGCGCCGCTTCGGGGGCCGTGGTGGCGAGCGCAATGGCCTGGTCGAACGCGATCCGAGCCTCGGCGAAACGGCCGAGCTGGCGCAGGAACGCGCCCTTCAGGCCGAAAAAGTAGAAATAGCCCGACAGCCGCGGCGCCAGTGGCTCGATCATGGCGAGCCCGGCCTCCGGTCCCTTCAGCTTCGACACGGCCACCGCCCGGTTGAGCGAAATGACGGGCGAGGGCTGCATCCGTTCGAGCGTTGCATAGAGCGCGTCGATGCCCGACCAGTCGGTATCCTCGGGGCGCGCCGCGCGGGCATGCAAGGCGGCGATCGCCGCCTGGACCTGATAGGCGCCGGGCTGGCGATGGCGCATGGCCTTGTCGATCAGCGCCAGCCCCTCGGTGATCATGACCTTGTCCCAGAGGGTGCGGTCCTGTGCTTCCAGCAGCACGATGGCACCCTCCTTGTCGAAGCGGGCGGGCGTGCGCGAGTGCTGCAGCAGCATGAGCGCGGTCAGGCCCTGGATCTCGGGTTCTGCCGGGAACAGGCCGATGAGCAGGCGGCCGAGCCGGATCGCCTCGTCGCACAGGGCGCGGCGGGTGAGCTCCTTGCTGTCGGCAGCCGAATAGCCTTCGTTGAAGATGAGGTAGATCATCGCCGCCACGGCGGCGAGCCGCTCCGAACGCTCCGTCGCGCCCGGTGTTTCGAAGGGGACGTTGGCGGTGCCGATGCGGGCCTTGGCCCGCGTGATGCGCTGCTCCATGGCGCTCTCACCGACCAGGAAGGCGCGGGCGATCTGCCTCACCGTCAGGCCGCAGACGATCCTCAGCGCCACCGCGATCTGCTGCGTCGCCGGCAGATCCGGATGGCAGCAGATGAACAGCAGGCGCAGGATATCGTCGCGGTAATGCGAGCCGTCCAGCCGTTCGGCGAGCGTATCCTCGGCATCGTCGAGGTCGGAAATGTCCTGTTCGTCGGGCAGGGGCTGCTGGCGCTTCTGCCGCCGGCGGACGTCGAGCGCGACATTGCGGCCGACCAGGATCAACCAGGCCGCGGGATCGCGCGGCGGCCCGTTCTGCGGCCAGGTCCGCAGCGCCCGGAGGCAGGCCTCCTGAAAGGCCTCCTCGGCGGTGTCGAGATCGCGGAAGTAGCGCAGCAACGCCCCGAGAACACGCGGGCGGTTGGAGGTCAGGGCCTGGTCGATCCAGCGAATGTCGGTCACGTCTTGCCGCTCCCGGGCAGGAAGATGGAAACTGGGCGGATTTCGTAGGAGCCGGTGCCCGGATTGGCGCGGGCGAGATCCCGGGCGACGTCGAGCGCCTCTTCGAGCGAGGCGCAGTCGACGAGATAGAATCCAAGCAACTGTTCCTTGGTCTCCGCGAAGGGGCCGTCGATCACCAGTGGCGGTTCCTTGCGGAAGGTGGTCGCCGCGGTCGTCGGCAGCAGCCGGGCCGTCGGGCCGAGCCGTCCCTGGCTCTCCAGCTTGTCATGGACGACCGAAAGGCGCGCCATCACGGCGTCGTCTTCTTCCTTGGTCCAGGAGCCGACGACTTTTTCGTCATTGTAGCAAAGGATCGCGTACTGCATGGGGTGTCCCTGTTGTGATGCAAGACGAACGAGTATGACCCGAGCCGACATGGCCGGCCCAAGAAAATCGGGCCCATCCAGGAAACCGGATGGGCCGGCACGATAGGACGGACCGGGCGATATTGCAGCGCCCGCAATTCTCTTGCGCTGCAGCGCGGCCGCTGGAAGGATGCCCGCAAATTTCAGGAGCGGCGCGGATCCATGGCTTTCGAGACGGACGATACCATTCAGCGCGACCAGGGGCTGACCGCCGCGGAAGACGCGGATGCGCGCCTGCGGACCGATATCCGTCTTCTCGGCCGCATTCTTGGTGACACGGTCCGAGACCAGGAGGGCGAGGCGGTTTTCGATCTCGTCGAGCGGATCCGCCAGACCTCGATCCGCTTCCACCGCGACGAGGACGAGCCGGCGCGGCGCGAGCTGGAAGCGATCCTCGACGGCATGTCGACGCCGGAGACCGTGCTGATCGTGCGCGCGTTCAGCTATTTCTCGCATCTCGCCAATATCGCCGAGGACCAGAACAACATCCGCCACCGGCGCCAGCAGGCGCTCGCGGGGGCGCCGCCGGCAGCCGGCACGCTCGCCAAGGCACTCGAGCGTGCCGCCGCCGCCGGCATCGGCCGGGACGCGTTGCGGCGCTTCTTCGGCAGCGCGCAGGTCAGTCCCGTGCTGACGGCGCACCCGACCGAGGTGCGGCGCAAGAGCACGATCGACCGTGAAATGGAGATCGCCGCGCTGCTCGACCGCGCCGAGCGCACGCGCCTGACGCCCGACGAGGTGGCGGCGGATGAGGAGCAGCTGCGCCGCGCCGTGCTGACCCTGTGGCAGACCAATCTTCTGCGCCGGACCAAGCTTACCGTGCTGGACGAGGTCGCGAATGGCCTGTCCTTCTACGGCTACACCTTCCTGAAGGAGGTGCCGCGGCTGCACAACCGGCTCGAGGACAGCCTGGCGGCCGAGGTTGCGGGCGAGGAAGAAGAGGGCCTTGCCTCGTTCCTGCGGATGGGAAGCTGGATCGGCGGCGACCGCGACGGCAATCCCTTCGTCACGGCCGAGGTGATGCGTGCGGCGCTGCGCATGCAGAGCGTCCAGGTCCTGCGTTTCTATCTGCACGAACTGCATGAACTGGGCGCCGAACTCTCGCTCGCCGCCCAGCTCGTCGATGTCGATGCGGATCTGACCGCGCTTGCCGCCCGCTCGCCGGACACCTCGCCACACCGGCGCGGCGAGCCATACCGGCTGGCGGTATCGGGCATCTATGCCCGCCTCGCCGCGACCGCGGTCGCACTGGACGGCCAGGAGCTCGGCCGCACACCGGTCGGCGCGGCCGAGCCCTATGCCGCCGCCGCCGATTTCGCCGCCGATCTCGATGTCCTCGACCGCTCGCTGAAGGCCAACCGTTCCGCGGTCGTGGCGCGCGGGCGGCTGCGGCATCTCAGGCGGGCCGTCGACTGTTTCGGCTTCCATCTCGCGAGCCTCGACATGCGCCAGAACTCCGCGGTCCACGAGCGGACCGTCGCCGAGCTTCTGGAGGCGGCGGCGCCCGGCACGGGCTATGCGAAGCTCGGCGAGGACGAGCGCATCGCGCTTCTGGCCGCGGAGCTCGTCAATCCCCGGCCGCTGGCCTCGCCTTTCCTCGTCTATGGCGAGGAGACGCGGGGCGAGCTCGACGTGCTGCGCGCCGCCGCTGAGGCGCACCGGGTGTTCGGACGCTCGTCCATCCAGCAGAGCATCGTCTCCATGACAGAGGGGGCCTCCGATCTTCTCGAGATCGCGGTCCTGCTGAAGGAGGCCGGCCTGATCGACGCTGCCGGAACCAGCCATCTCAACATCGTGCCGCTGTTCGAGACGATCGACGATTTGCGCCACTGCGCCGCGATCATGGACCGGCTCCTGTCGCTGCCGGCCTATCGCCGGCTCGTCGACAGCCGCGGCGGCCTGCAGGAGGTCATGCTCGGCTATTCCGACAGCAACAAGGACGGCGGTTTCGTCACCTCGGGCTGGGAGCTCTACAAGGCCGAGATCCGCCTCATGGAGGTGTTCTCCCGCCACGGCGTCCGGCTCAGGCTGTTCCATGGCCGCGGCGGCTCGGTGGGGCGCGGCGGCGGACCGAGCTACGACGCCATCCTGGCGCAGCCGGGCGGGGCGGTGAACGGCCAGATCCGCATCACCGAGCAGGGCGAGATCATCTCCTCGAAATATTCGAACGCCGAGGTCGGTCGCGGCAATCTCGAGATCCTGGCCGCCGCGACCCTGGAGGCGAGCCTCATCCAGCCGCAGGTCAATGCGCCGAACGAAGCCTATCTCGCCGCGATGGAGGAATTGTCGGCTTCCGCCTATGCGGCCTATCGCGGGCTCGTCTACGAGACCGAGGGCTTTGAGGACTATTTCTGGGCCTCGACGGTCATTTCCGAAATCGCCACGCTGAATATCGGCAGCCGGCCCGCCTCGCGCGGCAAGACCCGGCGGATCGAGGATCTCCGGGCCATTCCCTGGGTGTTCAGCTGGGCGCAATGCCGCCTGATGCTGCCGGGCTGGTACGGCTTCGGCAGCGCGATCGCCGCCTGGGTCGCGGCGCATCCCGACAAGGGCATCGGCTTCTTCCGCGAGCTCTACCGCGAGTGGCCCTTCTTCCGCATGCTCCTGTCGAACATGGACATGGTGCTGGCCAAGAGCAGCATCGCGGTCGCCTCGCGTTATGCCGAGCTGGTGCCGGACGAGGCACTGCGCAGGACCATCTTCTCGCGCATTCGCGCGGAATGGCAGATGTCGATCGATGCGCTGCTCGCGATCATGGGGCACGAGCGGCTGCTGCAGGGCAATCCTCTCCTGGAGCGCTCGATCCGCCACCGCTTTCCCTATCTCGATCCGCTCAACCACGTCCAGGTCGAGCTCCTGAAGCTGCATCGGGCCGAAGGCGCGGACGAACAGGTACTGCGCGGCGTGCAGCTCACGATCAACGGCATTTCCGCGGGCCTGCGCAACAGCGGCTGAGCGGCGTGGTCGCGGCTGTCACGGCCGCGCGGCGCTCTCCGCCGCCCGGCCGAGCAGGACCTCGCGTTCCCGGGCGTTGCGCGTCAGCGCGGCGGCCCGCTCGAAGGCCGTCCGGGCTTCGTCGAACCGGCCGAGCTTGAACAGGAGGTCGCCCCGGACGCCGGGCAGGAGATGATAGTTCTTGAGGGCCGGCTCGTCCGCGAGCGTGTCGGCCAGGGCAAGTCCCGCCGCCGGCCCGAAGGCCATGGCATGGGCCACGGCCCGGTTGAGCGCGATCACGGGCGTGCCGACGACCTCGTCGAGGCGGTCGTAGAAGCCGGCAATGCGCCGCCAGTCGGTTTCGCCGGCGCTGCGCGCGCGGGCGTGGCAGGCGGCGATCGCCGCCTGCAGCGCATAGGGACCGTCGGCCCCGCCAAGCCCCTCGGCGCGGGCGAGGGCAGCAAGGCCGCGGCGGATCAGCAGCTGGTCCCACCGGCTCCTGTCCTGGTCGAGCAGCAGGATCGCCTCCCCGGAGGGGCCGGTACGTGCGCCGAGCCGGGACGCCTGCAGCTCCAGCAGGGCGATGAGGCCGTGGGCTTCCGGCTCGCCGGGGACGAGCCCGACGAGGACACGGCCGAGCCGCATCGCCTCCTCGCAGAGCTGCGGGCGCATCCAGTCGTCGCCTGCGGTTGCCGCGTAGCCTTCGTTGAAGATCAGGTAGATGACCTGCAGGACGGAGGCGAGCCGCTTCGCCCGGTCGCGGCCGCGCGGCACTTCGAAGGGGACGTTCGCCTCCGACAGGGTCCGCTTCGCCCGGACGATCCGCTGGCTCATCGTCGGCTCGCTCACCAGGAAGGCGCGCGCGATCTCGGCGGTCGTCAGTCCGCCCATCAGCCGCAGGGTGAGGGCGAGCTGCGCCTCCTGCGCCAGGACCGGATGGCAGGCGGTGAAGATCAGGCTCAGCAGGTTGTCGCCGACATCGTCGTCGAGCGCCGCGTCCGGATCCGGCACGGCGGTTTCGAGCTGGTCCTCGATCTCCCGGATGATCTCGGTCTGCTTGCTGGCGAACAGCTTGTCGCGCCTGATCCGGTCGATCGCCCGGTTGCGGGCGGTGGCCATCAGCCAGGCCCCGGGCTTTTCCGGTACCCCGGTGTCCGGCCAGCGCTCGAGTGCCGTGACGAGCGCGTCCTGGGCGAGTTCTTCGGCAAGTCCGACGTCACGGACGACCCGGGCGAGCCCGGCAATGAGGCGCGCCGCCTCGATCCGCCAGATCGCTTCGACCGTCTGATGAGTATCGCTTGCCGTCACGGGCGCGGATCAGACCAGTTCCGCCTGCCGAGGGCAAGCGGCCGCGTCCAGGCGCGCGCCGAAAGGTCACCTCAGGTCTTGCTTGGCGTTGCGCGCCGCCTCGGCCCAGACGCGCCGTTCCTGTTCGCGCAGCTCGGGCGTGAACTCGGCGCCGAAATCCTCCTCCTCGAAAATCTGCCGGATTTCGAGCTCCACGTCGTTCTCGGGCGGCATCGGGCAGCGCTTGACCCATGCGATCACCTCGTCCCAGGACTGGCAGCGCAGGATCCAGAAGCCGGCAATCAGCTCCTTGGTTTCGGCGAACGGCCCATCGATCACGGTACGGCTGGGGCCGGAGAAGCGCACGCGCGCGCCCTTGGAGCTTGGATGCAGGCCTTCGCCCGCCAGCATGACGCCGGCCTTGACCAGTTCCTCGTTGTAGTTGCCCATGTCGGCGAGCATCTGCTCGGTGGGCATGACGCCGGCTTCGGTATTCTTGTCGGCTTTGACGATGACCATGAAACGCATTGCATTGTCCTATTTCTGGAGCTTAAGCCCGGCCGCTGCCGGCCATGCCGGCATCGCGCCGCGATGACGCGACGTCCGGGCCCCGGCCGAAAGGTGGCAATCAGGCCTTGTTGGCGTAACGAGCGGCTTCGGTGCGCAGACGCTCTTCCTGCTCGCGCAGCTCGGGGGTGAATTCGGCGCCGAAATCCTCGGCTTCGAAGATCTGGCGGATCTCGATTTCGGATTCGCCGTCATGCGGGTTGGGGCAGCGCCTGACCCATTCGATCACCTCCTCGCGCGACTTGCACTGCATGATCCAGAAGCCTGCGATGAGTTCCTTGGTTTCGGCGAAGGGGCCGTCGATGACCGTGCGGTTCTTGCCCGAAAAACGCACACGGACCCCCTTGGAGCTCGGGTGCAGGCCTTCGCCCGCCAGCATGACGCCGGCCTTGACCAGCTCCTCGTTGTAATTCCCCATTTCCGTCAGCAGCTGCTCGCTCGGCATCTCGCCGGCTTCGGACTCCTTGGTCGCCTTGACGATCACCATGAAGCGCATCTCGATTCTCCCGTTTCTGAAGCCTGGCGGCCGGGCCGTCGTGGCCGGCTCTGAACCATCGCTCTGACCTCACAACGAAGGGGGATGACACAGACCGACACGGCCGCAGAATTTTTTTTGAACGATGCGGGGCTGGCGGATCTCTCGCTGTCGCCGGCGCGTGGCGCGGCCGCCTCGCCATGCCAGCCTGCCGCGCGACCCGGCGGCGTCCGGCGTCAGGGCATGGCATTTCTGTCGCATTGCCCGCCTCTTGCGCGGCAAGCCGCGCCTCGGCCATGCTCGCCGCCAAGCGGCAGCCAGAGCAGGCGAAAAGACCGCTCATCAGATCGCCAGTGAGGAAGCCCCATGCCCAGCCGTCGTTCCGTGCTCGCCGCCCTTGGTGGCGCGCTCAGCCTGCCTGCCCTCAGCCGCGCCTCTGCGCAGTCGGACTTTCCCAACCGGCCGCTCAGGATCGTGGTGCCGTTTCCACCAGGGGGTTCCCAGGACGTTCTGGCACGGGTCATCGGCGAGCGGCTGTCGGCCGCGCTCGGCCAGCCGGTGGTCATCGAGAACCGGCCGGGGGCTGCCGGCAATGTGGGCGTCGATGTCGTCGCGCGGGCCGAATCCGACGGCTATACGATCGGCGTCGCGACCATCGGCCCGATGTCGGCCCATACGGCGCTCTATGCGCGCCTGCCCTTCAATCCCCGGACCGATTTCACCTATCTCGCTGATCTCTTCGAGATCCCCAATATCTTCGTGGTCAACCTTGCGAGCCCGGTGAGCAATGTCCAGGAGTTCATCGCCTGGGCCAAGCAGCGCGGCAGCGCCAAGGTGAGCTATGGGACGCCCGGAATCGGCACGACCGCGCATCTCGGCACCGAGCTGTTTTCCCGCAAGACCGGCCTCGAACTTCTGCACGTGCCCTATCGGACGGGCGCCGTCGCGGTGCAGGACCTGATCGCCGGGCGCATCGACATGATGTTCGACAACCTGCCCACCATCATCGGCCAGATCGAGGGCAAGCAGATCCGACCGCTGGCGGTGTCGACCGGCCGGCGCTGGCCGGGCCTGCCCGAAGTGCCGACGATGATCGAGAGCGGCATTGCCGATTTCGACGTCACGTCATGGTCGGGCATGATCGCGCCCAGGAGCCTGCCGGAGCCGGTCGCCGCGCGGCTGACCGCGGAACTGGTCAAGATGGGCGAGGATCCGACCTTTGTCGCCAAGCTTCAGCAGATGGGCGCGTCGTCCACGATGAAGGGGCCCGAGGTCCTGCGCGCGCGTGTGGAGAAGGAGATCCCGCGCTGGGCGGAGGTCATCAAGGCGGCCGGCCTGCGCGTCGATTGAGGCGAGGCGGCGGGCCGGGCGGTGCCAGCCGCGTTTGGTTCGCCGCGCTGCGACGCCTTGGACTCGTCTTGGCTGCCGGGGCCGGCGGCACGCTCAGGCGGCCGGCAGGATGCCGAGGCGCGCGCCGACCGTTCGCGCGGTCGCCTCGCGGCGGCGGGTGATGTCGGCTGCGAAGGCGCGCGCGCGCTCGAGCACGGCGGCCGGGGCGCTTTCCGGGGTACCGGCGTTGAACGGCGGCTCCGGTGCATAGGCCATGTAGAGCTGGATCAGCTGGGCGGCCTCCTCGCCCCTGAGGTCGGCGGCGACACGCAGCGCGCCGTCGATGCCGGCGGTGACGCCGGCGGCGCAGACGAGATTGCCGTCGACCACGACGCGTTCGTCGACCGGGATCGCCCCGAACAGCGGCAGGAGATGATGGGCCGACCAATGGGTGGTCGCGCGCCGTCCCCTGAGAAGGCCTGCGGCGCCGCACAGAAGTGCGCCCGTGCAGACCGAGAAGACGCAGAGCGCGCCTTCCGCCTGGCCGCGGATCCAGCCGAGCACCTCCTCGTCGTGCATCAGCGCTTCCTGGCCATAGCCGCCGGCAATGTGCAGCACGTCGAGTTGCGGCGCGTCGCCGATCGGCGCGTCCGCCGCCAGCTTGAGGCCGCTGATGTCGCGCAGCGTGCCGGTGGTCTTGGCATAGATCCGGTAGGTCGCGTTCGGGATGCGTGAGAGCACCTCGAACGGACCGGTCAGGTCGATCTGGTCGAGCTCTTCGAAGATGAACGATCCGATCGTCAGGTGTCGGTCGGCTGGGATCATGGGCGGAGTCCTCCTGCTTGTCGTGCTGGTCATGGCTGCCTTCAGTGCGGCAGGATCGTTGTCGCGGTGCGGCTGCGGAAGCGCTCGCGATAGGCGCCGGGCGATGTGCCGAGATGGCGAAGGAAGGCGCGGCGCATCGCCTCTTCGCCGCCGAAACCGCAGGCGGCGGCGATCGAGGACAGTCCCTGCTCGGCGCCTTCCAGGCGTCGTCGCGCCGCTTCGAGGCGCATGAGATCGACCATGCGGCCGGGCGGCACTCCGCATTCGCGCTGGAAGACCCGTGCGAACTGGCGCGGGCTGAAGCCGGCGCGCGCGGCGAGGTCGTCGACGCCGAGCCGCCGGTGCAGATTGTCCGTCATCCAGGCGATGAGGTCGCGCAGGGAGTTGCGCGAGGCCGACTGCGCCTTGAGCGTCGCGCTGAACTGGCTCTGATCGCCCGGGCGACGCAAGAACAGGACAAGTTCGCGCGCAATGGCGAGCGCCAGGCCATGGCCATGGTCCGCTTCGACCATGGCGAGCGTCATGTCCATGCCGGCGGTGATGCCCGCCGAGGTCCAGAGGTTGCGGTCTTCGACAAAGATCGGCTCCCGCTCCACCCTTACGGTGGGATAGTCGCGCGCGAGTCTGTCGCACCAGCGCCAATGGGTGGTCGCCCGGCGGCCGTCGAGCAGTCCCGCGGCGGCGAGAACGAAGGCCCCGGTGCAGACCGAGGCAACCCGTCGCGCCCGGCCGGCGAGGGTGCGAACCGCCGCGGCGACATCAGGTTCGGCATGGCGTGTGCGGGCGCCTTCGCCGCCGCAGATCAGCAGGGTGTCGAGCGGACGCTCGTCCGCGAGCAGCTCCGCGAGGCGGCGGCCGCAGGCGAGCGCGATGCCGGCACTGGTCGCCACGGCCGCTGCGGCGCCATCGGCGTCGGCGAGTTCGATCGTATAGAGCGGCGCGACGGTCCCGGCCTGGCCGCTGCCGCCGGCTGCCATCGCGGCGAGCCGGCCGGCCTGGGCGAAAACCTCGGCGGGGCCTGCGACATCCAGCAACTGGGCCGGGGCGAGGGCAAGGATCAGCACATGCCGCGGCATAGGCGGGCGGGCGGAAACGGTCGTCATGAGCGAGGATATCGCAGCATGCCATTCATGGCGGCAATGACATTGTTCCCACCTTTTCTGCCATGGTGCCGGGAGGCGGAAGGCGTGGTGCGGAAGCTGTATCCGCGCGTCGTTCAGCCGTCCGCGCCGCGCTGGCCCGGCCGCCAGCCGGCCTTGCCGAGGCGCATGCCCACGGGAAGTGCGACGCCGACGCGCTTTCGCGCATAGGGGCCTGACGGCGCGAGATGGCGCATGACGACATCGGCGACATCCTCGTAGGGCACGGTGATCTCGCCGAGATGGGCGCGCATCGACAGGGCAAGGGCCAGGCGCGGCGCGAAGCGGGTCCAGGGGCCGAGCGGATAGGGCAAGGTGTCGGTGGAGATGCGCAAGGCGTCGTGGAGGCGGTCGTCGTGCGCCGGGACCATCGGGCCCGGGCACATCAGCGACCAGTCGGTCGTCGAGCGACGCAGCAGATCCCAGTTGCGTTTGTGGACCCGGTAGATGTCGGGCATGCCGGGCAGGTCGACGCCGGTATAGGGCGTACCGGGAATGTCGAGAACGGCCGCGCCGCCGAACAGCCAGACGCGGCACGGCGCCGGCAGGACCTCTTCGGCCGCCGTGACGATGGTCCGGCAGATACGCTGCAGGCGCTCGGGCTCGCTCGCGTGCCCGGCAGCGTTCACCACGGCGGCATGCCCTTCGATCGCGGCCGCGACCGCGGCCGGATCGAGAGCGTCGCCCTCGGCGACGCGCACGCCCTCGGGCAGTACGCCTTGCCATTGCTGCAGCAGCTTCTGGCCGCTGCGCACGAAGGCGGTGACGTGATGGCCATGGGCAAGGCCGCGCGCCAGCAGCCGACGGCCGACCTCGCCCGTCGCGCCAAAGACGATGACGTTCAATCCTTGTGACGGCATGCCGCCTCCCGACGCTCAGGGCGCCAGTGTTGTCACCTCGATGCGCCGCGCACCAGCCATTACCGTTATCTCGTAATGGCCGGCCTGCATCACCTCGGTGATGTTGCGGGGCCTGTGGGCGGCGACATTGGTGCCGCCGACATGGCGCAGGCTGTCGTAGATGATGCCGGCGCCGCCGGCCGCGCGCACGGCCTCGCCCAGAACCTGGCTCGCGCCGTAGCTTGCCGAGGCATAGACCTCGGGCCTTGCGGCCTGTTCACCGCGCAGGTCGAGATAGGAGCCGGCGAGCCGGCAGGAATAGGCCCGGTAGTGCCGGCTCGTGCCGTCGAGGCCGCGCGCCACCGTCTCGCGCCGGAGGTGATGGGCAACCTCGGCCACGGCCGTGGTCAGGCTGGCGGCCGCATACCAGGCGCCGAGTTCCGGCCCGTTGAAGCGCATGCCGCCGGGGGCGACGTGCAGGAACGAGGCCATGATCACGCTGGAATTCGGCCGGTCGTGCACCCATTCGTGTTCGGGCAGCCGCGCCAGGCGCTCGGCGACCAGCCGGTCGTTGGTCCAGCCGGCAAGCTCCATCACGGCGACGAGGTCTGCCGGTGTCGCCACCGTGTCGAACAGGCCGATGGGGGGAAACTGCGAGGGGATCAGGCGATGGCAGGGGGCCGGCGCCGCGGCATGACGGTCGGTCACGAAAAGACGATGTCCGCATCGCGGTAGGGCTGGAAACCCTCGTCGATGCTGCCCGGCGGCATGTAGAGGCCGCCGCGGGCGGCATCGAGAAACCGGCGCACGGTGAGCAGGCCGTCCTGCGTGCCGCTGGTCACGAGATCGAGCGGCGGCCGGCCGCCGAACACCAGGGCCCGGTGCGGTCCGCGCAGCCAGGCGATCTGGTCGGCTTCGCGGGCAAACAGGACGCCGAGCGCCTGATGGATGCCGAGCACGGCGGAGATGCGCAGGAGCACGTCGACGTCCAGCGTGATGTCCCGGTGCTCGCGCGCGGCTTTCGCCCAGTGGTGATAGGTCGAACGCGAAGGCAGGCCCAGGATCAGGCGGCGCTGCTCCTCGGTCAGCCCCCAGAGGTCGCTGATGGCGAGAAAGGTGCGCAGGCCCGGCGCGCTGAGACGCCGGCGGCCGGCCGTATCGAACCGCTTGGCATCGAGCCGATGCGGACCCGGCGGGATCTGTGGCAGGGACGGCAGGGCACTGGCCGGCATGATGATCTCCATGTCCGGATCCAGATATAGTCCAAATTTGGACGCGCAACAAGATCAACCCCGAGCCGGTCGCACGCCAGGCGGTTCTAGGGGCGCCAGCCGCCCAGCGCGAACATGGCGCCCTGCGGGTTGCGGAGCTGGACGATCCGGTCACCACCAGGCACCTGCAGGGGGCCGTTCAGGACCTGGCCGCCGGCCTCCTTGAGGCGCCGCGCCCGCGTCGATGCCGGCGACGTCGAAATAGAGCCAGAACGGCGCGCGATGGCCGTCAGGCTGGTTGAACATGCCGGCGATCGGCACATCGCCGGTCGTGAACAGCTGATAGGTGCCGATCGGTCCGATATCGACCGCATGGCCCTTGTCCCCGCCGAAGGGCCGTAGAAGGCGGGGGCGCTTTGCCAGTCGGCCGAGCAGAGCTCGTGCCCGCCGACATGGCCGGTCCCGTCGGCAGGGTGGCGCGCACTGTGGCGGACCTGCGGGGTGAACAGCGCAAAGCCGCCGCCTTGCGGGCTGCCGACCATGGCGAAGCGGCCAATGCCCGGAATGTCCGTCGGCGGCAGATGAGCGGCGCCGGCGCCCGGGCTGACCGCGTCCACATTCGCGTCGACCGCTTCGGCCTCGACAGAGCCGGCCCAGCGGGGCGGCGCGCAGCACGACCTGAAGGTGTCGGGAAGCGGGGGCACGCCGCTGACCTCCCGGTCGTCGGCGGTGAACAGGCATAGTCGGTGCCCGGCAGCCCGCATGAGCTGAGCACCGCCGCGATGGCATGGCCGCGCGGCGGTGCTCTTGTCCGGGTGGCGCTCAAGCCGCCTTGCTGAAGATCACCACGACCTCGGTGAACTCGCGATCGTGCGGGGCCAGCGTACGCCGGTCGTCGACCCAGCTCGCCAGCTTGACGATGCGGCCGGTCTCGGCGCCGCCCTCGTCGCGCCCGTTCGGCTCGACGATGGCGAGGCCGTCGGCGTCGATGAAGAAGGTATGGTCGCCGAACAGCCGGTTGAACTGCGGGATCACCGGATGATCCTCCGGCACCTGCTGGGCCGGGAATTGGCTCAGAGCCTGTTCGATACGGGGAGGGTCGAGCTTCACGATGCACTCTCCTTGTCGTGTCGGTGTTGTCAGGGCGGTCAGGCCCGATGGCGCCCCGCACGGGGCGGCCAGGTCGGCACGGCCGCGGCAACCACACAGGCCGCCACAAGAGGTGGAACGACGGGCGACGCCGGCCGTTCCCGCAGGGTGCATTTCGTTCGGGGCGATGCCCGCCGTGTCAGGCCCGGCTGGTGGTGCCGACAGCGACGCCCGCGAGGATCAGCGCGGTGGCGACGATCAGGGTGAGGTCGATGGTTTCGCCGAGGGCGAGCGCCGAACCGGCGATGCCGACGATGGGCGTGCCGAGAATGCCGAGTGCGGTGGTGGTGGCCGGCACGCTGCGGTTGACCACCGCCATGGCCCAGAAGCCGAGGACGGTGCCGATCAGCACATTATAGGCGAAGGCGAGGACGAGCGGCGCGCTCCAATGCGGGTGAGGCAGCGGTTCGAAGATCGATGCGAGCACGGTCAGGACGATTGTTGCGAGCAGGGTCTGCCAGAAGGTGAGCTGGAACGGCGTCGCGATCCAGCGATGGGCGCGCACATAGAGAATGCTGACCGACCAGGACAGGGCCGACAGCAGCAGCAGGCCATTGCCGACCAGGGCCGGGCGGTCGCTCCAGTCGAAGCCGGCAGGATTGAACAGCAGGAGCAGCCCGCACAGGCCGATGACGATGCCGGCAAGCCGGCGGGCCGGCAGCGTCTCGCCAAGCAACAGCCAGGCACCGGGCGTCACCCAAAGCGGCGTCGTATAGCCGAGCACCACCGATCGGCCGGCCGGCACGTATTTGAGGCCGGCGGCCATCAGGGCGGAGAAGGCGACCATGTGGAACAAGCCGATGGCGATGATGACGGGCACGTCGCCGCGCGCGGGCACGATGAACTGGCCGCTGAGCTTGAGCACGACAAACAGCACGGCGCAGGCGATCGCGGTGCGGATCGCCACCGTCCAGAGCGGCGTCACCTCGGCGACGATGAGTTTGGTCACCGGCCAGTTGAGACCCCAGGCGAAGATCACCACGGCGAACAGGGCGAGCGCAGTCGCGCGCGAAATGTCGCGGCGCTGTGCGGTATCGGCGGCAGGGGTCATGAAGCTCGGGTCGCGCGGGCAGGCGGCATGCTGGGATCTCGGGTGCCGCGCCAGTCTGGCGCTTGCGACGGCCTTGCGAAAGGACTGCTTGGCCGGTCGCTGCAAGGCCAATTCGCTGAAGGCAGGGCAGGCGAGCGCGCGGCCATCGACCGGCGCGGGATCACTTCCGCTAGGCTTGGTCTGCGATCGGGCGGAGCCCCGCGCGATCGATACCGGAAGACGAGTTTCGAGGGCGCTGCCAGCATGACCTTTCCTCCGCGTCCAGACCGTGCCGATGCCGCGCCCGTCGCCGAGATCCGCGCCAATCTTGCCGCCGTCAGGGCGCGCATCGACGCCGCCTGCGCGGCGGCCGGGCGCCCGGCGCACGCGGTTCGGTTGCTGCCGGTCAGCAAGACCGTGGCGATCCCGGCCGTGCGGGCGGCGGTCGAAGCCGGCATCACCACCTTTGGCGAGAACAAGGTGCAGGAGGCAAGGCTGAAGGCGGAGGCGCTCGCCGACCTGCCGGTGAACTGGAGCGTGATCGGACACCTGCAGACGAACAAGGTGAAATATGTCGCGCGTTTCGCGTCGGAGTTCCAGGCGCTCGACAGCCTCAAGGTTGCGGCGGCGCTCGACGAGCGGCTGCAGGCCGAGGGACGCGGCCTCGACGTCTTCGTGCAGGTCAACACCTCCGGCGAGGCGAGCAAATATGGGCTCGCTCCCGACGATGTCGCGCGCTTCGTCGCCGAACTGCCGGCCTTCGCCAGCCTGAGGCCGCGCGGGCTAATGACGCTCGCCGTGTTCACGCAGGACGAGGTCCAGGTCAGGGCCTGCTTCCGGCTGCTGCGCGGCCTGCGCGACCGCCTGCGCGAGACCGCTCCCCAGGGCATTCGCCTCGACGAATTGTCGATGGGCATGTCGGGCGACTACGAATGGGCGATCGCCGAAGGCGCGACCGTCGTGCGGGTTGGCCAGGCCATTTTCGGTCGCCGGCCCACGCCCGACGGCGCCTATTGGCCGGGCCTGCTGCCGGCCGCCGAAAGCGTGGACTGAACCGCGCCGCGGCTCAGCGCTTCGAAACGCCCCAGGTGATCGGCTGGCTCGCGGGCCAGGGCGCATAGCCCTGCACCCGCGGATGCACGGCCTCGATATTCGGGCTGAAATAGAGCGGAATGATCGGCACGTCGGCCCGGAGCCGGTCGTGCAGCTGCGCGAAGATGCGGCCGCGCGCGGCGTCGTCGCTGAGCCGCTCGCTCTCCGCCAGCAGGCGGATCGCTTCCGCGTCGCCATATTGCGCGGTCTTGATCGCGGCCTTGTCGGCAATGAAGGTCGCGTAGAGCAGGCCGGGGTCGAAGCGTGGCGAGAAGCTGAACGACTGCATCTGGAACCGGCCGTTGAGGTAGTTTGACAGCTGCGTCGCCCAGTCGACGACGTCGAGCTGCACCTTGAAGCCGGCGGCGGTCAGCATGGCCTCCATCATGACGGCGTTCTGGTACATCGCGGCATATTGCCGGTTGGTCTGCAGGCGCAGCGGCTCGCCCTTGTAGCCGGCCTCGCGAAGCAGCGCCTGGGCGCGGGCCGGATCATAGGCCGGCCACTGCGTGAAATGCGGTGTGAAGAAGGCGGTCGCGTCGCTGACCGCGGACGGATTGGCCTCGGCCAGGCCGAGATTGCGGGCCTCGGCGATCTGCTTCAGATCGAGAGCGTGGGCAATGGCCTGCCGGATCTTGACGTTGGACAGGAGCGGATCGTCGGTCTGCAGGAGCAGCACCGCCCAGGCGAGGCCCGGTACCGAGGAGACCTGCATGCCTCGCTGGCGCAACGTCTCGATCTGCTGCGGCTCGATCTGGTGGACGATGTCGACGGCGCCGGTCACCAGGGCCGCCTCGCGGGCGCTGGCATCGGGGATGACGCGGAACTGGACCTGGTCGACCAGCATGGTGCGGGCGCCGGCAAAGCCGCTGGCCGGTGCGCGGCTCGGCCGATAGTCGGCGACCTTCTCGAGCAGGACATATTCGGCGCGCCGCCATTCCTTGAGCCGCAGCGGCCCGGAGCCGATCGGGGTCGTCCACCTGCCTTCGGCGTCGACGCTGTCGGGATGGGCCGCGACGATGTGGCACTGGAGGTTGGCGAGCTGCTTGAGGAACAGGGCGCTCGGCCGGTCGAGACGGAACACGACGGTCTTCGGATCCGGGGCCTCGACGCTGGTGACGCGCGCGCCCGAGCGGCCGTCGAAGACGACGCGGCAGCCCCAGGTGGAGGCGCCGATCAGCCGTTCCCACATCCATTTGACTTCGGCCGAGGTGACCGGCTTGCCGTTGTGGAATGTGGCGCCGTCGCGCAGCTTGAACGTATAGGTCCTGCCTTCGTCGGAGATCTCCCAGGAATCGGCAAGGGCGGGCCCGACGCTCAGGTCGCGCCTGTAGGCGACGAGGCCTTCGAAGATCTGGTGGATGACTGTGTCGGTGTTGGAGTCCCTGTTGACGCCGGGCTCGAGGCTGCGGATGTCGGCGCTGAGGCCGACGACGAGGCGCGACGGCGCCTGTCCCTGCGCGACGGGAGCGAGCGGCAGCGCGGCGAGGGCGAGGCCGGCGAGGCCGGCGCGGACGATGGCGGCTCTCATGGAATGGCCCTCCTTCAAGACGAAAGCGCGGCGGGCGGCCGCCGGCCGGCGGTCAGCGCCGCACCGAAGAAATCCTGAACCGCCGGCATGAGGCCGTCGTAGCGATGGCCGACATCGGGCACGATGTCGTGGCGGACGGCGATGCCGAAATTCTGGAAGCTCGCCTTGAGGGCGAGCATGCGCTGCTGCCGGTCACGGCCGGCCAGCTCCCAGTCGATGCGCCAGGCCGGATTGGACGGCTGGATCGTGATCTCCCAGGTCTCCGTGTCGGCGCCGCCGATCACCATCTGGATCGGCAGCGCGCGGATCGCGGCGATGTCGAGCGGCTTGCGCCAGATCGTCTCGAAATTGCGGACGCCGACCCAGTAGTCGTAGTCGAGGTCGAGCAGGGTTACGAGGCCGGGCGCCCCGATGGAGACGGCGCTGAGGCGCTCGGGGTGCAGATAGAGGAAGCGGTGGGAGAAGTGGCCCCCGCCGGAGAAGCCGCAGAGCGCGAAACGATCGCCGGCGATGCGGTAGCGTTGGCGCATCTCGTCGACCATGGCGAGGAGGATGAGGTCGTAGCGGATCGCGCCGGGAACCGTGAGCTTGTAGGAATTGACGTCGGTCGGCGAGGTGATGCCGGCCGGGAACAGCGGGGCCAGGACGATGCAGCGATGGGCTTCGGCAAAGGCCGCGAAACCGTCGCGGCAGCCCGCGGCATCGCGCAGCGTGCCGTGCACGACGACGACCAGCGGATGCTCCTCCTCGCCTTCCTCGGCATAGTCGATCGGCACATAGGCGCAGTAGGAGAAGCGCGGGTCCATCTGGCTCGCATAGAAGGTCGTCCGGCCGAAATCGTAGGACGACAGGATCTTGCCGTGCGGCCGGCGGGGCATGGTTGTCATGACCGGTATCCTTGCGGGTCGATGGCGGTGACCGGGGCGTCGTGGGCGGCAATGATCTCGCCGACGGCAAAGCAGAGGTCCTCGCGGTAGCGGCCGGCGACGACCTGCACGCCGTTGGGCACGCCGGCGGCGAGCCCCATGGGCACCGAGAGGCCGGGCAGGCCGAGCACCGAGATCGCCATCATCGGTCCCTGCGCCGCCAGCACCCGCGCGGTCTCGGCGGCGTCCTTGACGTCGAAGCCGACCTCGAAGGGCAATGCGGCCGAGACCGGCATGACGACGGCCGGATAGGTCTCGAAGAACATCTGCCAGTCCCGCAGGGCGGCGGAGCGTTCCCCGAGCGCGACCAGGACGTCCTCGGCGCCGTAGCGCGGCAGCACCTCGTTCCACAGGGCGATGGCGCGGCGGATGCCTTCGTCGCCTTTCGAGTCGATCAGCGGCTGGAGCCCCGCCATCACGTCGGCCATGGACAGCTTGGCCCAGAGATCGCCGAGTTCGCGAAGCCGCGGCGGCTCGATCTCCTCGACATGGCAGCCGGCCGCTTCCAGCCGCCGTCCGGCCTCCCGCACCGCCGCGGCGACCGCCGGATCGACCGTGAGACCGGCGGGCTGCGGCACCAGGGCGATCTTGAGCGGATGCGCCGGCTGAGGCTGCGGCGCCGGCACCAGCGTGCGCGGATCGCGCGGGCTCGGTTTCGCCATGGCGTCGAAGGCGAGCCGCATGTCGCGCATCGAGCGGGTGAGGGGACCCTGGACCGCCATAAGCTGGGAGGCGATCGGCGCGAGCCCCGTGGCCGTCGCATTGCTGGAGGGGACCCTGCCATAGGTCGGCCGCAGGCCGAAGACGCCGCAGCAATAGGCCGGATAGCGCACCGAGCCGGCTATGTCGTTGCCGTGCGCGATCGGTCCCATTCCGCTCGCCACGGCCGCGCCGGCGCCGCCCGACGATCCTCCCGGCGTGATCGCCGCGTTCCAGGGATTGACCGTTGCGCCGTGCAGCGCGTTGTCCGTGTGCCAGCGCATCGAATAGCAGGGCGTGTTGGTCCGCCCGACGATGATCGCGCCGGCCGCGCGCAGATTGGCGACGACGGGATTGTCGACCGTCGCGATCAGGTCGCGATAGGCCTCGACGCCGCCGTCCGTCGGATGGCCGCGCTGATCGATATTGACCTTGATCGTCGCGGGAACGCCGTGCAGGGGGCCGAGCGCGGCCCCGGCACGCCGCGCCTGATCGGCATGGTCGGCCTCGGCGAGGGCTTCCGCGTCGAAGCGGCGCACCACCGCATTGAGCGCTCCGTTGACGGCGTCCATGCGGGCCAGGCAGGACGCGACGGCCTCCCGGCTCGAAACGACCCCTGCGCGTATGAGCGCAGCGAGCTCGGCCGCCTCCAGCGCCCATAGCTCGCCGGACGGGCGCCCGGCGGTGGATTGCAAGGGACGGGCGGCAGCGGCGGCAGATGGCATGGCAAACCTCGATCTCCCGGCAATGGAGGCCGATGAGTTGTTTTTTGTCAACGTATGATACAGGGTGGATGTGAAAAAAGCCGTCGAGGCTGCTGCAGGTCGGTGCGTTTCCGGATCCCGCTGCGCCGCGCCGGCCGATTGGAAACCACCGCGATGCCGCGCCGGTTCGCGCTTGGCGTCGCGCTTTTCGATTTCTACAGTCCCGCCATGCCGCGCCAGAAGAATCCGTCGCCGTCCACCTCTCTCCGTTCCGCCAAGGCCACGGCCGACACGGCTGCCGGCCGGCGGCGCAACCCCGAGGCCGTGCAGGAGCCCGCCGACGCGCCGAGCCGGCTGCAGCGCGACCTCCTGCCGCGCATTCTCGACCTGGTCCGGCAGGACGGACTGGAGCCGGGGCACAGGCTGATGGAGGCGGCACTCGCGCGGCGCCTGCAGGTCTCGCGCACGCCGGTTCGCGCCGCCCTGCGCCATCTGGCGGACCGCGGCGTCCTGGGCGCGCTGCCGACCGGCGGCTACGCGCTGGCCAGGCCGGTCGACGGGCTGGCCGACAAGGAGTTCGCGGCCGCCGGATCGGAGGTCGACATCTGGTGCGCGCGCATGGCACGTGACCGGTTGTCCGGCGCGTTGCCACCGCAGATCTCCGAGGCCGACCTGATGCGGCGCTACGGGCTCGGCCGGCCGCTTCTGCTGCGCATCCTCAACAAGCTCGCGGAGGTCGGCATGGTCGAGCGCCTGCCCGGCCACGGCTGGCTGTTCTCGCCGGTCAACGATCCCGCGGCGATTTCCGAAAGCTACGCGTTCCGCCGCATCATCGAGCCGGCCTCGCTGCTCGAATGCGGAGCGCGCGTCGACCGGGCCTGGCTTGCCGAGATGCGGCGGCGCCACGAGGACATGCTCGCGCGGACCTGGAGCGAGGGGCTGAGCGTCTCGCTGTTCGAGATGAATGCCGATTTCCACGAAGGCCTGATCGCTGCTTCCGGGAATCGCTACCTGCTTCTGGCGCTCCAGCAGCAGACGCGGCTCAGGCGCTACACCAACTACGAATGGCGCTACGGTCCCGAGCGGGTGAAGGTCTCGTGCCAGCAGCACCTCGAGATTATCGGCCGGCTCGAGGCCGGCGAGGTCGAGGTGGCGGCCGCGCTGCTGCGCCAGCATCTGGATCTTGCGCGCACGGTCAGCCTCGGCCCGCGTTGATCCCGCTGCGTGGCGCGGCCACCGCAGGTGCTGCGCGCCACAATTTATCCGCGCGGCCTCTTGCTCAATGTCTTTTGTAAATCCATAGTGCAGATACGTGCCGCGGGTGTGGCGCGGGGCTGTGCCGGCGGGCCGCGCCGGCGCAGCGTCACCAGGGCATCGTCGCGTGGCGATGATGTCGACCATCTCGCATGGCGCGCCGCCCGCCGTGCGACCGACGCGCGGGTGTTGCCATGACGATCGTTCCCCAGATGAATCTCAGCCGCGAGGCGCTCGAGCCCTATTGGATGCCGTTCACGGCCAACCGGTCGTTCAAGGCCAATCCCCGGCTCATCGTCGAAGCCAAGGGCATGTATTACACCGCCGCCGACGGGCGGCGGCTGCTGGATGCCATGGCGGGCCTGTGGTGCGTCAATGCCGGCCATGGCCAGCAGCGCATCACCGACGCGATCCGCGAGCAGGCCGGTCACCTGGACTATGTCTCCTCGTTCCAGATGAGCCATCCGCTCGCCTTCAAGGCCGCCGAGCGGATCGCCGCGCTGACGCCTGAAGGGCTCGACCGCGTCTTCTTCGTCAATTCCGGCTCCGAGGCGGTCGATACCGCGCTGAAGATCGCGCGCGCCTATCATCGCGCGCGCGGCGAAGGGCACCGCACCCGGCTTGTCGGCCGTGCCAAGGGCTATCACGGCATGGGGTTCGGCGGCCTCTCGGTGGCGGGCATCGGCCGGCATCGGCGCGATTTCGGTCCTCTGCTGGCCGATGTCGCGCATCTGCCGCACACCTATTCGCGCGAGCATCAGGCCTTCTCGCGCGGCCGGCCGGCCTGGGGCGCGCATCTTGCCGACGAACTGGAGAACATCGCCCAGATCAACGACCCCTCGACGATCGCGGCCGTCATCGTCGAGCCCGTCACCGGCTCCGGCGGCGTGCTGCCGCCGCCTGTCGGCTATCTCGAGCGCCTGCGCGACATCTGCGACAAATACGGCATCCTCCTGATCTTCGACGAGGTCATTACCGGCTTCGGCCGCCTCGGCACGCCCTTCGGTTCCAGCATGCTCGGCGTCACGCCCGACATCATCACCTGCGCCAAGGGCATGACCAACGGCGCCGTGCCGATGGGCGGCGTGATCGCCTCGGAGAAGGTCTACGATGCCTTCATGCAGGGGCCGGAAGCGGCGGTCGAGCTGATGCACGGCTATACCTATTCCGGCCATCCGCTGGCCTGCGCGGCGGCGATCGCCACGATCGACGTCTATGAAGGGCAGGGCATCTTCGACAATTGCGCCCGTGTGGCGAAGCGCTGGGAGGAGCAGGCCCATTCCCTCAACGGCGAGCCGCATATCGTCGATGTCAGGAATATCGGCCTGCTCGCCGCGATCGAGATCGCGCCGAAGGAGGGCGAGCCCGGCGGGCGGAGCCTGGCCGCAGGCAACATCTGCTACGAGGCGGGCGTGCTGGTCCGCACCGCCGGCGACGCGCTCGTCCTGTCGCCGCCGCTGATCGTGTCCGATGCCGAGATCGACCGCATCTTCGAGACGATCCGCGGCGCGGTGAGGGCGCTCGCCTGAGCGGAGGGCCGCCGGCACCAGCAGGTCATGCGAAAGGCCCGGGTGACCGGGCCTTTTGCTTGGCCGTCCGCGAGGCCGGAACTCACTCGGCCGCGCGCAGCGCCTGCCCCTCGGCCGTGCCCTGAAAGGCGGCCGCGTCCATGGCGAGCTGATAGCGCGTGAAGGTCCGGTCGGAGGCCGGCAGCATGGCAACCTCCATGGTGCCGAGTGCCGGCGTCATCAGCACCATCGCGACGGTCGCGGTCATCGTGCCGGCCAGCGTCAGGCAGGGCGGGCGGCAGACCGCGCGTGGTGACTGGAAGTCGTCGAACAGTGCCGCCTTGACCGTGTCGCAGGTGATCCGGCCGCGGTGCGGAACCAGCAGGCTGCGGACGCGCAGGTCGCGATAGAGCGAATCCGGCGTCGCCGCGATGCCGGTATCCTTCAGCTTCGACAGCGCCACCGGGCTCTGCCAGTGATTGGCATGGGCGAGAATGCCGCCGTCGGGATGCACCTGGAACGTTTCGTCGGGGGCGCATTCGAAGTCGATGACGATCCCCGCAGGATGGCTGACGATCATGTTGTTCGATGCCGATTTCGGCGTCGCATAGACCGCGTGCATGGCATGGGCGAGATTGTCCTGCTGCAGCACCTTGCGGCGGATCAGGGCGAGCGGCACGCCGGTCTGCCGGTAGTCGCGGTCCGACTGCAGGTAGTTGGCGGTGATGGCGATGCCGGCGGCGTTGAAGCCGGAGCGGGCAAGGCCGCCGGCTTCGGTAAAGGTCAGGATATCCGGCCCTTCGTCGCGCCGGATCTTCAGGACGACGGCGGTCTCCGCGCATTCCACCTTCCAGTCCCAGTTCTGGGCATGGATCAGGCGGCCGTCGGCGGCGGCCTCGCCGGTCACCACCAGGCCGGTGCATTCCATGTCGTCGTCGGCCGCCGGCCGGCCCTGCTTGAGGCCGAGCTTGAGGATCTCGGTGCGCGCGTTGAGCATCACGATGTCCTCGAAGGCCACGCCGGCACCACGCGCAATGCCCTGCATTTCCGGGATGTAGTCGCCGTCGAACGCGGCGATGACCGGCAGGAAGCGATGCACCAGGGCGTGAATGTCGGCCTCGGTGAGAGCCGAAAGGCCAAGCTGGGCCTGATAATGACCGATGCCGAGCCTGATCCGGTCCCGCGCCGCCTCGCCATATTGCTGGCCGCGCTCGCTGGACGTGCCGTGGACTTCGATCAGGGGGGCGGGGGTGGCCATCGCGATCTCATGTTTTTTGTCGACACGAAAATCATTATCGTTGAAGATGGACGAGAGCAAGGACAGGTTCTTGTGTTTTTTGATGTGAAGATGAAACATCCACCTCGCCGCCATCGGAAGGCGGCGCGCGCGATGTGAAGGAGGTGCCGCTTGCCGGGCTATATTCTGCGCCGCCTCGTCCTGACCCTGCCGACACTCCTCCTGGTCGCTCTGACGGTCTTCGTGCTCATCCGCATGGTGCCGGGCGATCCCGCCCAGCTCATGCTCGGCGATACCGCCGATGCCCAGACGATCGCCGACCTGCGCCGGTCGATGGGGCTCGACCAGCCGGTCGCGCTCCAGTTCCTGATCTGGTGCGGCAGGGCGCTCACCGGCGATCTCGGCGTGTCGATCACCAGCAACGAACCGGTGCTGCCGCTGATCCTCGGCCGCTTCGCGCTGACCGCGCAGATCGTGCTGGTGGCGGTCGGCGCCGCGACGCTCGTCGCTGTGCCGCTCGGCATGATCGCCGCCTGGAAGCAGAATTCGGCGGCCGACCTCGGCATCACCGCGCTGTCGACGCTGATGCTGTCGCTGCCGAGCTTCTGGCTCGGCCTGATCCTGCTGCTCGTCTTCGGCGTCTGGCTGCAATGGCTGCCGATCGTCGGCTATGTGCCCTTCTCGGAAAGTCCGGTGAAGGCGTTGAGCTTCATCGTCCTGCCGATTCTCACCCTCGTGCTGATCGAGATCGGCGTGCTGACGCGCATGGCGCGCGCCGCGACCATCGACGTCCTGAACCTCGACTATATTTCCCACGCCCGCGCAAAGGGCGTCTCGGAAGCCAAGGTCCTGGCGCGCCATGCGCTGCCGAACGCCTTCGCGCCGACGCTGACGCTGATCGGCATCGTGCTTGGCAACCTGCTTGGCGGCATCGCCGTCATCGAGACGGTGTTCACCTTGCCGGGCCTCGGCCGGCTGATGGTCGATGCCATCTTCCAGCGCGACTATCCGGTGGTGCAGGGCGTGATGCTGTTCATCGCCACCATCTATGTGCTGGTCAATCTCGCCGTCGACCTTGCCTATCCCCTGTTCGATCCTCGCGTGGCGGCGGAGGCGTGATGCGCTACCGGTTGAACTTCGTCATCGGCGGCGTGCTCATGGCGGCGCTCGCCTCCATTGCGGCGCTCGCCGCCTTCTGGACCCCCTACAACCCGGTGCGCGTCAACATCCGGGCGCGCCTGCAGGCGCCCTCCGCGCATTACCTGCTCGGCACCGACGAGTTCGGCCGCGATCTCCTGTCCCGGCTGATGGCCGGCGCGCAGACGAGCCTGACCGTCGCGCTCGCGACCGTCGCCGTGGCGCTGGTGCTCGGCGTCACCATCGGCATCGTTTCCGGCTTCTTCCGCGGCTGGCTCGACCGCGTGCTGATGATGGCCAACGACACGCTCCTGGCCTTTCCCGGCATTCTCCTGGCGCTCGGCCTGCTCGCGGTGATCGGCCCCTCGCAATGGGGCATCGTAGCCGCCCTCGGCCTCGCCTATACGCCGACGGTCGCCCGCGTGGTGCGCGGCCAGGTCCTTTCCATCCGCGAGCGTGAATTCGTCGAGGCCTCGCGCGCGCTCGGCAATGGCGAGGCCTATACGCTCGTCCGCCACGTGCTGCCGCATACGGTGTCGCCGCTGATCGTGCTGGCCACGTCCATGTGCGGCTGGGTCATCCTGGCCGAAAGCGCGCTGTCCTTTCTGGGGCTCGGCGTGCCGCCGCCGGCGCCGACCTGGGGCAACATGCTCTCGGCCGCGCGCCCCTACATGGAAACCTCGCCGCATCTGGCCATCATTCCCGGCGTCATGATCGCGCTCAGCCTGCTCGGCACCAATCTGCTCGGCGACGCGCTGCGCGATGCGCTCGATCCAAGGACGCTCGGCCGATGACATCCCTTGCCGCCGTCGCCCGGCCCGACGCAACGCCCGCCGTGGCCGAGCCGAACCTCCTGTCGATCCGCGACCTGACGGTCGCCGCCGGCGGCCGCATCACCGCCGTCGACGGCATCTCGTTCGACATCCGGCCCGGCGAGATCCTCGCCGTGGTCGGCGAATCCGGATCGGGCAAGACGGCCACGGGCCGCGCCGCGATCGGTCTCCTGCCGTCGGGCCTCAGGCAGGTCGGCGGGTCAATCAGCTTCGCCGGCCGGCCGCTCGGCGGATTGACGCCGGGCCAATGGCGGTCGGTGCGCGGCGCGCTGATCGGCATGGTGTTCCAGGAGCCGATGGTCTCGCTCAACCCGGCCATCAGCATCGGCCGGCAGATGGCCGAGGCGCTCGAGATCCATACCGACTTGTCGGCGGAGGCGATCCGCGCGGCCTGCATCGCCATGCTGCGGCGGGTCGGCATTGCCGATCCCGAAGCCTGCCTCGACGCCTATCCGCACGAATTCTCCGGCGGCATGCGCCAGCGCATCATGCTGGCCAGCGTCATGCTGCTGCGGCCCAAGCTCCTGATCGCCGACGAGCCGACCACCGCCCTCGACACGCTGTCGCAGGCCGACGTGCTCGACCTCATGGTGGAACTGACGCGCGAATACGGCACGGCGGTCATGCTCATCACGCACAATCTCGGCCTCGTCGCGCGTTATGCCGATCGCGCCATCGTCATGCGGCAGGGCCGGATCGTCGAGGAGGGAGTGGCGCAGGCGCTGCTGCGCGCGCCCCGGCACGACTATACGCGCGCCCTGGTGGAGGCGCTGCCGCGCCGGGGCGCTGCGCGGACGATCGCGACGGGCGGCGAGCCGCTGATCCGGGCCGAAGGGGTCTCTGTCACCTTCGGCGGGGCCGGCGGCCTGGTGCGCGCCAGGCGTGCCGTGCGCGCGGTCGATGCGGTGGATCTCGCCATCCATGCGGGCGAGACGGTGGCGCTGGTCGGCGGTTCCGGATCGGGCAAGACGACGCTCGGCAGGGCCGTGCTGCGTCTCGTCGACACGAGCGGGGGCCGGATCCTGTTCCGCGGCGAGGACGTCACGCACCGGCAGGGCAGTGCGCTGCTGCCGTTCCGGCTCGCCTGCCAGATCGTGTTCCAGGATCCCTATTCGTCACTCGACCCGCGCATGACCATCGGCGCCATCGTCGGCGAGCCGCTCAGGCTGGTGCCGGGCCTCGACCGGCGCGAGAAGGAGCGGCGGATCGCGGCGATGCTCGACGATGTCGGGCTCGGTGATTTTGCCGGCCGCTACCCGCACCAGCTCTCGGGCGGCCAGCGCCAACGCGTGGCGATCGCCCGGGCGCTGATCCGCAGGCCGGCCTTCATCGTCGCCGACGAGCCGATCTCGGCGCTCGACATGACCATCCAGAAGCAGATCCTGGCCCTGTTCCGCAAGCTGCAGCAGGACTACGGCTTTGCCTGCCTGTTCGTCAGCCACGATCTCGCCGCGGTCGAGGAGATCGCCGACCGGGTGGTGGTGATGAGCGCCGGGCGCATAGTCGAGCAGGGGCCGCGCGACACGATCTTCGACCATCCCGGCCATGCCTATACGCAGCGCCTGCTCGCCGCATCGCCGCGCTTCGAGGCGGCGAAGGCCGGACCGGCGGCCTGACCGGTTTGCGGTGGCATTCGCCTCGGTTGGAGCCCTGCCGGAACTGCAAGGCTGACGTGCGGCGCCGCGATCCTGCGGCCGAGGAAAGGGACTTCGACAGTGGCCGCCGCCGGACTGCGGCCGGCTCGTTCCGCGCCAGGGCTTGCCAGCCGCGGCCAGAATATGCAGAAGGCCGCTACGTAACCGCCTACTTTATAATTGAACTAAGAATGATGTGTGTAGGTCAAACTGGATAATCATGCAACACAGCCGGGTGATTGTTTAAAAATACTGTAAACTAGCGTCGTTGACCGCCGATCTGGCGCGCTGATAGCAGGCGCGAATTGCAGATTGTGTGGATTCGCGCTTGTGAGAATTCGTATCGTCCTGCTGGCCGCGTCCAGCATTCTCGCCGTCTCGGCCGCATCGGCCCAGCAGAACACGTCCACCACCACGCTCGACGAGATCGTCATCGACGGCCAGGCGGCCGGCCAGCGCGGCGTCGTCACGACCGACGGCTATGTCGCCACGTCGGGGCGCAGCGCCACCAAGACCGACACGCCGCTGCTCGAAACGCCGATGTCGATCTCGACCGTCACCCAGGCGCAGCTCGACGACCGCAGGCCCCAATCGCTGCTCGAGGCCCTGGCCTTCACGCCGGGCGCGCGGGTCGGCACCTATGGCTTCGACCCGCGCTACGACGCGTTCACGATCCGCGGCATCGATGTCACCAATACCGGCGTGTTCCGCGACGGCCTGAGGCAGATCAACAGTCCCAACGGCCTGTTCCGCCTCGAACCCTACGGCCTCGAAGCGATCTCGATCCTCCGCGGCCCGACCGCCTCGCTCTACGGCGCGAGCAGCTCGGCCGGCATCGTCGACCTGATCAGCAAGCGACCGACCGCGACGCCCTTCCGCGAGGTCGAGGTGCAGACCGGCTCGTTCGGTCGCCTTCAGGGCAGCTTCGACCTGTCGGGTCCGGTCAATGGCGACGAGCGTTTCCTCTACCGTCTGACCGGCCTCGTGCGCGACGCCGATACGGTGATCGGCGCGGTCAAGGACAACCGCGTCTTCATCGCGCCCGCCTTCACCTGGCGGCCGACGGAGGCGACGACCCTGACCTTCCTCAGCGAGTATATGAACTCGACCACGGGCGGCACGGCGGCCTACATCAATGCCTATGCGCCCTACGTCGATCGCAACGGCGTCGTCACCTCCAAGTCGATCGGCGCCACGCGGGTCTTCGGTGGCGACGGGCGCTACAACGCGTTCCGGCAGGACCAGTGGCGCATCGGCTACGAGCTCGATCATCGGTTCAACGAGACCTTCACGCTGCGCCAGCGGCTGCGCTATTCGCAGCTCAGCAACAATCAGCAATATGTCTTCGCCGGCTCGCCCGGCCTGACGCGCGAGGAGAATT
The DNA here is from genome assembly GCF_026847585.1 of Phreatobacter sp. AB_2022a. Lineage (NCBI taxonomy): Bacteria > Pseudomonadati > Pseudomonadota > Alphaproteobacteria > Hyphomicrobiales > Phreatobacteraceae > Phreatobacter > Phreatobacter sp. AB_2022a. Next base: position 66,284 of record NZ_JAPSET010000009.1, read on the forward strand.
CCGGCCTGGTCGTCGATACCAGCCTGGAGACGCGCCTGCGCACCGGCGAGATCGACCACAAGCTGCTCACCGGCGTCGACGTCACCTATCTGACCTACCAGAGCCGGGAGGGCTATGGCGGGACGATCGGCGTCGATCCCGACTTCGCCTCGCGCGTCCGCCAGACCCAGACGATGACCGGCATCTATGCGCAGGACCAGTTGAGCTGGCGGAACTGGCGGCTCACCCTCGGCGGCCGCTACGACTGGCTGTCGAGCCGGTTCGCCCGGGGCTTTCCCGCCGCCGGCGTCACCGACTATGCGCGCGAGGATGGCAAGTTTTCCGGCCGTGCGGCGCTGAGCTACGTCGCCGATTCCGGCCTTGCCCCCTACATTTCCTACGGCACCTCGTTCACGCCCAATCCTGGCGCCGTCCTCTCCGGCGGCGTCGCCGTGCCGACGACCGGCGAACAGGTCGAGGCCGGCGTCAAATACGACCTGCCGGGCCGCAACATGTCGCTGCGCGCCGCCGTCTTCAGCATCCGCCAGGAGAACGCCGTCGTCTACGAGGTCGTGCAGGGCATCAACCGGCAGGTCCAGCTCGACCTGCGCTCGCAGGGCTTCGAGCTCGAGGGCATCGCCTCCCTCGCCAATGGCCTGAGCTTCCAGGCGTCCTATTCCTACAACGATGCGCGCATTCTGAAGCTGACGCCGGAGACGGTCGGCAACCGGCTTTCCAGCGTGCCCTATCACATGGCGTCGGCCTGGCTGAACTATACCGTCCAGGACGGCCCGGCGCGCGGACTGGGGCTTGGGCTCGGCGTGCGTTATGTCGGCTCGAGCCTCGGCGACAACCTGAACCGCCCGGTGCTGGACAACAAGCCGCGCACCCTGATCGACGCCTCGATCCGCTACGACCTCGAGAACCTCAATCCGCAATGGCGCGGCCTGCGGCTGCAGGTCAACGCGACCAACCTGCTGAACGAGATGCGGCAGACCTGCACCGTCGGGTTCTGCTATTTCGACGAGGGGCGCAAGGTCATCGCCAGCCTGCGTTACCGCTGGTGAGCGGCGTCGAAACCCGCTCAGGCGAGCGGCGCGACCTCGCATCGCCCGCGGCGGTCGTCGTGGCGGTCGGCGGGCTCTACGTCGGCCAGAGCGTGATCGGCGGCATGACCTTCATGGCCCTGCCGAGCGTGCTGCGCGAGCAGGGGCTGCCGCTGGATCATATCGGCCTGACCTATCTGGCGGTGCTGCCCTGGGTGCTCAAGTTCCTGTGGGCTCCGGCGGTCGAGCGCTATCGCTCGCCGCCGACGGGCTACAGCCGCTCGCGTTCGATCGTCCTGGTCGGTGGGCTCCTGTCGGCTCTCGGCCTGGCTGCGACGGGCCTTGCGGGCCTCGGCAATCTCGTCGTCCTCATCGGCATTTTCGTGCTGATCGCCTTTGCTGCCGCGACCGTCGACATCGCCTGCGACGGGCATGCGGTCGAGGCGCTGTCGGAGCGCCACCATGGCTGGGGCAATGCTGCGCAGGTCGGTGGCGCCTATCTCGGCGCTGCCATCGGCTCCGGCCTGTTCCTGGTGCTGGTCGAGCGGTCCGGATGGCGCTCGGCTTCACTCGCCATGGCAGCGCTGCTCCTGGTGCTGGCGCTGCCGTTCCTGATGGCCGCGCCGGCCGTCTCGGCGGGCAGTTCGACACGCGCGCCCTCGCTCAAGGAGGCGCTCGGCCGGCGCGACATGCGTGCCGGACTGCTGCTCGCGGCGGTCTTCGTCACGACCCAGAAATGGGGCGTCAGCATGCTCGGGCCGTTCCTTGTCGATGCCGGCCTCGATCTCGGGTCGCTCGGTCTCGTCAACGGCCTCGGCGGGCTGGCGGTCGGTTTCGGCTGTGCGCTGCTCGGCGGCGCGCTGGTGCGGCTGTGGGGCGCCCGCCGCGTCATGGTCCTGGCGCTCGTGCTGCAGGCTCTCGCTCTCGCCGGCCTTGCCTTCGCCGCCCTGCGTGGCCTGCCGCAATCCTGGCTTGTCGCCTGCGCCCTTGCGAGCTCCTCCGGCATCATGGCCCTCGGCTTCGTGGCGCTCTATGCGCGTTTCATGGCTCTTGCCGATCCGCGGCAGGCGGGCGTCGACTTCACCTTGCTGCAATGCATGGACGCGCTCGTCAGCATGGCGGGCGGCGTCGGTGCCGGATGGATCGCGCAGCGTTGGGGTTACGGCACCTGCTTTGCGCTCGCGGCCGGGCTTGCCGTGGTCGCCGTTCCCGCCGTCGCCGTGCTGAGCCGGCCGGCCGCCGCAGTGCGGCCGGTCCCGTGATCGCTTCGCTCGCGCCGTGCTTCACCGGCACGCTCGGCCCCTATGCCGCCATGCTCGCGCTGCCCGGCCAGCATGCCGGACCGGTCGCCGGCCGCGCGCTGCGTGAGGCGGGGACCGTCGAGGCCCTGCTCGAGCGCTTCGCCGCCAACTATCCGGGCGGCGAAAGGCGGGCGCTGATCTCGATGTGGACGCAGTGGCAGTTCGCCGTGACGGTCATCCCGACGGTGGCCGCCATTCTCGTTCTCGATCGCGACCTGCCGGTCGACCTCGACGCGACCGCTCTGGCGCTCGACGGCGCGGGCCGCCCGGCGGCGATGGTTCTTGCCGGCGAGGGACGGCCGTTCGGGGTGGACGCGACGGCCCGTTTCACGCGCCTGCTCGACGGCCATGTCGCACCGGTGATCGATACGCTCGTCCGCCATTTCGGCGTCTCGCGGCGCCTCCTGTGGACCAATGCCGGCGCGATCTTCGAATGGACCCTGCAGCAGGCTGCCGGGCGCGCCCTCCCGGCGCCGCTCGGCGAGGGGCGGGCGCTGCTGGCGAGCCGCAGCGATGCGGCCGGCCGGCCCAATCCGCTGTTCGATGCGGTGCGCTATCCCTGCGAGGGCGGCGCGCCCGTCAGGCAGCGCAAGGTCTGCTGCCTGCGCTACCTGCTGCCGGGTATTGCCGATTGCGGCGATCTCTGTCCCTTGCCGGACGTCGGCGGGGCGATCGCGCGCAAGTCGCGACACGTCGCCTGATGCGGGCGAGCTGAGGTCTTGCGGCGCGCAAGCGCGTCAGGCGACCTGACGCAGGAAGGTGCGCTCTTCCGACAGGATGAATCGCTCGCGCTCGGCCATCTCGAAATTGCCCCGCGCCTCCTCGTCGGTCCGCAGGCGCGTCCGGTAGTTTTCGTAGGCCGCGAGGCTCTCGAACGACATCAGTGCGAAGGCGATGTTGTTGGTGCCCTCGTGCGGCATCCAGTAGCCGAGGAGATCGGCTCCGACGCGCGGGATGATCCTGAGCCAGTTGCGCGCGTAGGCCTCGAAGGCCTCGCGCTTGAACGGATCGATCTGGTAGCGGATGAAGACGGTGACGGTCATGGCATGGCCTCGTTGAAGCGGGAACGAAGCCAGGATCGCATGCTGCCGGCGGGTGATGGTTCGGTGCCGGTCGAAGCTTGCGGGCGGCGCTGCCGCCGCCCGTGTCATGAGCCGCAGACGATCAGGCCGGCTGTTCGGGCCGGCCGAGCGGTGCGCCGGGTCCGGTCCGTTCGAGGATCAGGCCGTAATGCTCGACCCGCCGGTGCCGGGCGAAGTCGAAGATCGTCTCTTTGCCGAAGCGGGTTTCGTCGAGGTCGCAGGCGACCACCAGGACGCCGTCCGCCTCGTGGTCGAGTTCGCCGAGAAGCCGGCCGTTCGGATCGACCACCAGCGTTCCGCCGGTCAGGTGGTGACCGTCCTCGGTCCCGGCTTTTGCGACTGCCACCACGAAGGTCGCGTTCTGGTAGGCTCCGGCCTGGCACGACAGGCGGTGATGGAACATCCGGTCGGCCATGCTTTCGCTGGCACGCTGGGAATTGGCGGAAGGCGTGTTGAAGCCGAGCACGACCATCTCGACGCCCTGCAGGCCCATGACCCGGTAGGTTTCCGGCCAGCGGCGGTCGTTGCAGATCGCCATGCCGACGCGGCCGCCCTCGAACTCCCAGACCGGGAAGCCGAGATCGCCGGGCTCGAAATAGCGCTTTTCGAGGTGCTGGTGCGACCGCTCGGGGTCGTAGTCGACGTGGCCGGGCAGGTGGATCTTGCGGTACTTGGCGACGATCCGGCCGCTCCGGTCGACCAGGATCGAGGTGTTGAAGTGCCGGCCCTCGGGCGTCAGCTCGGCATAGCCGAAGCTCATGGCCATGCCGAGCGTCCTGGCCCGGTCGAACAGCGGCTGCGTGTCTGGCCCGGGCATGGCGCGCTCGAACCACTGGTCCATCTCGGCACGGTCCTCGGCGTACCAGCGCGGGAAGAATGTGGTCAGCGCCAGTTCCGGATAGACGATGAAGGTCGCGCCCTTGCCATGGGCCTCCTCCATCAGGGCGATCATCCGCCCGACAATGGCGGCGCGGCTGTCGGCCTTCTGATTGGGACCGAGCTGGGCGGCGGCGACGGTGATGATGCGGGACATCGGAGCTGGGTTCCTCGATCAGGAGGCGGGATGAGGCGGGGAGGCGGAAAGCCTCTCGTCGATGAGGCTGACGGTTGCGGCCAGCACGCGGGCACCGGCCTCGACCTGTCCGGGCTCGGCCCATTCCTCGGGCGCGTGGCTGCGGCCGTCGCGGCAGGGAATGAAGATCATGCCGACCGGACCGGTGGCCGCGACGAACACGCCGTCATGGCCCGCGCCGCTGGCGATCGGCTGGCTGGAATGGCCGGTGCGGCTGCTGGCATCGGCGATCGCCTGCTGGACGAGGCCGGCACAGGCCGTCGGTGCCACATGCGAGACGAGCTCGCGGCTGACGCTGAGGCCGAGTTCGTCCATCCGCTCGCGCACCGCCTCCACGAGGTCGGCGCCGAATCGGACGACCGCCTCCTCGTCCGCCGAGCGGACCTCGAGCGACAGGACGGCTTCGCCCGGAACCGCATTGGCGGCGTTGGGGCTGACGGTCATGTGGCCGATCGTGCCGACGACGGGCTGGTTGCGCCCTTTCAGGCCGTGCGCCTTGGCGTGGACCGTTTCGATGATGCGCGCCGCACCCACCAGGGCGTCGCGGCGATAGGCCATCGGCGTCGTGCCGGAATGATCCGCCCGGCCGGTGACGGTGATGCGTTCGCGCCGGATGCCGACAATGTCTGTGACGATGCCGATATCCGTGCCCGCGCTTTCCAGGATCCGGCCCTGCTCGATATGGACTTCGACATAGGCGGCCGTCTTCGGCACCGCGCCGAGTTCGTCGGGGCGGCCGCCGACCATCACGAGGCCCTCCCTGAGCGTCAGGCCGTCCGGACGCTTGAGCGCCAGCATGTCCGGCGTGAGCTTGCCGGCGAAGGCGCGGCTGCCGATGCAGGAGAGGCCGAATTCGCTCGGCTCCTCGGCCAGGAAATCCACCACCTTCAGGGGATGGGCCAGCCGCTCGCCCCGCTCGATGAGGTCCTGGGCGGTTTCGAGCGCGGCGACCACGCCGAGAATGCCGTCGAACCGGCCGCCCGAGGGGACCGTGTCGGAATGCGATCCAATCATGATCGGATCGCGGCTCGCATCCCTGCCGGCGAGGAGGCCGACGAGATTGCCGGCCGCATCGATCGAGACATCGAGGCCGGCCGCGGCGAACTCGGCCGCGAGCCACTCCCGGCCTTCCAGGAAGCGCGGGGTGAAGGAGCGCCGGGTCCACGGCCTGTCGGGCTCGGTGATGGCGGAGAGCGCCTCGATGCGGCGCCACAGTCGGTCGCGGTCAATGGCCATGCTGTTCGCTTCCTGCCGGGGCGGGCGGGACGAACCGTCCGTCGCCGGGCTTGTTGCACATGGCATTGCCATCAAAGGCGAGCGCACCGCGCAAGTAGGTGGCGGCGACGCGCACCGAAAAAACATGGCCCTCGAACGACGACCATCGCACGGCCGACAGGCTGCGCGAGGGGTCGAAGGCGAAACTGCCGGGCTCCAGCACGACGATGTCGGCATCCGCCCCCGGCGCGATGCGGCCCTTGTCGGCGAGCAGGAAGGCCCTGGCGGGGCCTTCGCACAGGAGCTTCACCACCGTGGAGGGGGAGATGCCGCGCTCGGCGCAGCCGGTCCACAGCGCCGGCAGCAGGGTTTCGAGGCCGGGACCGCCGGAATTGTTGGCGAAGATGTTGGGATTGCCCTTCTTCTCCAGGCCCCAGGACACATGATCGGAGGAGACGAAATCGCAGTCGCCGCGGGCGATGTAGGTCCAGAGCCGCTCCATCTCGGCCCTCGGGCGGATCGGCGGATAGTGCTTGGCGCGGGCGCCGAAGCGGCGGACATGATCCTCCTCGTTCATCATCAGATACTGGACGCAGGTTTCGATCGTCGCCTTGTGGCCTGCCTGCCGGTACATGTTGCAGATCTCGAAGCCGCGCGCGGTGGAGACGTGCACGGCATGGGCGCGGGCGCCGGTCTCCGCGCCGAGCTCGTAGATCCGCGCGGTCGCGAGATTCTCGATCAGGGGCGTGTGGGCGCGGCCGAAGGCGTCCCAGCCGGTATCGCCGGCAGCCACGAGGCGGGCGATGTTCGCCTGCGTCATCGCCTGGTCCTGGTTGTGCACGCCGCAGAGGAGGCCGCTCGGCGCGATCCGGCGGAACGCCTCGAACAGCGTATCGTCGGCGATGCGCGGGAAGCGGGTCGGATTGGCCTCGAAGGTCGAGAACTTGAACGCGCAGGCGCCGGCTTCGATCAGGCCGGGAATGGCGCCAAGGCCGTCCTCGACGGCGATGGTGGCGTAGAGCGCGACGTCGACCTGCGCCTCGCGCTCCACCACCTGGCGCTTGGCCTCGAAATGGCGGCGGGTGGTGACCGGCTCGGGCTCGTCATACGGCATGTCGACCATGACCGTGATGCCGCCGGCAGCGGCGGCCCGCGAGGCCATGCCGATGCCTTCCTGGCCTTCCTGGCTGCCGGAATGGACCTGCCCGTCGATGACGCCGGGCATGATCCACTGCCCACGGAAATCTTCGCTGCGTCGCGCCGCCGGCGGCGCCCCGGCGCCGACCAGCGCCACCTTGCCGTCGCGGATCGCGACATGACCATTGTCGATGATGCGGTCTGCCAGCACGACATTGCCGCGCAGGACGAGGTCGAAATCGCTCATGAGGTATCTGCTCGCTGCCACATCCGGACCGGGCGACGGTTCGGCTTCGGCCGCGACCATAGCGGCATGGCATCGAGATCAAGACATGCTAATTCTCGGACCATCTATAATTCGAGGTTATGCCCATGACGATGAATCTTCGGCAGATCGAGGTGTTCCGTGCCGTCATGGTGACCGGCTCGGTCAGCGGCGCGGCGCGGCTTCTCGCCGTGTCGCAGCCGGCGATCAGCCGATTGCTTGCCTATACCGAGGACCGCCTCGGCCTTGCGCTGTTCGAGCGCGTGAAGGGCCGCGTCCAGCCGACGCCCGAGGCGCGCCGGCTGTTCGCCGAGGTCGACCAGGTCCATCAGGGCGTGGTGCGGGTCAACGAGCTGGCCGACGAGCTGCGGCACGGCGGCACCGGCTCGGTGCGCATGGTGGCGAGCCCGAGCGTCGGCCATGTCCTGGTACCCAAGGCGATCGCGCGCTTTCGCGCGCGTTATCCCGAGGTCCGCATCGAGCTCGAGATCCTCACGCTCTCCGAGCTGATCGCCAAGGTCGGCAGCAACCGGGTCGACCTCGCTGTCACCTCCATTGCCGTAGACGAGCCGACCGTGACCTCCGAATCGATCGGGGAGGGCCGGCTCCAGGTGATCTTCCCGGCCGACCATCCGCTCGGCGGCAAGCGGGTCATCAAGCCGTCCGACCTCGCGGCCTATCCGATCATCAGCTATGGCCCGCAGACGCCCTACGGCATGATCGTCAGCCGCGTTCTGTCGACCACCACGCGGCCGATCCGCGTCAACACCCAGGTGCGGTTCACCCCCAATGCCTGCAGCCTGGTGCAGGCCGGCGCCGGCATCGCGATCGTCGACGATTTCGTGCTGATGGACGCGGCCTGGCCCAATATCCAGTCGCGGCCTCTGGTGCCGAAGACCACCACGCGGGTGCATCTCCTGACCGCGCGGGTGGAGCCGCTGTCACGCGTCGCACGCGCCTTCGTCGGCTATCTGAAGGACCTGCTCGCGGAATCATCGATGGCTGTCGGATCGCCCTGACGCGGATGGCGGGGGCCGCGCGGCGGCGTTGGCGGGGCGCAGGCCGGGGCGGGGAAGCGGGGGCATAACGCGGCATTATAGGTCGCGCCGAATTTGGTATTTGATTTTACGCCCACCTTGGCGCCAGCGTCCGGCTGGGAACGCTCAAGGAGGGCAATATGCGGGCCATCAAGACATCCATCCTCGCTCTGTCGGCGAGCCTGGCGCTGGCGGCGGGGGCACCGGCAGGCGCCGCCGAGCGCGTTTCGCTGATGCTCGACTGGATCCCGACCGGCGACTACGCCCCCTATTACGCGGGCATTGCGTCGGGCATCTACCAGCGCAACGGCATCGAGCTCAGGATCACCCGCGGCAACGGTTCGGGCGACACGCTGACCAAGCTCGCCGGCGGCGCCGCCGATATCGGCATGGCCGACATTTCCGCCCTGTTCACGGCGCGCCAGCGCGGCAACATGCCGGTCAAGATGATCGCCGCCGTCTATGCCCATTCGCCGCATTCGCTGTTCGTGCGCAAGGATTCCGGCATTACCAGCTTTGCCGGGCTCGAAGGCCGGCGCATCGGCATCACGCCGGGCAACAGCCATCGGCTCTATTTCCCGGCGGTTGCCGCGGCCGCCCATACCGATCCCAACAAGATCGAATGGGTGACGGTGGACGGCTCCTCCATGGCGGCGCTCCTGATCAGCGGGCGTATCGATGCGGCGCCGTTCTATTCGACCAACTTCTACTACCAGAACAAGCAGGCCATGCGGGCCGGGCGCGAGCTTGCCTTCCTGCCCTTCGTCGAGGCAGGCTTCTCGATCTATTCCCTGTCGTTCCACGCGACCGAGGCGACCATCCGGAACCGGCCGGACATGCTGCGCAACTTCCTGAAGGCGACACGCGAGGCCTGGACCGCCGCCCGGGCCAATCCGCAGGCGACCTGCGAGGCGCATGTGCGCATGGTCCCTGAGGTCGCGCTCGACGATTGCCTCGGCAGCCTCAATGCCACGCTCGGCTTCATCTTCACCGATCATTCCGCGGCGGTCGGGCTCGGCGGCATCAGCGACGAGCGGCTGAACAAGACCTACGAGGTGGTGGCGAGCGCCCAGGGCCTCGACGCGCAGCTCAATCCGCGCACTGCGGTCGACATGAGCCTCCTGCCCGCCAATCCCTGACAATCGCCGCCCGGGCCCCGGCCGATGCCGGGGCAGGGCGCAAGGACCCTCCATGATCGAAATCGACAATGCGGGCCAGGTTTTCGGCCCGGTCGGCGCGGGCGGATTGCGCGCGCTCGACGGCATCAATCTGACCATTCGCGACCGCGAGATCGTCACCCTGGTCGGCCCGTCGGGCTGCGGCAAGTCGACCTTGCTGCGCCTCGTCTCCGGGCTCATTCCGCCGTCCGAAGGCAGCATCCGGATCGACGGCGAAACGGTCGTGGCGCCCCGCCAGGACACCGGCATCGTGTTCCAGGCGCCGACCCTGCTGCCCTGGGCGACGATCTTCGAGAACGTCATGTTCCCCTCCAGCATCATGAAGCGGGACGACGAGGCCGCGCGGCAGCGGGCGCGCGACCTCCTGCAGGTCGCCGGCATTGCCGACTTCGCCGACCGCCGGCCGAAGCAGTTGTCGGGCGGCATGCAGCAGCGGGCGGCGATCTGCCGGGCGCTGGTGCACAACCCGTCCGTCCTGCTCATGGACGAGCCATTCGGTGCGCTCGACGCCCTGACGCGCGAGGTGATGACGATCGAGCTCCTGCGCATCTGGGCCGCCAGCCCGAAGACCATCCTGTTCGTGACGCATTCGATCCCCGAGGCCGTGATCCTCGCCGATCGCGTCGTGGTGATGTCGCCGCGGCCGGGCCGGATCGCCGAGATCATCGACGTCGACCTGCCGCGCCCGCGCAATTTCGCGCTCGCCGGCCATCCCGAGTTCCAGCGCTGTGCCGAGCGCATCCGCAATCTCATCTTCGGCGACCAGGGGGCGCAGTTCGATGTCCAGCACTGACCTTCGCCGCTGGCTCAATTCGACCCGCGAATTCACCGTTCCGCTGATCGCCCTGGTCGTGCTGATGCTGATCTGGGAGGCCGGCTGCCGGCTCTTCGACGTGCCCGAATATCTCCTGCCGGCGCCGAGCCGGATCGTCGAGGACACCGCCGCCATGGGCTGGGTGGTCGGTGATCACACGCTGGCGACGCTGCGCACCATTCTCTACGGCTTTCTCCTGTCGATCGCGGTCAGCCTGCCGCTCGCCGTGCTGATCGCCTCCTCGCGCCTCTTCGCTGACGCGATCTACCCGCTGCTGGTGCTGACCCAGTCCGTGCCGAAAGTGGCGATCGCGCCGATCCTGGTGGTCATTCTCGGCCCGAACGAACTGCCGCGGGTGATCGTCACCTTCCTCGTCGCCTTCTTCCCGCTGGTCATCTCGATCACGGCCGGCCTGATGGCGGTGCCGTCGGAACTGGTCGAGCTGTCGCGCTCATGCCGCGCCACCAAGCTGCAGGAACTGACCCGCATCCGCTTGCCCTATTCGATTCCCTTCCTGTTCTCCGGATTGAAGGTCGCCATCGCGCTGTCGGTGGTCGGCGCGGTGGTCGGCGAGTTCGTCGCCGCCGAGCGCGGGCTCGGCTATCTCATCACCTCGGCCACCGCCTTCTTCAAGGTGCCGGTCGCCTTCGGCGCCATGCTCATCCTCGCGATCCTCGGCATCGTGCTGTTCCAGGCGATCGTCGTCGTCGAGCGGGTGTTCTTCCCCTGGGCCGCGGCGGAGGAGCCGCGCACCTGAGCTTGCCCGCGCCGGGCGCATCGTGATCCGCTCGGCGCACCGAAGGCCCGCCTTGCCGGCATGCGCATCGCCGGGGCGGGCCGCACCGCCGTGCATCAGCCATCGACAGGACCTCCATCATGTCTCAAGACCGACGCCATCAGGTGATCCGCAACGCGCTTGTGCTGCGTCCCGGCGCAAGCCAGGCCGAGCCGCTCGACATCCTGATCGAGGGCGACACGATCCGCGAGATCGGGCCGCGCGGCATGGCGGCGCCGGAGGAGGCGCTGGCGGTCGACGCGACGAGCCGGCTGATCCACGCCGGCCTCGTCAACGCCCATACGCACGGCCATGGCACGCTGGCCAAGGCCATGGGCGACCGCTGGTCGCTGGAACTGCTGCTCGCCGCCGGTCCCTGGATCAGCGGCAATCGCAGCCTCGAGGACAAATATCTCAGCGCCAGCCTCAATGCCGCCGAGATGGTGCTGAAGGGCGCGACGGCCTGCTACGACCTGTTCTTCGAGGTGCCCGCGCCGAGCGTCGAGGGCATGGCGGCGGTGGCGCGGGCCTATGGCGACGTCGGCATGCGCGCGACCATTGCGCCGATGGTCGCCGACCTCTCGCTCTACCAGGCCATTCCCGGCCTCTACGAGGCCTTGCCGGAAAGCCTCAAGGCCGCCGTCGACAAGATGCGGCTGCAGCCCTACGAGGCGACCCTGCGCGACATCGAGGCCTTCATGCGCGGTGATGGGGTGGACGGCGACAAGCTCAAGCTGGCGTTGGCGCCGACCATTCCGCTGCACTGTTCCGATGATTTCCTCGGCGCCTGCCGCGACTGCGCGCGCCGCTTCGGTCTCGGCCTGCACAGCCATGTCGCCGAATCGAAGATCCAGGCCCTCGCGGCCATGAAGCGCTATGGCCGCACGATCACCGCCCATATCGACGCGCTCGGCCTCGTCGGTCCGCAGTTCACCGTAGCGCACGGCGTCTGGCTCGATCCGGACGACATGCGCCGGCTGGCCGACAAGGGCGCGTCCGTCGCGCACAATCCCGGCAGCAACATGCGTCTTGGCAGCGGCATCGCCGACATGCGCGGCATGCTCGAAGCCGGTGTCAATGTCGCGATCGGAACGGACGGGTCCAATTCGGCCGACAACCAGAACATGTACGAGGCGGCACGCCTGGCCTCGCTCGCCTCGAAGGTGCGCGGCCCCGACCATGGGCGCTGGGTGACCACGCCGGAAGCGCTGAGCGCGGCGACCGAGGGCGGCGCCCGCGCGCTCGGCTTCGAGGGCAAGATCGGCCGGATCGCGGTCGGCTACAAGGCCGATCTCGTCTTTGTCGACCTCGACCATATCAATTGGCTGCCGCACAACCGCACGGTCAACCAGATCATCCATGTCGAGGACGGCAACGCCGTGCACAGCGTCATGATCGGCGGCCGGTTCGTCGTCGAGAACCGGCGGCTGACCACCGTCGACATCAAGGCGTTGGCCGCCAAGGCGGAAGCGGCACGCGAGCGCCTGGCCGCGGCCAACGAGCCGATGCGGATCCTCGCCGAGAAGCTGCAGGACGCGGTCGGTGCCTTCTGCGTCGGGCTCGCGCGCCAGCCCTATCAGGTCGACCGCTATGCGAGCCGGCCGGGCGAGGGCGCCTGGTAAGGGCGAAGACCCTCAGGTCCCGGCGGCATGGCCGCCGGGCACCTTCCGCATGATTCAATCGATGTCGAACTTGACGCCCTGGGCGAGCGGCATGGCGCGGCCATAGTTCACCGCGCTGGTCATGCGCCGCATATAGGCCTTCCAGGCGTCCGAGCCGGATTCGCGGCCGCCGCCGGTCTCCTTCTCGCCGCCGAAGGCGCCGCCGATCTCGGCGCCCGACGAGCCCATATTGACGTTGGCGATGCCGCAGTCCGAGCCCATGGCGGACAGGAACCGGTCGGCCTCGCGCATGTCGGTGGTAAAGATCGACGACGACAGGCCCTGGGGCACGTCGTTCTGCAGGCGGATCGCCTCCTCGAAATCGGAATATTTGAGCACGTAGAGGATCGGCGCGAAGGTTTCCTCGACCACCGGGCCCGTCTGCGCCGGCGCTTCGACGAGGGCGGGGCGGACATAGTAGGCGGCGGCCGCGCCGGCGATCGTCTGGCGCTCGCCGCCCTGGATTGTCGCGCCGATGCCGCGGGCGGCATCCAGCGCCGTCTGCATGGCGTTGAAGGCGGCCTCGTCGATCAGCGGGCCGACCAGGGCGTCGCTTTCGATCGGATTGCCGATCGAGACATTGGCATAGACCTGGCGCAGCCGGGGCACGAGCTTGTCGTAGACGCTTTCGTGCACGATCAGGCGGCGCAGCGTGGTGCAGCGTTGGCCGGCCGTGCCCATGGCGCCGAAGGCGATGGCGCGCAGCGCGAGATCGAGATCGGCCGAGGGGCAGACGATGGAGGCATTGTTGCCGCCGAGCTCGAGAATCGCCCGGCCGAAGCGGGCCGCGACACGCTGGCCGACGATGCGGCCCATGGCCGTGGAGCCGGTGGCCGAGACGACCGGCACGCGCCTGTCGTCGACCAGGATCTCGCCGATGTCGCGGCCGCCGACGATGAGCGGCGCCAGGCCCGTGGGGGCGCCGTCGAAGGCGTCGGCGACGCGGCGCACCAGGGCGGTCACGGCGATGGCGGTGAGCGGCGTCTTTTCGGAAGGCTTCCAGATGACGCTGTCGCCGCAGACGAAGGCGAGCGCCGCGTTCCAGGACCAGACGGCGACGGGGAAGTTGAAGGCCGAGATGACGCCGACCGGGCCCACCGGGTGCCACTGCTCCATCAGGCGATGGTCGGGCCGCTCGCTGCCCATGGTGAGGCCGTAGAGCTGACGCGACAGGCCGACGGCGAAATCGCAGATGTCGATCATCTCCTGGACCTCGCCGAGGCCTTCGGACACGATCTTGCCGACTTCGATGGTCACCAGCCGGCCGAGCGCCTCCTTGTGCTGGCGCAGCGCCTCGCCGATGAGGCGAACGAATTCGCCGCGGCGCGGCGCCGGTACCGCGCGCCAGGCGAGAAAGGCCTGATGTGCTTCGGCGATCGCGGCCTTCGCCTCGGCTGGCGTCGTGTCCTTGACCCGCGCGATGGTTTCACCCGTGAGCGGCGAGCGCACGAGGCGATCGCCCGACGTATAGGCCGTGGCGGCGACGCCGAACGAGGCGAGGATGTCGGCAGTCTCCTGCGCGAGGCTGCCGGCGGGTTGTGTCGATACGGCTTCAAGGGTCATGAGGCGTTCCTCGCATCACCAGGGCGGACGGATCCTGTCGGACCCTAGCGCTTATCCACGGGCCATGGCGACGGAAAGCGATCTTCCGGCATCGGGTCATGCGTATCGGGAATGACCCGATGCCGGAGCCGGTGCGGGCGGGCCGGTTTTGGCCCGCCGGCGTGCCGGGGGGTCAGGCGACCAGGAAGCCGGCGCCGACCGGATCGTTGCGGTCGATCACCCAGCGGGCCGTGCCGAGCAGGCCGGCCGTGCCCTTCACCGTCGGGCGGACGGCGCGGGTGCCGTTGAGATCGGTCTCGCCGATCAGGCAGCCCTCGAAGGTGCCGCTGCCAAGCAGCCCCTCGGATCGGATCGGCTGGTTGATCGCCAGCAGGCCGCGGGCCTCGTACATCGCCATCATCGCGCTGGTGCCGGTGCCGCCGGGCGAGCGGTCGAGCTGACCGGCCGAGAAGACATGGACGTTCTTGTAGAAGGCGCCCTCGATCGTCGGCTCGTGCCAGAAGGTGACGAAGTTGAAGTTGTTGATATGGGCCGAGGCGGGGTGCTGGATGGCCACCTTCTGCCGCAGCTGCTCGCGCGCCATGATGCCGAGGCGCGACAGCTCCGAGCCGTTCTCCGGCGCGATCCTGAGCGAGGAGCCGCGCAGGTCGATGATGCCGAAATAGTTGCCGCCCCAGACGATGTCGGCCTTCAGCGGACCGACCTCGGGCAGTTCGAGCGGCACGTCCTGGGCCGCGACATAGGCGGGCACGTTTTCGAAGCGCGTCCAGTGCACCTGTGCGTCGTCATGGGCGACCTCGGCCGTCACCGGGCCGGCGGTCGTCTCGAAACGGATGGTCGTGCGGCCGTTCTCGCCGCGGCGGACGAGGCCGAGGGCGACCATTGCCATGCCGACTGCGATCGTGCCGTGGCCGCACATGTGCGAATACTGGGTGCCGTCGATATAGATGAGGCCGGCATCGAAATCGGGGCCGGAGGGCGGCGTGAGGAACACGCCGAACATGTCGCGATGGCCGCGCGGCTCGCGCATGAGGGCCCGGCGCAGCCAGTCGTAGTTCTCTTCAAGGAACCGGCGCTTTTCCAGGATCGAGGAACCCGGCGGATAGGGGATGCCGCTGTGGATGATGCAGAGGGGTTCACCCTCGGTATGGGTATAGACGACGTCGAAGACATCCTGCTGGCGCATGGCTCGGGCTCCTTGGGGGTTCGGCAGGTCTCAGCGGCGCTCGGAGAGAACGTCGAGGCCGAAGATCAGGTCGATGGCGATGATGGTGATGGCCGCGACGAGAATGGTGATCGACGAGACGGCGGCAATGGTCGGGTCGATCGTGTACTGGACGTAGTTGAACAGCTTGACGGGGATCGTCTGCAGCTCGGCGGTGGTGTTGAAGATGCTGAGCTCGACATTGATCCAGGAGGCGATGAAGGCGAAGATCGCGCCGCTGACGATGCCGCTGCGGATCTGCGGCAGCGTGACCAGGAAGAAGGTCGCGACCGGACCGGCGCCGAGGTCGGCGGAGGCCTCCTCCAGGCTGCGCTGGTCGTCGGTAAGCTGGGGCAGCACCGCGCGCAGCACGAAAGGCACGATGATCACGACGTGGCCGACCAGCAGCGCGGCGAAGCTGCGGGTCAGGCCGATCGCCGCGCCGTACTGGAGCAGCGCGGCGCCGAGCACGACATGCGGCAGGATCAGCGGCGACATGAGAATGGCGGAAATGATGCGCTGGCCGGGAAAGGCGTGGCGCGCGATGGCGAGCGCCGCCGGCACGGCCATGAGGATGGCGAGCGCGGTCGCCACCGCCGCGAGCAGCGTGCTGGTGGCGAAGGCCGCGACGTAGCTCGGATCGCCCAGCATCCGGCCATACCAGGCGAGCGTCAGCCCCTGCGGCGGGAAGGCGAGGAAGCTGCTCGATGTCAGCGAAGCGCCGACGATGACGGCGAGCGGCAGTACGAGATAGGTGAGCGTCGCATAGGAGATGAGGCGGACGGCGAGCGTGATCATGTCAGGCTCCCCGTGTCTGGCCGATGCGGCCGGCAAGGGCGACGAGGGCGAGGGTCATCACCAGCATGGTGATGCTGAGCGCGCCGCCATAGTGGAAATCGAAGACCGAGCTGTATTGCTGGAAGATCAGCATCGAGAACACGGTAACGCGGCCGCCGCTGAGGAGCGCGGGCGTCACATAGGCGCTGACCGCCATCATGAAGACCATGACCGCGCCGGAGACGAGGCCGGGCAGGCTCAACGGGAAGGTGACCGTCCAGAACGTGCCGGCGGGCGTCGCGCCGAGATCGGCCGCGGCCTGTTCCAGCGATGGATCGACCTTGGCGAGCGCATTGCCGACGGCAATGACGATGAACGGCAGCAGGATGTAGACGAGGCCGATGAGGATGCCGAGCTCGGTGCCTATGAAGCGCATCGGCCGCTCGATCAGGCCGGTCGCGACCAGGCTGTCATTGACGAGGCCGTTGCGGCCGAGCAGCACCATCCAGCCGAAGGAGCGGACGATGTTGCTGGTGAACAGCGGCACGACCAGGAGGATCACGCAGAGCCGGCGCCAGAGCGGCCAGCGCACGATGCGGACGAGATACCAGGCGAGCGGATAGCCGATCAGCACGGACACGACGGTGGTCAGCGCGCCGATCCGGAACGTGACCCAGAGAACGTCCCAGTGATAGCGATCCAGCAGAATGCGGGCGTAGTTGGCGGCGGAGATATCACCGGCGGGATTGGTCAGGCTGGCAATGGCGATGACCGCCATCGGCGCCAGGAAGAACGCGGCGAAGAAGGCGAGCGGCAGGCCGATCAGCAGAGCCGCGGTGCGGGTCGAAGCGGCCATGGATGTCATCCCGCCACGAGATGGAGGTCGTCGGGCCGGAACGCCGCGACGACGCTTGCGCCCTTGGCCATGTGCGGCGGTACCTGTCCGCCGATGCGGCAGGTCAGCACCGTCTCGCCGGCTCGCAGCGTGACCAGCACATGGCTGCCGACATGGATCAACTCCTCGACGATGGCCGGAACCGCGGCGAACCCTTCTCCGGGGGCTGCCGGCAGAAGGCGGATCGCCTCCGGGCGCAGGACCGCGACCGGTTCCGCGATCGGCGTGGCGGGCGCCGGAAGCGTGATGCCGCCGAGCGACAGGGCGATGCGTCCGTCGGGCAGGGATCTGGCCGGAATGAGGTTGGCCTCGCCGATGAAGTCGGCGACGAAACGGGTGCAAGGGGCGCGATAGATCTCCTGGCCCGGTCCCGCCTGCTCGATCCGGCCGCGGTTCATCACCACGATCCGGTCGGCCATGGTCAGGGCCTCGTCCTGGTCGTGGGTGACGAAGACGAAGGCGATGCCGAGCCGGGCCTGCAACTGCTTCAGCTCGATCTGTACGCGCTTGCGCAGCTTCAGGTCGAGCGCGCTGAGGGGCTCGTCGAGCAGGAGCAGCTTCGGCTTGTTGACGATGGCGCGGGCGAGCGCCACGCGCTGCTGCTGGCCGCCGGACAGCTCGCGCGGGTAACGCGCCCCGAAACCGGCGAGCCCGACCAGCTCGAGCGCCGTCGCAGCCTCGGCCTGGGCGACGGTCCTGGCGACGCCGCGGCGGCGCGGGCCGTAGGCGACATTGTCGGCGACGCTCATGTGGGGGAACAGCGCGTAGTTCTGGAACACGGTGTTGAGCGGCCGGCGATACGGCGGCAGGCGGGTGATGTCCTCGCCGCCGATGCGGATCGCGCCGGCCTCGGGCACGAGGAAGCCGGCAATGCAGCGCAGCAGCGTGGTCTTGCCGCAGCCGGAGGGGCCGAGCAGGGCGACAAATTCGCCTTCCGCGACATCGAGCGCGATATCGGTCAGCGCGGGCTGTCGGCCGAAATGCTTGGCGAGCCCGCTGATCTCGAGCAGGGGAGCGGTCATGATGGATCGAGCCTAGCGACGCGCGATTTCGCGATTCCACTGGTCGACGATCCGGGCGCGCTCGGCGTTGATCATGGTCCAGTCGAACAGCTGCAGGTCGGCCACCGATCCGCGTTCGCCCCAGGGCAGCTTGGGGGCAGTGTCCGGCTTGACCGTCACGTTGCGGACGGCGGGGCCGAGATAGAGCTTGTCGGCAAGGCCCGCGGCCGCCTCGGCGGTGAGGGCATGGTCGATGAACAGGCGTGCGGCCTCGCTCTTCGCCGTGCCCTTGACCAGGTGCAGCCGGGCATCGGTCGCCCAGACGCCTTCCTTCGGCACCACGAAGCCGATCGGCAGGCCCTTGTCGGCAAGGTCCCAGGCGCCGACGTTGAAGTGCGCGCCGATAATGGCTTCGCCGCTCTGGTAGGCATTGGTCGCGGCACCCGAGGAATCGAAGAACAGGGCGGCCTTGAGTTCCTTGATCCGGCGGAAGGTCGGCGCGAGGTCGCCGGCCGGCATTCCCCAGATCTTCGACAGGAACATCAGGAAGGGCACGCCGGCGGAATTGGCCGGCGACGGGATGGTGACGGCGTCCTCGAACTCGCTTTTCCAGAGGTCGTTCCAGGACGTCGGCGCCGTGCGCACCTTCTGCGTATTGTAGGCAAGGCCCAGGGAGTAGTAGCCGCCGCCGACCGCGTAGATGTCCGACCCGTTGCGATAGATCGCCTCCGGCGCGACGTCGCCGAGATTTTTGAGGCCGGCGGGATCGAGCCGGTCGAGCACGCCGGCGGCTTCGGCCAGCTCGCTGATGCCGCCGTCGAGCCAGGCGACGTCGATCGTCGGCGCGGCCTTCTGCTGCTGCAGCTTGGCGAGCGTGACGGTCGAGGTGCCGATTTCCGCGTTGACGGCGATGCCGGTCGCCTTGGTGAAGGGCTCCGCGACGCAGGTGCGGAAGGCATCGCCCCAATTGCCGCCATACCAGGCGACGGTGATCGAGGTCGGCTTCTGGGCGATCGCCGGGGCCGCCAAGGCGCTGGCAGCGAGACCCGTCAGCACGACACGCCTGGATACCGTCATGATCGTTCTCCTCTGTCCGGCTTGGCGGCCTTGTTGACGCCAGCATCGCGCCGGGGGACGGATTTCACTAGAACGAACGAGCCTGAAAGTAGAATATTCGCGACATGACCGAGATCATCGACATCGGCCTTGCGACCGGCGCGGGAGTGTCGCCACCCGCGGCGCCCGCCCGCGCCCCGCTGCGCATCGGCTTCGTCCTGCTCGACCAGTTCACCCTGGCCGCCTTTTCGGGACTGATCGACGCGCTGAGGCTCGCCGCCGATCATGGCGGGCGGAGCCGGCAGGTGCATGTCGCCTGGACGGTGATGACGGTCGGCGGCGGTCCGCGCAGCTCGAGCTGCGGCGTGTCGGTCACCCCGAATGCCGATCTCACCGATCCCGCCGAGTTCGACTATCTCGCCGTCTGCGGCGGCAACGACTATCTCAACGACCGGCTTTCGCCGGTGCTCGGCGACTATCTCAGGGCCGCGGCGCGTCGCGGCGTGCGCCTGCTGGGCATCTGCACCGGCACCTTCGCGATCGCCCAGGCCGGGCTGATCGGCGACCGCAAGGTCTGCGTCCACTGGAACGTGCTGGATGCCTTCGGCGAGCGGTTTCCCGACCTCGATGCGGCGGTCGACCGGCTGTTCATCGACGAGGGCGACCTGATCACCTGCGCCGGCTCGACGGCGGCGATCGATCTCGGGCTCTATCTGATCGCGCGGCACTGCGGCCGCGACAAGGCGCAGCAGGCGATGCGCCACATGATGCTGCAGGACATGCGCCCCGCCGGCGTGCCGCAGCCGCATTTCTACGCCCAGCTCGACGGCATCGCCGATATCCGCGTCCGGCAGGCCGCGCAGTTCATCGAGCAGCGGCTCGACAATCCGCCGCCGGTCGCGGCGATCGCGCGTTATGTCGGGCTCGGCCCGCGCCAACTGGAACGGCTGTTCCAGTCCTGGCTCGGCATCGGCCCGGCGGCTTTCCAGCGCCGGCTCAGGCTGGAATATGGCCGCTGGCTGCTGACCAACAGCCGGCGCCGGATCACCGAGATCGCGATCGATGCGGGCTTTGCCGACAGCGCGCATTTCGCGCGCGATTTCCGCCATGCCTTCGGCTGTTCGCCGCGGCGGTTCCGGGCCATGCCGGAAGGGCCCGCCGGTGCGCCTTTTCCGGCGCTCGCCGGCCCTGCGCTGGCAGCAGGGCCGGATGGCGATCGTCTGCCTTGATGACGCCGTGATCGGCTTGTTACAACCCGGCCACCGCAATGGTTGAGGAATCGTTGAGCATGAAGGCGTGGTTGCTTGCCCTCGCCGGGGCCGTCCTGGCGCTGCCGGGCGTCTGTGCCGCCGATGCGCGGCTGGAAGCGTCGCTCCGGCGGCTCGAGCCGGGGACCCGGCTGGAGCAGGTTTGCGACATCGCCGTCATGCAGCGCATTCGGGCCGACAGCAGCCCCTACCGGCCCGACAAGGTGCTGGCGGCTGCGCGCGCCGAGCCGCGCCTCACCGGCGATACGCTGGACAGCGTCGGCGGCGCCTTCCGCAGCGGCGGCCAGTGGTATCAGGTGACGTTCGAATGCCAGGCGACGCCCGACCGCATGCATGTGCTGTCGCTCAGCTATACGATCGGCGCCCAGATCCCGGAAAGCGATTGGGACAATTTCGGTCTCTATCCCTGACCGGCCCTACTGGACCTTGGTCAGGCTCTGCAGGATCGCGCCGAGCTCGCTGGCATAGGTCTTCTCGCCGTCCTTCGAGCCCCAATAGCTGAGGATCAGCACAGTTTCCGGATTGGCGATCAGGATGCCGACGCTGATCTCGGCCTGCTCGCCCTCTGAATCCTTGCCGCTATAGCCGAGAAACAGGGTGGGCATGCCGTTGATGGTCATCTCACGCTGGCGCTGCGTCGATGGATCGATCTCGACACCCTGGGAGACGAGGTAGGCGAGGGCCTGCTTCATCGCATCCTCGACATTGCGGGCGCTCGCGACGTTGACCGCCACATAGATCTCGTCATCGGCGGTCGTCGCCTCCACGCCTCGCTCGGTGACGTTCGGCGACCAGGCATCCGGCAGGCTGATGGTCGCGACGACGGGCGCGCCGAGCTGGAAATCCTTCGCGGCGGCGCTGTCCGTCCCGAATGGGAGCGCAAGCAGCATGGCGACAAGGGCGGCGAACGGGAGCTTGCGGAGGGCGGGCTTGGACGCGGTGGAATTGGGCATGGCGGACCTTCGGTTCAGGCCGCCGCCATCGCGGGAACATCGGCTTCGCAGCCGGGCGGAGGCCGGGATCGCCTCCGTCAATGCATCAGCGTGGTGACGCTGTCGTCTCAGCCAGCGCACGAACTTGCGGCACGGCCGGCAAGCTCGTTCCGGGGCCGACGATCCCGTCACATCGAGGGGATCGGATTGATCTGCCCGGTTCTGGCGTTGACCGCCTCGACATCGGCACGCGACAGTCCGATATCGGACAGTGCGCGCTCGTCGAGAGCATAGAGCGCGCGTGCCGTTCGCCGCCGCGCGAGCCAGGCTTCGACCCGCAGGACGAGCGGCAGGAGCGGGCTTTCCCGTCGGGCTGATCCGGGGTCAAAATGGTGAAGCCCGTCTGTGGCTGAAACCATGCTCATGGCACCGGTCCTCATCGTTCATTTGTCGATACAAAATATGGGTCTTGCGGCTCTCTCGATCAAATGAGAACTTCTTCGCTCACGCCCAAGAAAAACTTGGCCACGCCATGACCCGCCGCCATTTACCCCCGCTCAATGCCCTGCGCGCCTTCGAGGCCGCGGCACGCCACCTGAATTTCGAGAAGGCGGGCGACGAAATCGCCGTGACGGCAAGCGCCGTCGGCCAGCAGATCAAGACGCTGGAGACCTGGCTGCAGCGGCCTCTGTTCGTCCGGCTGCCCAGCAAGGGGGTGGCGCTGACGGCTGCAGGGGAGCGTTATGCCTTCGCGGTCACGCAGGTGCTGGACCAGTTGAACGAAGCCACCCTGCGGGCGCTACGGCCGGATGCCGGCAATATCCTCACGGTCGCCACGGTGCCGAGCCTTGCCGCGAGCTGGCTCATTCCCCGCCTCGGCCGCTTCAAGGCGCGTCATCCTGCGCTCGACGTCCGTGTGTCGGTCTCGCATGGATTGACCGATTTCGCCCGCGAGGATGTCGATGTCGCGATCCGCCTCGGCGGCGGCGTCTATCCGGGCCTGCGCAGCGACCTTCTGATGCGGGAGAGCTTCTTCCCGGTGTGCAGCGCTGCGCTCGTCAACGATCCGGTTCGGCCGCTGCGCGAGCCGGCGGACCTTGCCCATCACACGTTGATCCAGGAGCCGCAGGAGGGCATGCCCGACCACATCACCTGGCCACGCTGGCTGGAGCGGGTCGGCGTGAAGGGCGTCGATGGCAGCAGGGGCCCGCAATTCTCGCACACCTTCCTGTCGCTCCAGGCGGCGGCGTCGGGGCAGGGCGTCGCCCTCGCCACCAGCGTGCTGATCGGCGACTATCTCGACGCTGGACGCCTGGTGCGGCCGTTCCCGCACGAAGTCCCCGGGCCCTATCAGTACTACGTCGTCTGCCCGGAGGCTGCGGCCGAGCGGACGGCCATCGTCGCCTTCCGCGACTGGCTGATGGAGGAAGCCGCGGCGCATATCGCACGTGCTGCCGAATGATTGCCGGCTTCAACCATCCGATGAGCGACCGGAATCGGATTGTCGAGATCGGCCCGCAAAGTCCTGCAGGGACTCGCGGAAACGCCGCTCAGGCCTGGCGGCGCGGCCGGCGGCGCGCGGCCGGGCGGGCATGCTTGAGTGCCGCGTGGTCGGCCGCTGTCTGGTCGGCATAGGCGAGCGAGAAAGCGGCAAGCGCATCCTCGAAGACGCCCGATCTTCCGACGTAGCCGGCAATGACCGCGGGATCGCCCGACCGCGCATGGGCGCGCGCAAGTGTCCGGCCGCACAGCAGGGCATATTCGAGCAGGGCATTGCCCTCCAGGAGTTCCCCGACCGAGCCGAGGCGACGGTTCTTCAGCTGGCGGACATAGAAATGCCGGCCCGAGGCCGGGTCCTCGACGCTGCCGAGGAAAGCATCGCTCGCCGCCTGCATGACCCGCTGGCCCTCGACCACGCGACGCCCCTGATCACGGATCCCGCTGCCGCCCGGGCGGAACCGCTCCAGCACGGAGGCCTGGGCTTCCTTGATCTGCAGGAACAGCGGCTCGCCGTCGCCGGTCATGTAGAGGCCGATGGCACAGAAGGTGCCGACGCTGCCGACGCCGACCACCTTGAACGCCAGGTCTTCGAGCCGGAAGCGGGTCAGCAGCACCTGCCGGTCGGGCGGCAGGTTGGCCTGGTAGAGCGACAGCACGTCGCGGCTGTCGACACCATGGGAGCGTATCCGGGCCGCATCGAGGTGGTAGATCAGGGGCGGGCGATCCTCGATACGGCAGACATTGCCCTTGGTCTTGGCGAGGTGCGGGAAATTGTCGTCCTGAGCCAGCGTCTTCTTCGCCTTGACGATGGTCTTGAGCAGGGCTTCGCGCAGCTTGTCCTCGGCGATCCGCTCGGCCTCGCGGGCGAGGTCGATCCGGCTGTGCCAGATCGCGAGGGGCGACAGCCCGGCAAGCGCGCGGATGTGGTCGCAATAGGCCTGGGCGGTGGCTGCGGCAAAGGCGCGGGCCTTCTTCTTCGGATAGCCGGCATCGAGGGCCGCGACCGCGACGCTGGCCACCAGGCGCTTAAGGTCGACGGTGAAGTCGATGCCGCCGAGCGTTTCATCGAAGTCGTTGATGTCGAACAGAATGCGGCCTTCGGGGGTGCCGAAGGCGCCGAAATTCAAAAGATGGCAGTCGCCGCAGGCCTGTACGGCGATGCCGGGCACGGGCATGCCGGCAAGGTCTGCGGCCATCACCGAGGCCGCACCGCGCAAGAAGGTGAAGGGCGAGGCGAGCATCCGTTCATAGCGTATCGGCAGCAGCGCCGCGATCCGGCTGGCGTCGACGGCGGCGAGCAGCGCGGCGGGATCGCGCCCCGGTGCCAGCGTCAAATCTGCGTGACTCTCGCGCGGGACCTGCTTGCGGAGCGCCTTGCCGGAGGCGGCGCGCTCGGCGCGGGACAGGCTGGCTGGGCGGTGATTCCGGTGCGAACCTGGCATGATCGGCACGTCCTGACCAAAGGGCGAACGCTAGACGCGGCAAGCTTGCCGATGAGTGACGCGCCGGACCGGCAGCCTGTCAAGCCGCGCCGGCCTTGCCAGATCTTTCTGCGGCTGCTTGGCTGGCAGCACCGAGACGACATGGAGCGGTCCTTGATAGTGCAGTCTTCGCGTGTCCGGCTGTCGCAGCATTCGGCGGATACGGTCGATGCCGCGCTCGCCCACGAAATCCTGGCCGAACAGGCTTCGTCGCTCGGCCGGGCAGGCCGCGCGGTCGCGGCCAGCCTTGCCGCATTGCGCGCCTTCGACGGCGAAGCGGAAGAACGGGCGCAACTGGTCCAGGCCGCGGCCGATGCCGTGTTCGGCTATTTCGTGCAGCGCGAGCTCTGCGGCTTTCGCCGGCACGACGATGCCATCAGGGACTATGCCATCCCGCGCGAGGTGATCGTGCGGGTCGGCGCCGCTGCCCCGCAGCCGCGGTGACCTCAGGTCACTGCGGATCGGTGCGCCAGAGCGTGATCCAGTCCTCGCGGGTAATCCCCTTGCAGAGCGGCATGGTGGCATAGGCACTGAGCCGGAAGCCACGTGCGGTCCAGACCCAGCTCGCCGTCGTGCCGCAGTCACCGGCGCCGCGGTCCTTGTGCACCGAGGAGAGGGTGGCCGCGCTCATTTCCTCAAGGCCGCTCGGCTCGGTCAGAGCCTGGATCGGCGGGCCGAAACGGCCAGTCTCGGCGTCGAGTGTTTCGAAGTCCACCCGACGCGCACTGCCGCCCTGGCCATCGGTCGCAAGATAGAACATCGAGCCGGCCTGGGCGGCCGCCTGCCAGCAGCCGATCTGGTAGAGCACCGTCGTGTTCGACAGCCTGACGATGCGGTTCGGTGGCCGGCGGCTGCCGGTATCACAATCGTCACTGGTCTCGCGGGCATGGCGCTCCAGCAGCGCGCGCGGCACGGTGGTGGGAGCGCGACGGCTCGGATCCGGAATGGTGACCGCGAGCGTCGGCGTCGCCGGCGCGGCGGGCACGGCGGAGGCCGGCCTGCTGCCGCGCGCGACGAGCGCCGTCGCGCCGTCGATGCGGCCCTGGACCTCGTCCATGTGGCGCAGCGCATCGGCAAGGCCGGCGAGCGACACGGCAGGGGCGCTGGCGCGGGGGGCGTTGACGCCGAACCGCAGCGAGCCGCCTTTCGTCATGGCGGCGAGCGTCCTCGCGACTGCCGCCGGCTCGACCAGCTCGAAAGCTTCCGGGCGGTCGTCGAATTCCTGCTCGATGGCACGGAACGCCGTGCCGGGGAGCTGCACCGGCGGTTCGCTGCCGACGACCAGCGTCAGCCCCTGGCCGTTGCCGACGGGCGTATTGTCGAGAACGAAGCGCAGCCGCGGCGCTGCGTCGGGGCCGGCGGACCGGTCGATCACCAGGTAGGAGCCGACCTCGCTCTCGCCTGCGAGCGTGCCGATCGCGCGGCAGGATTTGGTGTTGTCGCAGCCGACGACCCAATCCCCGAAGGTCTTGATGCCGGATTGAGCGAATGCCGGCACTGTCGCAAGACAGGCCAGGGTGGCCAGCAGACCGGCCCGCACAATAGACCCTGATGCCATGATGAAATCCTCGCAGCCGGACGTCGCCGCCGCTCATTCCAAAGGTTGATGTCGCCGTGGCGGATCCTGCACACAGGTGACGTAAGGTCAAGTGGCGGAATGCCGCAGCGCGGATCAGCCTTCCCGACCGCCCTGCGCCGCCTGTCTCAGGCTGTCGCCGATGCCGAAACGGCGGCTCGCGGCAATGGTCTCGCCGGTATCAAGGGTCAGCTCGGCATCGCCTGACGGGCGCATCTCGATGCGGGCGACCCGCGCGGGGTTGACCAGGCGCGTGCGATGAACCCGGACGATGCCGTAGGGCAGGAGCCGCTGCTCCTCGGCACGCAGGGTCGCGCGGATCAGGTGCCGCCGGCCGTCGGCAAGGCAATATTCCACGTAGTTCCCGGCCGACTGCACCCAGACGATCGCGGCGGGATCGATCCGCGTCGCCGAGGCGCCGTCGCGCAGCCAGAAGCCGGGGTCGGCCGCAGGGCCCGGTTCGGCCACCGCCAGGGGCGGCGAGGGCGGCGGTGCCGGCGCATTGTCGTTGAGCCAGAAGGTCGCTGCGAGCAGCAGATAGGTCAGCGCGTCCTTGCGGACCTCGTAGACGAGCGTCGCGAACGATGCGTCGAAGCCGTAGGGGCCGAGGCCGGCCGCGGCATGGCCGAGCTTGCGCAGCAGAACCATGCCGGCAATGTGCAGGGCCGAGAACAGAAGGATCAGCGCAAGATTGACCGCCAGTCCGCCGAGCAGCGCGGTGCCGCTGCCGCGGACCTGCGCGGCGCCCCGGCGGATCAGCGGCGCGAGCGCGAAGACGACGGCGACGCTGGACAATTCCCAGAACAGCACGACCGGCAGCGGCGTGGTCCGCCCGCCGACACGTGCGGCATCGGCGACGGCCGAGAGCCCGTTGACCATGGCGACCCCCGCGAGAACGGCGCCGATCAGCGTGTAGATCTTCCAGGGCGCGAGGCGCGGGGCCGTCGCGGGCGGAGGCGGCTCGACATTGCCGTTCGTCACGCCATCACCCCCGCTCATCCCTGCGCGCTTCCATCCGTCCCGCGGCAAAGGCCATCGATCCCGCGCCATCTGGACGATGGCGCGGCGATGCGGCGGCATGGCCGCAGGCGGGCGGTTCGA
This sequence comes from Phreatobacter sp. AB_2022a, assembly GCF_026847585.1. Lineage (NCBI taxonomy): Bacteria > Pseudomonadati > Pseudomonadota > Alphaproteobacteria > Hyphomicrobiales > Phreatobacteraceae > Phreatobacter > Phreatobacter sp. AB_2022a. Next base: position 93,200 of record NZ_JAPSET010000009.1, read on the forward strand.
GCTCCGCGGCGACAACAGGATCAGGCATCATGGCTGCAACGACAGCAGCGCCGGCGGAGCGGCGCATCGATCTCGACTGGATCCGCATCGCGGCCTTCGGCCTCCTCATCCTCTATCATGTCGGCATGCTCTACGTGAGCTGGGGCTTCCATGTGAAGAGCCCGTCGATCGTGCCGTCGATCGAGCCGCTGATGCTGGCGCTCAACCCCTGGCGGCTCGGCCTGCTCTTTCTCGTCTCCGGCTGCGCGACCGCCTTCATGATCGGCCGCCTGACGCCCGGCCGGCTCGCCCGGCTGAGGTCGTGGCGCCTGCTCGTGCCGCTCGCCTTCGGCATGCTGGTCGTCGTGCCGCCCCAGTCCTATCTGCAGGTCGTCGACAGTTTCGGTTATCGCGGCAGTTTCTGGGACTTCTATGTCGCCGACTATCTCGGCCTGCCGCACCCGTTCTGCGCGCTGACCGACCAGCGCCGGTGCATCATCCTGCCGACCTGGAACCACCTTTGGTTCGTGCTCTATCTGTGGACCTACACCATGCTGCTCGCCGCCATCCTCGCGCTGGTTCCCCGGCTGGTCGAGCGCCTGCAGCCGCTTCTGGAGCGAGCTATGTCGGGCATTGGCCTTCTCGTCTGGCCGGCCCTGCTGCTCGCGCTCTGCCGGATCGTGCTGTTTCCTCGGTTTCCGGAGACGCATGCGCTGTTCGACGACTGGTATGCGCACGCAGCCTATTTTGCGCTGTTCCTGGTGGGGTTCCTGATCGCACGCTCGGTGTTCCTCTGGCAGGCGATCGAGGACTGGCGTTGGCGCGCACTGACCGTCGCGATGCTCGGCTACGGCCTTTATGTCGGAGCCTATCTCGCCCGCCAGAACGGCCTCGCGTCCGACTGGCTGCCGGCCGGCCAGCGGGCGGCTTTCGGAATCCAGCAATGGTGCGCGATCGTGGCGGTGCTCGGTTTCGGGCGACGCTGGCTGCCCCGGCGGGATTCGGCCGCGCGGCGCTATCTGACCGAAGCGGTCTTCCCCTATTACATCATCCACCAGACCGTGATCATCGCCGTCGCTTATGCCGTCGCGTCGTGGCGGCTGCCGGCGGCCGCCGAGGCCGCGATCATCGTCTCAGCCACGGTGGTCGCCTGCGTGCTGACCTACGAGATTGCGCGCCGCAGCGCCCGGCTGAGGCCCTTGTTTGGTCTGAAGGCCGCGAGCCGGCCGGAGGCAGGCCTGGCGCCGGCCGCCTGACCGCGCCGTCCATGCGGCTGGCGGCGCAGCGCCCCGCTTCGCCCTCGATCCGGCGGGACGGCGAGGGATGCCTTGCCCGGCGCGCGCCTAGCCAGGCGTCCAGCCGGCTATGGCCGAGATGGCGCGCGCCTGATCGCGCAGGGCCTGCGCGGTCGATCCGGCGAGGTCGTCGTCGAGCACGCCGATCGGCCCCATCAGCGTGATCGCGGCGATCATGAAGCCGGTCTGGTCGAAGATCGGAGCCGAAAGCGAGGTGAAGTTGGCCAGGAGCGCGTCGCGGCAGCGGCTGATGCCGTTGCGCCGGATGGCGGCCGTCATCTCCGCCACCTCTGCCGGGCTGTCGGGCGTGTCGTCGGCCTTCGGCCCGCGCCCATTGGGGGGGCCTTCGGCGAGTTCCTGCGCCAGCATCGGGCGGGTGAGGTCGGGCGGCAGATGGGCCAGGAAATTGCGGCCGAGAGCGGAGCGCAGCAGAGTCAGCACGCTGCCGACGCGCAGCTCGATGATCGGCCGGCTGGCGCCACCTTCGACGCGGTAGACGATGGTCGGGCCGCGATTGCCCCAGACCCCGAGAAAGACCGTGTGACCGATGGACGTCGCGAGCTCCGCCATGACCGGCCGGGCGGCGGTGAACACGTCGAACTGTTCGATCGCCGCCATGCCGAGCTTGAGCGCGTAGGGGCCAAGGGCATAGCAGCCGGTATCGGTTTCCTGCCGCACGATGCCGACGGCCTGAAAGCTCACGAGATAATAGTGGACATTGGCGGCCGACATGCCGGTCCCCGCGGCGATCATCTTGAGCGGCACCGGACGCAGCGCCGTGAGCAGGTAGTCCAGAATCCTGAAGCCGATCTCGATCGACTGGATGCCGCGCCGGCCCGGCCGGTCCGCAGGCGCCGCCTTGGCGGTCGCGCGGGCAGCCGGCGGGCTTTCAGCCTGGGCAGCGGCCTGCCGGGGAGGCCTGCCGCGACTTGCATCCTTACCAGAAGCGTTCACCGAATGTCCTTTGGAATCAAGTGCTTCATGCCGCCGCTGCGACGCTGCCGCGAGCTTGGGCATTCGCCGCGTCGATTTCAAGCGGCAGTGAATTTGACAATATCATATGTTTTTGATCATAGAGAATGACGAGCTCTCGCGCCGACACGCACGCTTGAGCCGCAACGAGGGGATGGCCGATGGACGCCACGATCAGGCCGGCAACGGCGCAGGATTTCACGCGCTCGGAGGAGCGGCAGGTCGTTCTGGCCTCGACGCTCGGTACCGTTTTCGAGTGGTATGATTTCTTCATCTACGGCTCGCTGGCCGTGTTCATGAGCTCGGTGCTGTTCCCGCCCGACAATCCGACCGCTGCGCTGCTCGCCTCGCTCGGCGCGCTCGCCGCGGGCTTCGTCATCCGGCCGATCGGCGCGATCCTGTTCGGCCGGATCGGCGACATGGTCGGCCGCAAATACACCTTCCTCATCACCATCGTGATGATGGGAGGCAGCACGGCGCTGATCGGCTTCCTGCCGAGCTATGCCTCCGTCGGCCATGCCGCCTGGATCTCGCTCCTGATCCTCCGGCTGGTGCAGGGACTTGCCGTCGGCGGCGAATATGGCGGTGCCGTCATCTATGTGGCCGAGCATTCGCGTCCCGACCGCCGCGGTCTCCTGACCGGCTGGATCCAGATCACCTCCTCGATCGGGCTGGCGCTGTCGATCGTCGTGATCCTGTGCACGCAGGCCCTCATGTCGGAGAGCGCGTTCAAGGCCTGGGGCTGGCGCATCCCGTTCATCGTTTCGATCGCCATGTTGGCTTTCTCGATCTATGTGCGGGCGAAGCTGCACGAATCGCCGGTCTTCGCGCGGATGAAGGCCGAGCGGCGGCTGTCGAAGAGTCCGATCGCCGACACGTTCGGCCGCTGGTCCAGTCTGCGCCTGATCCTGATCGCGCTGTTCGGCGTCACCGCCGGCATGGGCGCGTCCTATTTCACCGGCCAGTTCTACGTGATGATCTTCATGCAGCAGGTGGTGAAGATCGATCTGCAGACGTCCTATCTGCTGATGGCGGTGGGCCTCCTGATCGGCGCGCCCAGCTTCATCTTCTTCGGCTGGCTCTCGGACCGGCTCGGCCGGAAATGGCTGATGATGGCGGGCCTGCTGCTGGCCGCGCTGTGCTACCGGCCGATGTTCGCCATGCTCATGGAGGCGGGCAATCCGCAGCTCGTCGCCGCGACCTCCGGCGCCCCCGTCACCGTGCATGCCGACAGCCGCAGCGACGCCTGCAGCTTCGGGCTGGCCGCCTCTCTGCTCAACACGCACCGCGATCACGCCAAGCCCTGCGTCCAGGCCAAGAAGCTGCTGATCGCCAGCGGCATCAATTTCAGCTACGGGCCGCCGCTGGCCGGCGAAGCCGTGGCGATTTCGGTGCAGGGCAAGACGGTCGCAGGCTTCGATCCCGCTGGCTACCGCAAGGCTCTCGCCGAGGCGGGCTATCCGGCGGCGGCGGATCCGGCACGGGTTTCATCCACCCTCATCGTGCTGCTCCTGGTGGCGATGACCGTCATTGCCGCCATGGTCTATGGTCCGGTCGCCTCGTTCCTGGTCGAAGTCTTCCCGGCCAATATCCGCTACACCGCGCTATCCTTCCCCTATCATATCGGCGCCGGGATTTTCGGTGGCTTCCTGCCGTTCTTCGCAACCTATCTGTCGCTGGCGGTCGGCGATGTCTTTGCCGGCCTCTGGTACCCGGTCGTGATCACATCGGTCACCCTGATCATCGGCACGCTCGTCCTGCCGAACCGCCCGCAGCTGGACCGGGAGGGATGACCGTGAGCGTTGTCCGCTACAAGGCGGCGGTGGCCCAGGCAGCGTCCTGCCCCGACGATGCCATGGCGTCCGCAACCAAGGCCGCGCGGCTGATCGAAGAGGCGGCGGGGGCGGGTGCGCGACTGATCGTCTTTCCGGAAGCCTTCCTTGGTGGTTATCCGAAGGGCGCCTCGTTCGGCGCGCCGATCGGCATGCGCAAGCCCGAGGGGCGGGATGCGTTCCGCCGCTATTTCGAGCAGGCGATCGACCTCGACGGGCCGGAAGTCGCGGCGATCGCCGCGGCCACCGCCACCACCGGCCTGTTCGCCGTCATCGGCTGCATCGAGCGCGACGGCGGCACGCTTCACTGCACCGTCCTGTTTTTCGATGGCGCGGCAGGCCTGATCGGCAAGCACCGCAAACTGATGCCGACCGCCGGCGAACGGCTGATCTGGGGGTTCGGAGACGGTTCGACCATGCCCGTTTTCAAAACCTCGCTCGGCCGGATTGGCGCGGTGATCTGCTGGGAGAACTACATGCCCATGCTGCGCATGCACATGTTCAGCCAGGGCATCAGCATCTATTGCGCGCCGACCGCCGACGACCGCGACACCTGGCTGCCGTCGATGCGCCACATCGCCCTGGAGGGCCGCTGCTTCGTGCTGACCGCCTGCCAGCACATCCGCCGCGGCGCCTTCCCCGCCGGGCACGAATGCGCGCTCGGCGATGATCCTGACACCGTTCTGATGCGCGGCGGCAGCGCCATCGTCGATCCGCTCGGCGGCGTGCTGGCCGGACCCGATTTCACCGGCGAGACCATCCTCTACGCCGATATCGACCTTGGCGAGGTCGCGCGCGGCAAGTTCGATTTCGACGTGGTCGGCCACTATGCCCGGCCTGACATCTTCAGCCTGACCGTCGACGACAGGCCGAGGCCGGCGGTCTCGACGCTCGGCGATCCGCAAGCCGGGAGCTGACTGCGTCCATGCTGTTCGACCTGACGGAACTCCCGGCCGAGATCGGCTACAAGATCCTGACCGCCACGGTGACGCCGCGGCCGATCGCCTGGGTCACCACCTGCTCGCCCGACGGCATCGCCAATGCGGCGCCGTTCAGCTTCTTCAATGTCATGGGGCACGAGCCGCCGACGGTCGCCCTCGGCCTGCTGCGCCATCCGCGGCGCGGCCTGAAGGACACCGCCGCAAATATCCTGGCGACTGGCGAGTTCGTGGTTCAGCTCGTGCCCGAGAGCATGGCGGAGGCGATGAACGCAACCTGCGCGGATCTCGACCCGGAGGTCGACGAGCTGGCACTGGCCGGCCTCGGCACGGTTCCATCGGCGCAGGTGCGGCCTCCTCGCATCGCCGACAGCCCGGTTGCGCTCGAATGCCGCAATCTGGCCTCCGTCGTGACTGGCCCGCGGCAGATGACCGTCATCGGGCAGGTCCTGTGCGCGCATGTTGCCGATCGGCTCGTGCTCGACGCCGCGCGCGGCCATATCGACACGCCCTCGCTCGGCCTTATCGGCCGCATGCATGGCAGTGGCTGGTATTCGCGCCCCGGGGGGCTGTTTCAGATGGCGCGGCCTTGAGCCGGGCCGATCAGGGCCGGACTCAGGCCCACATCCACAAGGATGCCATCAAGGCTACGATGAAGCCGCCCCAGACAAGCATGGCGGGCCCGGTGATCTGGTTGTTGGCAAAACCCATGACACGACGCCGCTACGAGATGGACGGCGGAGTCTCTAGCTCATCGGGGTGAGATTGTGAACCCGATTCTTCCGACCGTCATCAAGACGTCGCACTCTCTCCGCGATATCAGCAATGTTCGCGAGCCGCTTCTGCCCTCTTCTGGCGCTGTAATTGCTGCTCGCGCAAGAAGATGAACAGGCCGGCGCCGACGATGATCGCGGCTCCGGCCAGCGTCTTCATGTCGGAAACCTCGCCGAAGACCAGATAACCGAACAGAATGCCCCAGACTATCAGTGTATATTGATAGGGAACGACAACCGATGCGGGCGCGAGCTTCAGGGCGAGGTTGACGCAGAGGTTGCCGGCCAGCGAGCCGAGGCCGAGCACGACGAGCAACGTCGCATCGAAGGGGCCGGGCGGCGTCCAGCCCTGCCAGGCCACCATGGTCACGCCGAAGCCCAGGGCTGCGACCAGTTGCCAGCCCATCAGCACCGCGTTGCTCGTCCCCGCGAGCTTGCGCGTGGCGACCATGAAGCAGGCATAGCTGAAGCTGCCGGCGAGAGCGCAGAGCGCGCCGAAGGACAGGCTCGCATCGGTGGGAGACAGCGCCAGGACCACGCCGAAAAAGCCGACGCCGACCGCGCTCCAGCGGCGCCAGCCGACATGTTCGCCGAGCAGCCAGGGCGACAGCGCCGTCACGTAGATCGGCCCGGCGAGGTAATAGGTCATGACGCTGGCCAGCGGCAGGTCGGTCAAGGCCCAGAAGAACAGCGAGGCCTCCAGCATCGCCAGGACGCCGCGCAGGACCTGCAGCCAGGGCTTGGGCTGGGTGCGCAGCGGCAGCAGGCCGCCGCGGACGATCAGCGGCAGGATGATGGCGAGGCCGACCACCGACCGGGCGAGCATGATCTGCCCGACCGTGAACGTGCCGAGCAGCCATTTGCCCAGCGTGTCATTGGCGGCGAACAGGAAGAACCCGGTCAGCATCATGATGATGCCGAGCGAAATGTTCTGTTTCTCGGGACTCTTGGCCAGGGCGCGGGCTCCTCGGGCACGGACGGCGATCATGCCTCGGGTCGTGAACCCGACATTCGCCCGGCGCCGGTGGCACGGCCCCAGGGAGCGGGGCCCGGATGGGCGCCTCCAAGGCCCAAGGCCCGCGCGCGGACGGAGCGGAAATCGCAGCCTCAGCGAGCGCTGCATGGCCGAACCGGGCCGCGCCGGCAAGCCCCTCCGCGCGGCAGCGGCATTTCAACGCAGTCAGCCAGGTCGATGGCGCCGCATCCAGGCCGAGGCATAGGAGCAGAGCGGAACCACGTCGCGCCCTTCGGCCGCGGCGAGGGCGACGATGCCTTCCATCAGGCGACCGGCGGCGCCGGTGCCGCGCAGAGGCACGGGGGCCTCGACATGCAGGATGACGATCGATCCCGGATCGCGCCGGTAATTGGCGAAGACGATGTCGCCGCCGACATGGAGCTCGAAGCGTTTCGCCTCGACATTGTCATGGATGCGCTCGGTCATGATCGGCTTGTTCCAACCCCAATTCCGCTAGCCCGGCTAAAGAGATGGCGTCCGTCATCGCCACGATCAAGTCGCCAGCCCTGCGGGGCGAGGCAGGCCGCTCTGCCGTTACGGCAAGGCGGCGTCGGCGTGCTTGTCGGCGGCGTCGGGCGATCGGCGGACTGGCGGTCTTTGCAAGGCCGCCGCCACGCGCGAAACTTCGCCCAGGAAGCCGGCGCGCCCGACGCCGGCACTGCGAGAGGAGCGTCCACAATGCCAGCCCCGGACATGGTGACAGGTCAGGTGATTCCGTTTGCCGGCCTCGACGTGCCCTGGCTGCTGCGCATGCGCGCGGAGACACGACGGGATCATCCGTTCCTGATCTGGGCGCCCTTTGACGCTCCGGCCCGATCCTGGAGCTATGGTGAGTTTCACGACCGGGTCGGCGCGCTCGCCGCGGGCCTCGCGCGCCGCGGCGTCCGCCCGGGCGACTTCGTGCTCATTCATCTCGACAATTGCATCGAGGCGCTGCTCGCCTGGTATGCGCTCGTCGAGCTCGGCGCGGTGGCGGTGACGACCAACACCCGCTCGGCGCCCGCGGAAGTCGCCTATTTCGCCGAACATTCGCAGGCGGTCGCGGCCATCACGCAGCCCGCCTATGCAGGGCTCGTCGCCTCGGCCTGTCCGGGGCTGCGCTGGATCGCGGTCACCGGCCACGATGGCGGCGTCGCGCCGGCGGCCGGCCAGGGCGCGGCGCGCGGCGAGCGCCTTGAGGCGTTGTTCGCCGACCCGGCCGACCGGCCGCGGCGGCCGGCCGACCCGCTGCACCCCTGCAGCGTCCAGTACACGTCGGGCACGACGGCGCGCCCGAAGGCGGTGTTGTGGACGCATGCCAATGCGCTCTGGGGCGCCAAGATCAATGCCGCGCACGAGGACCTGCGGCCGGACGACGTGCATCTCGTCCATCTGCCGCTGTTCCATACCAATGCCCAGGCCTATTCGGTGCTGGCCGCACTCTGGGTCGGGGCGACCGCCGTGATCCAGCCGCGCTTCTCGGCAAGCCGGTTCTGGAGCGTGGCGGCGGCCCATCGCTGCACCTGGACCTCGGTGGTGCCGTTCTGCGTCCGCGCGCTGATGGAGCGGGACATCCCCGAGCGCCACAGCTTCCGGCTGTGGGGCAGCGCCGTCTCCTCGCCGCCCACCGACGCGCTGTTCGGTGTGCGCACCATCGGCTGGTGGGGCATGACCGAAACCATCACCCACGGCATCGTCGGCGAGTTGCACCAGCCCAACACGCCGATGGCCATCGGCCGGCCGGCCCCCGAATATCAGATCCGGATCGTCGACGACGGTGGTGCGCCGACGGCGGTCGGGGAGACCGGCCACCTCCTGATCCGTGGCATTCGCGGGCTCTCGCTGTTCGCCGAATATCTGCACAACGCCAAGGCGATGCGCGAAAGCTTCGATGAGGCCGGCTATTTCATCACCGGCGACCGGGTGACCCGGCTCGAGAACGGTTTCATCCGCTTCGCCGATCGCGACAAGGACATGCTCAAGGTCGGCGGCGAGAATGTCGCGGCCTCCGAGATCGAGCAGGTGGTGATGACCGTGCCGGGGGTGGTCGAGACCGCCGTCGTCGCCAAGAAGCACCCGATGCTGGACGAGGTGCCCGTCGTCTTCATCATCCCGCAGGGCGGCGCCGCGGCGGCACGCCCCGGCTTTGCCGACGAGGTGCTGGCGGCCTGCCGGGCGGTGCTCGCCGACTTCAAGGTGCCGCGCGAGGTTCATCTTGTCGACGACATGCCGCGCGCAACGCTCGAGAAGATCGCCAAGGCGGAGCTGCGGCGGCGTCTCGAGGCAGCCTCATGAGGCATTCTGCCAGGCGAGATAGGCGTTCAGGCCATCGACCAGGGCGTCGAACACGATCCGGCAGCGTCGGCTCGATCGCAGGTCCTCGTGCATGGCCACCCATGTGTCGAGGCCGAGCATGAAGGCATCCGGCAGCAGCGGCACGAGATCCGGATCACGCCGGGCTATGCCGATCTGGCAGCCGCCGATGCCGTAGCCGGCGCGGATCATGGCGAGCTGGGCGAGGTCGCTGTCGGCGCGCAGCGCGAACATCATCCGGTCGAAGCCGCTGACGCGCCGGCGCATGCTGCGGATCGCCGGCGTCTCCCTGTCGAAGCCGATGAGCGTGTGCCGCGCGAGATCCTCGATCCGTTCGGGCCGTCCGGCCCGCGCAATGTAATGGCGGCTGGCATGCAGCCCGACCTTGATCTCGCCGATCCGCCTGGCGACCAGTGCCTCCTGCGTCGGCCCGACCATGCGCACGGCGATATCGGCCTCGCGGCGGATCAGGTCCTCGACCGCGCTCGACAGGGCGAGCTCGAAGACGAGTTCGGGATGGCGCTCGCGCAAGGGTGTCAGGATGGCGGGCAGAACCTCGATTCCGATCATTTCGCTCGCCGCGATCCGGACGACGCCGCGCACGGCCTCGCGCTCGCCTGAGGCGGCGCGCACCAGCGCCGCTGCCGTGGCGGCGAGGCTTTCGGCATAGGGCCGCAGCTGCAGCGCCGCATCGGTCGGCTGCAAGCCCTGCTGGGAACGGGTGAACAGTTCGAGCCCGAGCGCGGTTTCGAGGGCGTCGACGTGCCGGCCGATGGTTGGCTGCGTCAGGCCCAGTGCGCGGGCTGCGCCGGAGAGGGAGCCTTCGTCCAGCACGGCGAGCAGGCTCCGGTAGAGATCCCAGTCGGGGGCGGTCGTAGTCATACATTCATGTATATCGTCTGCACTCATTTAGCCAATTTTCTTTTGACCCGTGGCGATCGATCCTCCGACCGTGCTTGACCAAGGAGATCGACATGACGCGGACAGAGACGGCACTGGTTCTCGGCGCGACCGGCGGCATCGGCGGCGAAGTCGCGCGCCGACTCGCCGCGCGCGGCTGGCAGGTGAAGGCGCTCAATCGCAGCGCGGCGCGCCAGGCCGAGCCGGGCCTTGCCTGGGTGCAGGGCGACGCGATGCGGCCCGCCGACGTGATCGCCGCCGCCGAAGGCGCCGCCCTGATCGTTCATGCGGTCAATCCGCCGGGCTATCGGCGCTGGGAGGAACTGGTCCTGCCGATGCTGGACAGCAGCATCGCCGCGGCGCGCGCCTCGGGCGCTCGCATCCTGCTGCCGGGTACGGTCTACAACTACGGTGCCGACGCCTATCGCCGGCCCATCGCCGAGGACGCGCCGCAGAATCCGCTAACGCGCAAGGGCAGGGTGCGGGTGGAGATGGAGCGGCGCCTGAAGGTGGCCGCCGGCGACGGCGTCAGGACGCTGGTCGTGCGGGCTGGCGACTTCTTCGGGCCGCGTGCGGCCAACAATTGGTTCTCGCAGGGTCTGGTGAAGCCCGGCCGCCGCGTGACCCGCATCACCTATCCGGGCCGGCCCGGCACCGGCCATCAATGGGCCTATCTGCCCGATGTCGCGGAAACGATGATCCGGCTGGTCGAGCGCGAGGCGGAGCTTGCCGATTTCGCCTGCTACCATATGGATGGTCATTGGGATGCCGACGGGCGCGCCATGGTGGCGGCGATCGGGCGGGCCGCCGGCGTCCCGGCTCCGCGCGTCTCGGCCTTCCCCTGGTGGCTGGCGGCGCTCGCATCGCCGGTCGTGCCGCTGTTCCGCGAGTTGCGCGAAATGCGCTATCTCTGGCAGGAGCCGGTGCGCCTGGACAATGCGCGGCTCAGGGCATTGCTCGGCGACGAACCGCGGACGCCGCTCGACGAGGCCGTGCGCGCGACGTTGAGGGGACTTGGAGCATTGGGGCAGGGCGGAGAGGCCGATCATTGAACACACGCTTTCTCGAAGCCTTCGTCTGGGTGGCGCGGCTTGGCAGCTTTCGCGGAGCGGCCGATCGGCTGAACCTGACGCAGGCGGCGATTTCGAGCCGCATCGCCTCGCTCGAGGAGGATTTCGGCCAGAAGCTGTTCGATCGTGATCCGCGCGAGCTGAAGCTGACCGCCGCCGGGCGGGTGCTGCTGCCCTATGCCGAGCGCATGCTGGAAATCGGCCGGGACATGCAGACGGCGGTGCGGACGGGATCGGAGCTCACGGGCACGCTGCGCATCGGGGTGGTCGAGACCATCGTCCATACCTGGCTGATCGATTTCCTCGACGAGCTGAAGCGCCGGCATGGCGGCCTGGAGATCCAGCTCACGGCCGAGCCGACCCATCGGCTGCACGAGGATCTGCGGCGCGGCCAGACCGACGTCGCGATCCAGACCGATGCGATCCTGGACGAATCCGTGCGCAACCGCGAGATCGGCCTGATGCCGATGGGCTGGGTCGGCCCGGGCGGCGGACAGGCCGGCCGTCGCGTCCTGACGCTGGCCGAGCTGGCCGAGCAGCCGCTGATCGCCATGACGCGCGGGTCGCAGCCGCATCTTGCGCTGCTCGACACCTGCCGGCGCGAAGACGTGACGCCCAAGACGATCCATTGCATTAGCTCGATCGCCGCGATCATCCGCCTCGCGACGGCCGGCTTCGGCGCTGCCGTGCTGCCGCTCGCTGCGATCCGCGAGGAACTTGCCGATGGGCGCCTGGCGATCATCCCCTGTTCGGCCAATCTCGGGCCGCTGCGGCTGGTGGTGAGCCACCGGATCGACCCGACCAACCGCGCTTCGGAGGTGGTCGCCGCGCTCGCCTACGAGACGGCGCTGGCTTTCGCCGAGCGCGTCGGCGCGCCGATGGCGGTGCCGCCGACGGGGGGCTGACGCAGAAAAATCTATCGCCGGCCATCAAAATAACCCGTTTGACCGCTGGCTGCCGTGACATCGATATGACGGCCCAACTTTGCCAGTCTAGCGAGGATGGGAATGGCCGATCAGTCGAATTGCCCGGGGCTTCTGTTCGTCTGGACCAATATCGATCCGTTGCACGAGGCCGACTTCAACAAGTGGTACGACCGCGAACACGTCGAGGAACGTATTGCGATCAAGGGATTTGTGGTCGGCGCGCGCTATATTGCCAGCAAGGCGCCGCGCAAATATCTCGGCCTCTACCGTACCGACGATCTCGGCGTGTTCACCAGCCCGGAATACAAGCAGGCCTTCGCCCACCAGACGCCCTGGTCGGTGACCAATTTCGGCCGCATGAGCGATGCCATGCGTCGCGTCTGCGCGATCACGGTCGAAAGCGGCATCGGCGCCGGTACCTGGCTCGCCATCATCAGGCTCGGCCGCCTGCCGCAGGGCGCTGATCTCGCGACGCTTGCCGATCTCGGCCGCACCGCTGCCGGCCGGGACGGCGTCATCGCCACGCGCCTCCTGGAGCCCGACGCCGCGCTCTCGACGCCGCTGCCGGCCGAGCCGGCCGAGAACCGCCTGCTCGATCCCATGCTGCTCGTCGAGGGCACGTCGGAGGCTGCGGTGACGGCCGCCGCGGAGGCGGTCGCCGGCGAACTCGGCATCGCGGCCGGCGAGATCGCGACGCTGCAGATGATGTGGCGCCTGCAATCGAGCGAAATTCCGCAGCGTGCGGCCTGAGGCGAGGTGCCATGACGTCGACCGCTTCCGCGCCTGCCACCACCCGTCCGGCCGCCGCGTCGCGGCTCGATCAGGTCCTTGACCGCATCGCAGCCGGTGGGCGGGACAAGGTCTCGGCCTTCACCCGCCTCTATCCGGACGCGGCGCGGGCCGCGGCCCTTGCCAGCGATCGGCGCCGGGCCGAAGGGGCGGGGCTCGGCCCGCTCGACGGTCGCATCCTGTCGGTCAAGGATCTCTTCGACATTGCCGGCGAGACGACCGCGGCCGGCTCTGCCGTCCTGAGGGATCAGCCGCCGGCCGCGGCCGACGCTCCGGTGATCGCGCGGCTGAAACAGGCCGGCGCCGTCATCGTCGGCAAGACCGTGATGACGGAGTTCGCCTTCTCGGCCGTCGGCCTCAATCCGCATGACGGCAATGTCGACAACCCGCGCGCTCCGGGGCGCGTTGCGGGCGGCTCGTCCACCGGTGCCGTGGTCTCCGTGGTCGATGGCACGAGCGACATCGCGATCGGCTCCGATACCGGCGGCTCGCTGCGCATTCCCGCGGCGCTGTCCGGAGCGGTCGGCTTCAAGCCCACCGCCGGCCGCGTGCCGACGTCGGGCGCGTTTTCCCTGTCGTCGACGCTCGACGTGGTCGGCGCGATCGCCGGCAATGTGGCCGATTGCGCCCTGGCCGACGCCGTTCTCGCGGGTGAGAGCGCATATGGACTGGCCCCGGTTCCGGCCGCGGCGGTGCGGCTCGTCGTGCCGCGCGGCCGGCTGTTCGCCGACACGGAGCCGGTGGTCGCGGAGGCCTTCGAGACGGCGCTCAGCCGCCTGCGCGCGGCCGGCATGACGATCGCGGAGGGCGGGCTCGAAGCCGAGCTCGACCGCCTGGCGGAGATCGATGCGATCGGCGCCTTCACCGCGATCGAACTGGCCGCGACCTTGCGCGAACGGGGCGTCGGCAGCCTCGATCGCGTCGACCCGAAGACCCGGGCCCGGATCGAGGCCGGCGCCGGCAAGGCCGCTCCTGACTATGTCCGCATGGTCAGGCTGCGCGAGCGCCTGGTCGGCGATGTTGCCGCCGGCATGGCCGCCGGCACGGTCTTCGTGCTGCCGACGGTGCCGGTGACGGCCCCGCCGATCGCGGAGGTGCTCGACGATACCGCCTTCCACCGCGTGAACGGCCTCGTCCTGCGCAATCCGCGCGTCGCCAATCTCTTCGACTGCCCCGCGATCTCGCTGCCGATGGCGACCGGTGGCCTGCCGGCCGGGCTGATGCTGATGGGGCGGCGCGGCTCCGACCGCAGCCTTCTCGCCATCGCCGCCGCGGTCGAAGCCGCGCTGGCGCGCTGACGGGCGGTTCTTCGACAGATATCGGGCCGCGACGGCGCCGCCGTCCCGGCCCGGGCGTTCAACAGGCATTGCGCCAATCCAGCAAGGGGAAAAACCAGATGACGGCCACGACCGCCAGCCATACGCCCGCCGAAAGTCCCGACATGCGCAAGCTGGCGTCGGCCAGCCTGATCGGCACCACGCTCGAATGGTACGAGTTCACCATCTACAACACGATGGCGGCTCTTATCTTCAACAAGGTCTTCTTTCCCTCGTTCGACCCGCTGGTCGGCATCATCCTGGCCTTTTCCACCTATGCCGTCGGCTATGTCTCGCGCCCCTTCGGCGGCGTGCTGTTCGGCCATCTCGGCGACAAGCTCGGCCGCCGTTTCGTGCTGGTCGCGACCCTCGTCCTGATGGGCGTGACCACGCTGCTCATGGGCCTGCTGCCGACCTATGAGACCATCGGCATCGCCAGCCCGATCCTGCTCGTGCTGCTGCGCTTCGTTCAGGGCGTCGCGCTCGGCGGCGAATGGGCCGGCGCCGTGCTGCTGTCGGTGGAGCACGGCCGCCAGGACCGGCGCGGCCTCAACGCCTCGTTCACGCAGATGGGCCCGTCGGCGGGCACGCTGATCGCCACCGCCGTCATCGCGCTGGTGACGCTGTCGCTGTCGGATCAGGACTTCCTGGCCTGGGGCTGGCGCATTCCCTTCATCCTGAGCGTCGTGCTCGTCATTTTCGGCCTCTGGATCCGGCGCGGTGTCGAGGAGACGCCGATGTTCAAGGAGATGGAGGAGCACAATACCAAGGCCGAGGCGCCGATCGGCGAGGTGCTGGGCCAGCACTGGCGCCGGCTCGTCGTGGCCGGCGGCGTGCGCATCGGCTCGGACGTGCTCTATGCGCTCGTCGTCGTGTTCATCCTGACCTATGTCACCCAGGTGCTGAACCTGCCGCGCTCGCTGGCGCTGACCGCCGTGCTGGTCGGGGCCGGCTTCAACGCCCTGGCCGTGCCGCTGTTCGGGCTGCTGTCCGACAAGATCGGCCGGCGTCCGGTCTATGCCTTCGGTGCGCTGGGCGGCGTCGTCTGGGCCTTCGCCTTCTTCGTGCTGCTCGACACCCGCGAGCCGCTGATGATCGTGCTCGGCGCGACGGTCGGCCTCCTCTTCCACGCGGCGATGTACGGTCCGCAGGCGGCCTTCATCGTCGAGCAGTTCCCAACCCATGTCCGCTATAGCGGCGCCTCGCTCGCCTATACCTTCGCCGGTGTCGTCGGCGGCGGCTTCGCGCCGCTGATCATCGCGACGCTGTTCCAGCGCTACGGCACGACCACGGCCATTTCGCTCTATGTCGTGGCGGCGCTCGCCATTACCCTGACGATGCTGGCCGTGGCCCGCGAGACCTATCGGGCGCATCTCAGCGAATAGGGTGCGGCGCCGGTTCCGGAATGCAAAAAGGCCCTTTCCCGCGCGCGGGGGAGGGCCGCTGGACGTCGACCCGCCGGAGGCAGCGCGATGACGCGGATCCTGATGACGACCGACGGTGTCGTTCGCTATGCCGTCGAGCGCGATTGGGCGAAGCTGCCCGCCGGGGCCGAATTCGGGCCGATCAGTCAGCTCGCCGTGCGGCGCGACGGCCGGGTGGTGGTCGTCCAGCGCAGCGCGCCGGCGGTCCTGGTCTTCGCTCCGGACGGCCGGCTCGAGACGTCATGGCACCATCCGCAATTGCCGAGCGTGCATGGCGTCGCGCTGGATGCCGACGGCAATCTGTTCATCACCTCGTTCGACGCTCATCAGGTGCTGCGCTTCGACGCGCAGGGCGGGATCACGCTGGAGCTCGGCCGGTTCGATCATCCCTCCTGGGGCGCTCCGTTCAACCATCCGACGGATATCGCGGTCGCGTCCGACGGCGAAATCTACGTCACCGATGGGTACGGCAATGCCCGGGTGCATCGTTTCACGCCCGACGGCGCGCTGATCGCGAGCTGGGGCGCGCCGGGAGCCGCGCCGGGCGAGTTCGCCTGTCCGCACGGCATCTGGGTCACCGCAGACGACAGGGTTCTGGTGCTCGACCGCGACAACAGCCGCATCCAGGTGTTCGGCCGCGGCGGCGATCTCCTGGCGGTCTGGACCGGCTTCACCAAGCCGATGGACATCTGGGGCAGCGCCGGCGGCGACCTCTTCGTCTCCGACCAGACGCCGCGCATCGTCAGGCTCGACGGCAACGGGCGGGTGAAAGGCGCGATGCGGGCCTTTTCGGTCTATCCCCACGGCCTGTGGGGCGACGGGGAGGGCAATCTGTTCGTCGCCGAGCAATTGCCCTCCGGCATCGCCAAGTACCGCATGATCGGGCCGGCCTGATCCTGGATCAGGCCACTGGCCCGGGCGTCAGGCCGAGGGCTTGAGGCCGCGGGCGATGAGGCGTCCGAGGCGGCCGGAAAAGGCCTTGGCGTCGATCGGCCGCTCGCCGTCGAGAATCTGGGCCTCGTCGAGCAGCAGGCGCGCTGCGTCCTCGCGGAAGGCCGCCTCGTCCTCGCCGAGCGCCGCGAGCCTGACCACGAGATCGTGGCCCGGATTGATCTCGAGCACCGGCTTGGCGGCGGAAGGGATCCGGCCCGCTCCAGCCAGCAGCTTTTCCAGCTGCCGGTCCATGCCGTGATCGGGCGCCACCAGGCAGACCGCGCTCTCGGTCAGGCGGTCGGAGGCCCGGACATCGGAGACCTCGTCGCCCAGCGTCTGCTTGACGAAGGCGATGAAGGCGGTGACCGCCTCGCTCGCCTGCGGGGACGGCGCGGTCTCACCCTCCGCGAGCGGGATCAGCTGAAGGTCGGTTGCGCCCTGGGTGACCGACTTGAAGGGCTTGCCCTGATAGTCGATGCCGGCGGTCACCCAGAAGCTGTCGACCTGGTCGGGCAGCAGCAGCACCTCGATGCCGCGCGCGCGGAAGCCTTCGAGTTGCGGCGAGGCGGCCAGCCGCTCGAGATCGGAGCCGGTGACGTAGTAGATCGCGGTCTGGTTCTGCTTCAGCGCCTCGACATAGTCCTTCAGCGAACGCCAGCCGCCGCCGGCGGCGGTGGTCTTGAAGCGGGCGAGGCCGAGCAGCGTCTCGCGGCGCTCGAAATCCTCGTAGAGGCCCTCCTTCAGGACCGGACCGAACGTCTCCCAGATCGTGGCATAGCTGTCCGCGTCGTTGCTGGCGAGCTTGTCGAGTTCCGACAGGACACGATGCGTGACGCCTTTCTTGATCGCGCCGAGAATGGCGCTTTCCTGGATCATCTCGCGCGAGACGTTGAGCGGCAGATCGGCCGAATCCACCAGGCCGCGCACGAAGCGCAGGTAGCGCGGCAGAAGTTCGGCCTCGTCGGTGATGAAGACGCGCTTCACGTAGAGCTTCATCCGGCCATGCCGGTCGGGGTCGAAGAGATCGAACGGCTTGGAGCCGGGCACGAAGGCGAGCACGGAATATTCGTGCCGGCCTTCGGCACGGTAGTGCAGCGTCAGGGCCGGCTTGTCGAACTGGCCGGCGACGCTGCGGTAGAAATCGGCATAGTCGTCTTCGCTGATCTCGGACTTCGGCTTGGTCCAGAGCGCGGCGCCGTCGGCGATCTCGGCCGGTTCCGCGCCCGGCTTGTCCAGGATGGAGATCGGCACCGGCACGTGGCCGGACTGCGCCTTGACGATGCGCTCCAGCGTCGCCCGCTCGGCATAGGCCTTGGCGTCCTCCATCAGGTGCAGCACGACCCGGGTGCCGCGGGCGGGTGCCTCCGCGAGATCGACATGGCCGACCGTATAGGAGCCCTTGCCGTCCGACGACCAGATGGCGGCTTCCTCCGTGCCGGCCCGGCGCGAGACGACGTCCACCTTGTCGGCCACCATGAAGACCGAATAGAAGCCGACGCCGAACTGTCCGATCAGCTGCGCGCCGTCGCCGCTCTTGCTGGCCTCGATGCGTTCCATGAAGGCCTTGGTGCCCGAGCGGGCGATGGTGCCGAGCGCTTCCACCATGTCGGCAAGGCTCATGCCGATGCCGTTGTCCTCGACCGTCAGGCGGCGATTGTCGGGATCGAGGGCCAGCGTGATCCGCGGTTGCGGGTCGTCGCCGAGCAGGGCCGGGGAGGCGATGGCCTCGTAGCGCAGCTTCTCGCAGGCATCGGCCGCATTGGACACGAGCTCGCGCAGGAACACGTCCTTGTCCGAATAGACCGAATGCACCATCAGGTGCAGCAGCTTGGCGACATCGGCCTCGAAGGAGCGGCTTTCGGGGGCAGCGGCGTCGGCGGTCGTCATGGCGATCTTCAGATCTCTGTTTGTTGCGGACGAGCGACGAAATGGCGGGAACGGCGGCCGATTTCAAGAGCCGTCGCGCGCAATGCGGGTCAGCTTCGGCCGCCGCTGCGCAGCACGATGCAGGCGCCGCCGGCGGCGCGGATCCGGTCGCACAGCCGGTCCGCGGCAAGGCGGGTCGGCGCGCCGACCCGCACGCGATAGTAGGGGCTCGTGCCGCGGCTGCGCAGCCGGGATCCAAGGATCATCGGCTGGACATTGCCCAGGATGCCGGACAGCCGGGCACGGGCGCGGCCATAGCTGGCGAGCGCGATCGCCTTCGAGAAATGTCCGGCAAGCTGCACGCCCCAGGGGGCGAAGGGGCCCTCCGCCGCGGCGAGAATGCCGCCGGGGCGGCGCAGCTGCGCCGTCACCTGCAGGCAGGTCTGCTGCGGCTGGTCGTGGGCGACCGTGGCTTCGGCGGGCGCGGCGCGGCGCGTATCCTCGGCCCAGTCCTGCGCGGTTCGGCCGGTGATCCGATAGACATAGTCCTGCGTTTCCGCAGGCAGGCCGCCGCGCCCGGCCAGGAAATTGGCGACCCTGGTCGGCCCGCCATTATAGGCTGCCGCGGCGAGGCCGAGATTGCCGAACTGCTTGACATGGTCGGCGAGCAGGTGGGCCGAAGCGGCGATCGCCTGCTCCGGGTCGAACGGGTCGGCCAGCCCGCGTTCGCGCGCCGTTCCCGGCATGAACTGGGCGATGCCCTGCGCGCCGGCGCTGCTCACCACGCCGATGCGGAAGCTGCTCTCGGCCCAGATCAGCCGCGTGAAGAAATGGACCGGAAGGTTGTGTCGCCGCGCGCCCGTTTCGATCAGCCGGCAGATCGTCTGCGGCAGGCTTTCGCCGTCGGTCGCCTGGGCCCTTGTGGCCGAGGGCAGAGCCGCCGACGCGAGCAGGGTCGCGGCCAGCAGCACCGCGGCGCGGTTCGCCATCACGCCTGGTATCATGCGCATCCCCGGTCCGGCATGGCCTGCGCCATAGCATTTCGGGCGCGCCCGACAAAGGGCGACGGTCTGCGGCGCACTGTCCTATCGTCGTCAGATCGTCACGCCGCCGTCGATGACGATGTTCTGCCCGGTGACGAAGGAGCCGGCCTTGGAGGCGAGGAAAACCGCGGCCCCGGCGATCTCGTCGGGTTCGCCGATCCGCCGCAGCGGCGTCGTCGCGGTCCGCTCGGCGAGGCCGGCCGGATCTTCCCACAAGGCGCGCGCGAAATCCGTCTTGATCAGGCCGGGGGCGATGCAGTTCACGCGCACGTTGTGCGGGCCATATTCGACCGCCAGGTTGCGGGCGAGCTGCATGTCGGCCGCCTTGGAGATGCAATAGGCGCCGATGATCGGCGAGCCGCGCAGGCCGCCGATGGAGGAAATGATGATGATGGAGCCGTCGCGCCGCTCGATCATGCCGGGGGCGACCATGCCGATCAGCCAGTTGTTGGCGATGATGTTGTTGCCGAGGATCTTGGTGAACTGGTCGTCGCTGATCTCGTTGAGCGGTCCGTAATAGGGGTTGGACGCGGCATTGCAGACGAGGATATCGATGACCGGGCCGAAGGCGGCGCGGGTTTCCGCGACCAGCCGGGCGAGGTCGTCCTTGGAGGAGATGTTGGCCGGTATCGCGATCGCCCGGCCGGCGCCGTGCCGGCCGTTGATCTCGGCGGCCACCGCTTCGCAGGCGGCCGCCTTGCGCGAGGATATGACGACCTGGGCGCCATGTTCGGCAAAACGTTCGGCAATCGCCTTGCCGATGCCGCGCGACGAACCCGTGATGATGGCGGTCTTGCCGCCGAGGTCGAACAACGTCATGGAAACCTCCCGCGATTCATGGGGCCAGCATGCCCGCTTTGGCTGAGGATGAATATAGACGGCTCGGCGCCGCCGACATGCGGAGCGGCTTGCCGCGGCGGTCCGCCTGCGACAAGATCGTGCGGGCGCCTCGGTGGGCCCTGACGTGCATGGGATGATGGCCGCGAGCGGCCGTCCGGGCCCGCAAGGCGGGTTCCGGGCCGAGCGGCCATGTGGCGACAGGGGCGTCTCATGGATCTGACCACGCTGACGACAGTGCACACCGCGATCAGCATTGTCGCCATCCTCACCGGCGCCATTGCGGTCTTCGGGCTGTTCAAGGCTTCGACCGACGGATTCTGGACCGCCATTTTCCTGGCCACGGCCATCCTCACCAGCGCCACGGGTTTCCTGTTCCCGTTCAACGGGGTGCTGCCGTCGCATGTCGTCTCGGTCATCGCCCTGGCCGTCCTGGCGCTGGTTCTGGTGGCCCGCTACGGCCTCGGCCTCGCCGGTCCGTGGCGGTGGATCTATGCGGCCGGAATGGTGTTCAGCCTCTATTTCCTCGTCTTTGTCGGGATCGCTCAGGCCTTCGCCAAGGTCCCGGTTCTCCAGGCCGCCGCGCCGACCCAGTCCGAACTGCCGTTTTCGCTGGCGCAGGGGCTGACCCTCGTCATCTTCGTGGCGTTGGCGATCGCGGCCTCGCGCAGTTTCCGGCCGCCTGTGGCGCGCCTCGCCTGACCGCCGGCCGGGCGCGGCGCGTCGGTCGCCGGGCGTTCCGGCAGCCTGCTGCCACGCCCTGGCAGCAGGCTGCTGCTATGTCCCTCGCCGAATGGCCACGACAGAGGAGGCACGGCATGACGGTCAAGGGCAGCTGCCATTGCGGCGCGACGCGATTTGAGGTGGACGAGGCGCCGGCCACCGTGACGCGCTGCACCTGCACCTATTGCTCCAAGCGCGGCGCGCTGTGGGCCTATTACCGGCCGGCGCAGTTCCGGCTGACGGCGCCGGCCGACCATGCCGCGACCTATCGCTGGAACACCAGGACGATCGCCCATCATTTCTGCACGGTCTGCGGCTGCAGCACCTATGTCGAGACGCCCGACTGGTCGTCCGGCTCGGCCGATTTCGACAATCCGAAAATCAGCATCAACACGCGGCTGCTGGACGATTTCGATCTCGACGCCGTCCCGGTGGACACGATCGACGGCAGGAATCTCTGGTAGGAGGCGATCAGAGCCGCCCGGGCCGGCCCGCGAAATAGCGGGCAGGGGAAGCCCCCATGGCCTGGCGGAACATGGCGATGAAGGCGCTCGGCGTGGCATAGCCGACCGCATCGGACACCTCGGCGACCGCATCGCCGCGCGCGAGCCGCTCCAGCGCCGCGACCAGCCGCGCCTGCTGACGCCATCGGCCGAAGCTGCTGCCGGTCTCGGCCTGGAACAGGCGGCGGGCGGTCCGCGGCGCGAGCCCGGCCCAGCGGGCCCAGTCGTCGAGCGTGCGGGCATCGGCCGGCCGGCGGGCGATCGCCGTGGCGATGCGCGCCAGCCGGCGATCCCGGGGCATCGGCAGGTGCAGGGGCTCGCGCGGCGCCCGGGCGACCTCGTCGATCAGCACCGCGGCGAGCCGCAGCTGATCGGCCGACAGGGTATCGGCCATCGCCCAGGTGACGGCTCGCCGGACCAGCGCGCCCAGCACCTCGCTGATGCCGCTGACCCGCGGCTTGGCCGGCAGCATGCCGCACCCGTCCGGACGGATCATCACGACCCAGCCGCTGATGACGCCGCTGAGGCTGACCTTGTGGTCGCTGCCGGGCGGGATCCAGCCGGCGCGGTTCGGCGGCAGCAGCCAGGAGCCGTGCCGGCTGCGGACATGAACGAGGCCGCTTTCGATGCAGAAGAGCTGGCCGCGAACATGACGGTGCCAATCGAGCTCGCGGGTTCCCAGGCGATAGGGCCCGTCGTCGCGGTCGTTGCCGCGCAGGGCTATGACGAGGGGGCCGTCGGCACGGTCGAAAGCGTCGGGCATGGTCTGATGCCGGCAGTGGATTTGGCCATTTTGCGACATTTATCGGCTGGATAGCGGTACCGCAACCTGATGGTACCGCGCGATCATGCGGCGCGGCGACGCCCACCTGTGCCGCCGCATGTTCGCAGGAGATATCATGGCACTCGATCCGGCCTCGTTCGTCGTGCACGACGTCAGCCGTTTTCCCGTCGTCCACGCCCGGGCGGAGGCGATCCAGCCGGGCTATGCCGGGCAATGGTCGCGCGAGATGGATGCGCTGCTCGCGCAGGACCAGACATTCGTGGTGGTGATGGCCGGCAACGAGGCGGCCGAGACCCACGAGGACCGCAAGCAGCGCGGCCTTTGGCTGAAGCGCAACAGGCAGGTGCTCGGGCGCAGGTGCCTTGCCCTCGTCGGCGTCGAACCCGACGGGCTGAAACGTGCGGCGCTCCGGCTGCAGGCCGCGATGGCGGTCAAGGCCTTCGGCATTCCGGCGGAGATCGTCGCCTCCGCCGCCGAAGCCGAACAGGCGAGCGCCCGCATCCTGCGCGGCCAAGCGACGTAGCCGGCGCCGTCGGGGCGGCCGTGCGCCGCGCCGGGCTTGCGTGCGTGTCCCGTCGCCGCCCATGCTGGCTGGAAACGCGCGAGGAGGCCTCGATGACCATGCTCAACGACCATTGCTCGGTGGAACGGCGGGAGCACGGCATTGCCTGGCTGACCATAACCAATGCCGGCAAGGCCAATATCCTGGGCTCGCCGGTCATTGCCGCGCTGACGTCGGGCATCGAGGCCCTGGCGAAGGAGGCGGATCTGCGCGCCCTGGTGCTGACCGGCGCCGGCGAAACCAGCTTCATCGGCGGCGCCGACATCAGGGAGATGGCCACGCTCGATCCGGCCACGGCGGAGCGCTTCATCACGGGCTTGCGGGATCTCTGCGAGGCGGCCCGCCGGTTTCCCGCGCCGGTCGCCGCCCGCATCAACGGCTGGTGTCTCGGCGGCGGACTGGAGCTTGCCATGGCCTGCGATTTCAGGATCGCGGCCGACACGGCGAAGTTCGCCATGCCCGAAGTGAAGGTCGGCATTCCCTCGGTCATTCATGCCGCGCTGATGCCGCGCCTGATCGGCATGGCCCGGGCACGCTGGCTGATCCTCACCGGCGCGACCATCGATGCCGCAACCGCGTGCGAGTGGGGCCTGGTCGACGTTGTGGCTCCTGCGCCGTCGCTGGATGCCGCGGTCGAGACCGCGCTTCTGCCGGTCGTGGCGTGCGGGCCGGCGGCGCTGCGCGCCCAGAAGGAGCTGCTGCGGGCCTGGGAGGAACTGCCGCTCTCCCAGGCGATCGACGCCAGCATCCCGGTTTTCGGGCGCGCCTTCGGCACCGGCGAGCCCCAGGCGCATATGCAGGCCTTTCTCGAGCGCAAGCGCTGAGCGACCGTTGGAAAGCGGTTTGAACGGCGTGGCTTGACGTGTTTCAGGCTTGGGACGCGGACCCGGGCTACACTTGGCCGGATGGGGCGTGCCTCCCTGCTTTTGGGCCGGCGCATGGCATCAAGAATGGCCGCGCCCCTGGGCGTCGACCTCGAAAGACGGCCGACTTCCGTGCCGGGCGAGGTGGGAGGGCGACTACTCCATGTCTCGGCGGATGTTGCGCGCGACCCGCAGAATCAAGCGCCATTCTATCTTGCGCGGGGCGCGGTGGACGAGGCCGAACTCTCCAAGCTCCGCGATCTGAAGATCATCCCCGGCGTGCCTGCCCAGGTGTTCGTGCAAACCGGCGATCGGACGACTTTATCGTGTCTCACGAGGCCCCTAATGGATCAAGTGAGACGTATATTCAGAGGGGCATAATATTGCACAAAATTACAGCGTACACACGATTATATCTCGATTTTGCGATATATTATTTATTTTCGTAATGTTTATTCCATGGTGTTATTATTGATATATTTGAGATTCGCGCAATTGATAATGATGTTATCATAATTGATGCGCCAGATATTTGAATATAGCTCATCGTTGTGCTCGATATTAATGAAATTAAGTGAAGTGCAGCGGATATAATAAAAAATGATACTCCAATGAAAAAGAACAATGAAATAGAAATCTGCGTTTTTCTCTCGTTCATGGTGATTTTTACCTATGATTTAGCGTCAATTTTAGACAATGCTGTATCGGTCGAATTTATTTCGAGGCGAAGTATGCGCATATTATAATTATCATGATGTTGTTCGATTATCTAGTGTTGGATGTGTTGAATTTGGGGTTGTCTTTCACGTTTCGCTTAAGTGGAAATTCCAGAGATGGAGGGCGTCCTGGATCAGTCGGCAATAAATGAGTGGTGGAGAAATTCGATGGACTCGCAGTTCAAGCTCAAGCCGTCAGATGACGATGGTCCGTACGATTGGGATTGGGACGGAGGTGGCGGCGATGGGCCGCCCCGCCCGAACGGGGCCCTGACAATGATTCCGAACCGCCAAGGCCGGATCCGCAACCAGATTCTCGTCGGCAAAAAAAGTCAGAGAGTTGTTATGGCTGGAGGAAGAGCAGCTAAAGGCCAACAAAATAGCATATGACGCTGTGCTATTTGCGGCGGCAGCGGCCGGCGCGATCGCGGCTGGTGACGTTGTCCCCTGAAGCGCCCTCGGTTTGAATTGGACTCCGTCGGAAGGAGATGGAGATGAAGAAGAGCCGGTTCAGCGAAGAGCAGATCATTGCGGTGCTGAAGGAGCATCAGGCCGGGATTGCGGTAGCGGATATCTGCCGCAAGCACGGGATGAGCGACGCGACCTTCTACAGCTGGCGCGATCGCTATGGCGGCATGGAAGTATCCGACGCACGTCGGCTGAAGGCGTTGGACGACGAGATAGACGGTCTCGAACGGGCTCCGTGCGGCCGGATCAGTCGATCGGCCGGAGACGCTTGGACACCTGGCTCGCGATCGGCGCACCGCTGTCGCGTTCCGCAACCGCCTGCTTGAAGCCGACCTCCTGGGTGCGCTCGCGGAACCACATGCCCTCGGGCGTGTGGCGCGAAATGCCGTCGAACAGGGTCGCGAACATCTGCGTGGTGCTCAATCCCATGTTTTCGTAGGCCTGGTTCACCACCATCTTGGTCATCATCAGCTGGTTGCGCGGCACGCCGCGCAGCCGGCCGACCAGGGCCTCGACCGCCGCGTCGAGTTCGGGCTCGGGCACGGCCCTGAGCGCGAGGCCGATCGAGGCCGCCTCGGTTCCGCCGATGAGGTCGCCGGTCATCATCATGCGCTTGGCCATCTGCGGGCCGAGCCGGTAGACCCACATGGCGGGGGTCGGCACGCCCCAGACGCGTGCCGGCGGATAGCCGATGCGGGCATCCTCCGCCATGATCAGGAAGTCGCAGCACAGGGCGATGTCGGAGCCGCCGGCGACCGCCGCCCCATGCACGCGCGCGACCGTCGGCTTGGTCGCGCGCCACAAGGCCATGAAGTCCTGCGTGTTGCGCCACATCATCGAGAAATCGAGCGTCGGATCCCACGGCATGTCCTGCGAACCGGTGATCTCGCCCTTGCGTTCGGCATAGTGCTTGAGATCGTAGCCGCCGCAGAAACCGCGGCCGGCGCCCTTGAGCACGATGACATGCACGTCCGGATCCGCTTCCGCCGCCTCGACGGCGGCGCGGATCTCGCGCGGCATGACGCCGTCGATGGCATTGAAATGGTCCGGGCGGTTCAGCGTGATCGTCGCCGTGCGGTCGCCGGTGTCGTAGAGCAGTGTCTCGAACCTCATGGGGCGCTCCCTGTCGCAGCCGGCCTTGACCGCCGGCCGTTGTTGGATATTTCATATTTTGACGATAATAGACAAAGATCGCAACATGAACGAATGGGCCGCGGGCATGAATGTCAGCGCGCGGTCGGTGATCCTCGATCTCCTGGCGACCGATGCCGGGGCGGCCTTTTCCGCGGCCGATCTGCTGCGCGCCGGGGCGGCCTTCGGGCTGGGCGCCGTGGGCATGAGGACGGCGATGACCCGGCTGAAGGCGGAAGGGCGCCTCGTGCAGAAGGCGCGCGGCCTCTATGGCGTGGGGCCGGCCGCCGAGGCGCTGCAGCGCCGCGTGCTGGGCTGGCGCTCGGTCCAGGCGCGCCGGCGCGGCTGGAGCGGCCAGTGGCTGCTGGCATTGGCCGGGCCGGAAGAGCGGGCCGACCGGACGGTCTGGCGGCGCACGCTCAAGGCGCTGGCGCTCGAGGGCTTCGCCGAAGCCGAGACCAATGTCTGGGTCCGGCCGGCCAATCTCGCCGGCGGAGCCGAGGCCATGCGGGCACGGCTTGGCGAGCTCGGCCATGCGCGGTCGCTGCTGATCGTGACGGCCGACGAGGTCGATGCGCTTCGCGCCGGCCGGTTCGCCCGGCTCTGGGACGGGCCTGCGATCGCCGCGGGTCATGCCGACATGGCTGCGGCGCTCGGCGGCAGCGAGGTACGGCTCGCCCAGGCCGATCTGGCCGCGGCCGCTGCGGAAACGCTGGCGCTCGGCCGCCGCGCGGTCCGGCGCATCGTGCGCGACCCTCTGCTGCCGGAGACGTTCGGGACGGTCGCTGCGCTGGCCGGTCTGGTCGCCGCCATGGATCGCTACGACCGCTTCGGCAAGGCGGTCTGGCGGCGCTATCTCGCGGGCTGAGACCGGGCGTGTCTGCTCAGGCGGCCTTGGCGGTCGCCGTGACGCGGGCCGTGATCCGGCCGTGGAACAGGGCGGCGATCAGGTCCGACTGCGTGACGACGCCGAGCAACTCCCCCTTGGCGCCGATGACGGGCAGATGATGCCAGCCGCCGTCGGCCATCAGCGGCACCAGTTCCGCGATCGGCGTTTCGGGCCGCGCCGAGCGCACGGGCGCGGACATGATCTCCTCGACGGAAGCCTGGGCCGGCCGTTTCAGCAGGGCCGCCTCGCGCAGGCGGTGGACGAGGCCGACACGCGGACCCTTCGGCCCCCACACCATCTTGTCGACGAGGTCCGTGGCGCTGACGATGCCGACGACGCGCTCGTTCTCGCCGATCACCGGCAGCGCCTTGACGCTGTGACGGCGGAGCAGGGCCGCGGCTTCCAGCCAGGAACTGTCGGGCGAGACGGTGACGACGTCGCGCGACATGATGTCGGCGCAGGTCATGGCGCCCGAGCGCCGATGGAAGGCCCGTTCCTCGGCCTGGTGAAGAATATCCTCGAGATCGTCCCGGCTGATGTCGACGAGTTCGCCATGGGCGGCCAGCGCCGCGTCGAGATCGGCGGCGGTGAAACCGAGGCGTTCGCTCGGTTGCGGATCCGCCGTCTGATGGTCGCGGCGGACCGGGGCCGGCCGATGCGGGTAGCGGCGCCCGGTGAGATTGTTGAAGAGGAGCGCGGTGGCGAGCAGCAGGGCCGAATCCACCCCGACCGGCCAGAGCGCGAAGCCATAGCCGGCGGCCGTGACGGTCGGGCCGCCCAGCACGGCGGTCAGGGCCACGGCGCCGCCCGGCGGATGCAGGCAGCCGAGCAGCATCATCGCGGCAATGGCCCCGCCGCCGGCAAGGGCGGCGGCAAGAATGGGATCGCTGACATGGCTTGCCGCCGTGACGCCGATCAGCGCCGAGATGACGTTGCCGCCGAGGATGGACCAGGGCTGGGCCAGCGGGCTTGCCGGCACCGCGAACAGGAGGACCGCGGAAGCGCCGATCGGGGCGATCAGCAGCGGCAGGGCCGGGGAGGGCCCGAGCGCGAAGCGCATGGCGAACCCGGTGACGAGAATGCCGCAGAGGGCGCCGACTGCCGCGCGCAGGCGTTCGACCGGTGTGACCGGGGCAAGCCCCGGCCCCAGGCGCTTCAGAAGGGATGCAATGCCATGCATAAGGGGAACTCGCGCTGGCGCCGTCGGTGTTCGGATGCGTCGAGACAGGACCCCGCGCGTGCCCAAGCCAGTAGCAAGTTGTCGGTATTTTGGGCAATGCCAGGATCTTTCGTTTTTCACCGCGTTCGGGGAACGTCTTTGCGTTCGTGCGGCGATCGTCCGCGAGAGTTTTCCTGGAGGGCCGGTTGTCGCGGACGGCCGGTGACACAGCGGGTGGAATCTGCGGGTCAGCAGTCGCCCCGTGCCTCGGCGAGCAGCCCGGGCCGGCCATGCATGGTGCAATTGGGGGTTGACAAGATCTAGGAAAATAGTCATAGTGCGAGAAATGTAACGTCCCATCATCGTGCCCGGAGGCCCCGCCTGCCGGGCTTTTT
Organism: Phreatobacter sp. AB_2022a; assembly: GCF_026847585.1. Classification (NCBI taxonomy): domain Bacteria; kingdom Pseudomonadati; phylum Pseudomonadota; class Alphaproteobacteria; order Hyphomicrobiales; family Phreatobacteraceae; genus Phreatobacter; species Phreatobacter sp. AB_2022a. Next base: position 121,593 of record NZ_JAPSET010000009.1, read on the forward strand.
GCTTTGGAGGGCTTCGACAGGATGAGCAGATCTACCGTGGCGGCGGTGGCCGCGGCGCGCAGGGCGTCGAAGCCTTCGGTCGTGCCGGCGCCGGCCGCTATGGCAGAGCCGGCCGCGCCGCCGGCAGGAGAGGCGGAAGAAGCCGCCTCGACCGCCGGTGGCGCGGCCGCGCGAGGCACACCGGGCCGTCCGCCGAAATATCGCGACGATTTCGCCCGCCAGGCCGCCAAGCTGTGCTCGCTCGGCGCGACCGACGACGATCTTGCCGAGTTTTTTGCCGTCAATGCGCGCACCATCCGGCGCTGGAAGGTGGAGCATGAAGCCTTCTGCGGCGCCCTGCGGCTGGGCAAGGGGCTGGTCGACGACCAGGTGGAGCGCAGTCTCTACCAGCGGGCCGTGGGCTATTCCTGCGACACCGTGAAGATCTTCACCCACCAGGGCCAGGTGATCCGCGCCGAATACCGGGAACATTATCCGCCGGATACGACGGCGGCGATCTTCTGGCTGAAGAATCGGCGGCCCGAACAGTGGCGCGACAAGCAGGACCTGAACCACGGCGGCAACCTGACGGTCGAACTTGTCAAATTCGCAGACGATCCGAATCCCTAACGGCTGGCGTCCGAGATGGTATCAGCGCGACCTGTGGAACCATCTGGAGAGGGGCGGCAAGCGTGCGCTGATGGTGGCGCACCGACGCTGGGGCAAGGACGAGGTGGCGCTGCATCGCGCAGCGGTCGCGATGATCGAGCGGCCGGCGACCTACTGGCACATGCTGCCGGCCTATGCCCAGGGCCGCAAGGCGATCTGGAACGCCATCAATCCCCATACCGGGCGGCGGCGGGTTGACGAGGCCTTTCCGCAGGACATCCGCAGCCGGTCGAACGACAGCGACATGTTCATCGAACTCATCAACGGGGCGACCTGGCAGGTGGTCGGATCCGACAGCTATGACGGCATCGTCGGCTCGCCTCCGGTCGGCGTGACCTTTTCCGAATGGGCCCTGGCCGACCCGAGAGCCTGGGCCTACATCCAGCCGATCCTCGCCGAGAACGACGGCTGGGCGCTGTTCATCACCACGCCGCGCGGCAAGAACCATGTCGAGCGCATGGTGCGGGAGCACCGCGGCGATCCGAACTGGTTCGTCGGGGTGCAGACCGTTGACGATACCCGCGCCATCGGCAAGGCCGCGATCGAGGAGGCGCGCAAGGGCTACCGCGCGCTGTTTGGCGACGACCAGGCCGACATGCTCATCGAGCAGGAATATTTCTGCTCCTTCGAGGCCGCGGTGATCGGCGCCTATTACGGCCGCCAGATGGCTGCAGCGGTCCGCGAGAAGCGCGTCTGCGGCGTGCCCTACGATCCGGCTGCCCCGGTCTGGACGTCCTGGGATCTCGGCATGGACGATGCGACGGCGATCTGGTTCGTGCAGATCGTCGGCCGGGAATTCCATGCCATCGACTATTGCGAGGCGACCGGGATGGACCTCGCGCACTATGTGCGGGAGATCAAGGCCAGGCCCTACATCTATGCCGGCCATATCCTGCCGCAAGACGTGAAGGCCCGGGAGCTCGGCACCGGCAAGAGCCGGCAGGAGGTTCTCCAGGAGCTCGGCCTCGACATCACGGTCTGCCCCGATCACCGGGTGGACGACGGCATCAGCGCCGTGCGCCTTGCCCTGCCCAAATTCTGGTTCGATGCCGAGAAATGCGCGCGCGGCATCGAGGCGCTGAAGCTCTACCGCGCCGAATATGACGAGAAGAACCAGGTCCTGAAACCGCGCCCGGTGCACGACTGGGCGAGCCATCCGGCCGATGCGCTGCGCTATTTCGCCATCGGCATCGGCGGCATGTCGGGCGCCGGCGCGCCGCAGAACTGGACAATGCCCGTCGGGGTCTATGCGTGAGGATCCGTGGTGGCTGACGTGAGACGTCCCGAGCTGCGCTCTTGTGATCCGACCTGGCAGGAGCGGATCGGCGGATGGTTGATGGGCGACGGCCGTGCGTTGTTACCACGCGGCCGTCTGGTCGGCACCGCCGGGCTTGGTTCGACCGGACCTGGGCTGGTGAATTTTACCCTGCAGGCACCGCTTTGGCCGCAGCAGGCGAGCCACGACGACAGCGACGGGAACTATGCCGGGGCGGCCTTCAACGGCCTTGCTGCGGCAGGGCGCGGCGTCGACCGCAGCGTCACGCGCCGTTGGGCCGGACAGCCCTGATCGGATCAACCTGACGCCCGGCGTCGATCGTCCGGGACGGAGATTCACGCCATGGCCGATACGACAGCCATGACCGACAGCGAGCTGCTGGCGCTCGTCGACGGCATGATCGCGCAATGCGTCGCCTATGACGACGAGGAGATGCGCCACAACCGCGCCCGGGCGCTGGAATATTACCGCGGCGAGATGCGCGACCTGCCGGCGCCCGAGGGGCGTTCCTCGGCGGTCTCGAAGGACGTTCGCGCGGCGGTGGCCAGGCTCATGCCGTCGCTGATGCGCACCTTCGCCGGCGGCGACAAGGTGGTGGAATATGTGCCGCGCACGCCGCAGGACGAAGCCTTCGCGGCCCAGGCGACCGACTATGTGAACTACAAGTTCTGGACCGACTGGGGCGGCTATCGCGTCCTTGCATCCGCCTTTCAGGATGCGCTCCTGCTGCGCAACGGCGTGATCAAGCATTGGTGGGACGAACGGGCCGACATCGCCGTGGAGCGTTATGCGCGGCTGACCGCGCTCGATCTCGAAAGCCTTCTCGCCGATCCGGCGGTGACCTTGCTGGCGGTCCGCGGCTATCCCGAAACCGATCCGGCCATTCTGGCGGTGGTGCCCGAGGCGCAGCGCTACGACGTCAGGGTCCGCCGCGCGCGGATGAGGGCCGGGATCCGCATCGCGGCCGTGCCCGGCGAGCAGTTCCTGATCGATCCGGAGGCGGTGACGATCGAGGATGCGCGGATCACCGTCCATCGCTTTCCCGAGACGCGCTCGAACCTCGTCGCCATGGGCTTCGACCGCGCGGTCGTCGACAGCATTCCCGGCCATTCCGGCGACATCGAGAGCGAGGTGCGTCGGGCTCGCCTCGGCCGGTCCGGCGGCCTCTCGGAAAACCACGGCATGGGCGGCCCGGCGACGCAGGTCGTCGAATATGCCGAGGTCTATGCCCGCATCGACCATGACGGCGACGGCTATGCCGAACTGCGCAGGATCTGCATCGCCGGCTATGCGGGAGCGCATCGCATCCTCTCCAACGAGGAATGGGACGAGATGCCGTTCTCGGACCTGCCCTGCGAGATCGTCGCGCACCGGTGGCAGGGCTTCTCGCTGTTCGACGACATCGAGGATGTCCAGCGCAAGAAGACCGCGCTCGTCCGCGGCATGCTCGACAACATCTATTGGCAGAACGCCCAGCAGCCGATCGTCGATGTCGGCGCCATCGAGGATCCGAGCGACATCACCAATCCGCAGTTCGGCAAGCCGATCCGGCTGAAGCCGGGGCGCGATGCCCGGGCGGCGCTCGCCTACAACCAGGTGCCGTTCACGGCTGCCGCCTCGCTCGGCGCGCTCGAATATCTCGACCAGGAGGCGGTCGACCGTACCGGCGTTTCGGATGCCTCGACGGGACTGTCTCCCGACGCCCTGCAGAACCAGACCGCCACTGCTTCGCGCATCCTGGAAAATGCCGCGACTGCGCGGGCCGAGATGATCGCCCGCACCTTCGCCGAGACCGGCCTTCGCCGGATGTTCGGTGCGATCCTGCGGCTGATCGTCAAGCAGCAGCCCCAGGACGAGGTGATCCGGCTGCGGGGCGAATGGGTAACCTTCCAGCCCTCGCGCTGGAATCCGGAAATGGATGCCTCGATCAATACCGGGCTCGGCGCCGGCTCGCGCGAGCGCGACATGGCGATGATGATGCAGGTGGGCCAGATCCAGAAGGAGATCATGGCCACGATGGGGCTCGACAATCCGCTGGTCTCGCTCGACAACCTCGCCAATTCGCTGGCCAAGTTCGTGGCCGCGGCCGGGCTCCGCTCGCCCGAGCTCTACTTCATGAAGCCGACGCGCGAGGCGCTGGCGCGCATGGCGGCGCCGAGACCCGATCCTGCCGTCGGCCAGGCGGCGGCCATGATGCAGATGGAACGCGAGAAGCATCAGGCTGAGATGGCCGCCGAGGCCGCCCGCGCCGCGGCCGAAACCGAGCGCGACCTGCTGGTCGAACGGATCAAGGCGGATGCGGCGCTCGAGCTGCAGCGCGAACGGCTCCTGGCCGAGCGCGAGCTGAAGCGCGCCGAGCTGGAGACCCGCATCGCCCTGGCTCAGGCCGAAGCGCTGCGGTCGGTGACGCCGGACGAGGCGCTGAACCCGGCGGTCCAGGCGACGCTCGACGGCATCACCCGCGCCACCGACGAACTGTTGCAGCCGGGAGCGCGGCCGTGACGGGCACGACCGTCGCCGCCGGCCCGGCAGCGCCGCCGACGCCGGCGGAAGCCCGCTTCGTTGCCGAACATCCCGTCCTGGTCGCCGCCCTTGCCATGCTGGAGCAGGACGCCGTGGAGCGGGCCATCGCGGCCGACCCGGCCGATGACCAGATCCGGCGCCTGGCGCTCGACGAAGCCCGCGCCATCAGAGCTTTGCGCGCTCGGCTGGCCGCCCTCGGCCGGCCAGCACCCGAGCCCGCCAAGGGCCCGTCGCCTTACGCCTGACGGGCGGCACGAACCACAAAGGCAAAACCATGACCAACGCAGACGGTGCAGGCATCGCTCCGGCGGTGAACACTGATGCACGCGCGGACCTCGCCCAGGAGGCGGACGAGCGGCTTTCGGCATTCCTGTCGACCGACGAGGTCGGGGAGGAACAGGCGGAGAGCGGTTCCGACGACCGTCAGGCGGGCGCCGCGCCCGACCCCGAGGATCCGTCCGACGGCTCCGACCGGGACAAGCCCGCAGAGGCCGATGCCGGGATCTCGGACGAGGCGACCGATCCGCTCCAGGCGCGCATTCGCCTGGCCGACGGAACGGAAGCCTCGATCGAACAAATCCAGGAATGGCGCGAGGCGGGCCTGAGGACGGCCGACTATACCCGCAAGACCCAGGAGGTCGCCGAGCAGCGGCGCACGCTGGAAAGCTATGCGGGCGAGGTGTCGGCCCAGCAAACCGCCGTTGCCGAGGCCCTCGAACGGGCGCTTGCGGTGGTGGAGGCCTATGTGCCGTCACCGCCGTCGACCGACCTCGCCATCCGCGACCCTGCCCGCTACACCCAGGAACTGGCCATCTATCAGGCGGCCATGAACCATGTGGAGGAGATCACCCGTGCCCGGATGGATCTTGCCGCCAAGGCGCGCGAGACGGACCAGGCCGGCCGGGCGCGCCTCCTCCACGCCGAGCGGGAAAGGCTCTTCGCCGCGATCCCCGAACTGAAGGATGCCGCGCGCCGGCAGGCCTTCAACCAGGACATGATCCGTGCCGTCGAGGCCTATGGCTTCTCGGAAGCCGACTACGCCCAGATCGTCGACCACCGGCTGATCCGCGTGCTCGCGGACGCCGCGCGCTACCAGAAGATCAGGGCGGCATCGGCCGGCGGCGGCCCGAAGCCGGCGGCGCAGCGGGCGCCGCAACCGCCCGGCCGCAGGGCCGGGCAGGATACGGGCAGCGGGTTCGGAACGGCGCTCGCCCAGGCCAAACGCAGCGGTACCAGACAAGATGCGGCGCGGGCGGTCGAAGCCTGGCTCGGCGCCGATTGACGGGAGCTTTCCCATGGCTCAGATCGCCAATACCTACGACACCTATGCGGTGCGCGGCCTCCGCGAGGATCTGCGCGACCAGATCTACAATATCGCGCCGGAGGATGTGCCGGTCTCCGCGATGATCAGGAAGAGCGATATCGAGAACATCCGGCACGAATGGCAGACGGACACGATCCGCCAGCCGGGCGCGAACGCGCAGGTCGACGGTGACGAGTACAGCTACAACGCCGTCACCCCGACCGTGCGCGTATCGAACATCTCGCAGATCATGCGGGAGACCTACATCATCTCGGGCACCACCGAGGCGGTGAAGAAGGCCGGCCGCAGCTCCGAGCTCGCCTATCAGGGCAAGCTCAAGATGGCGGCGCTGAAGCGCGACCTCGAACGGGCCGTCATCGGCGCCAACACGGCCTCGCTCCTCGGCAGCGCGACGACCGCGCGCCTGATGGGCTCACTGCCGTCCTGGGTGACGACCAATGCCGACCGTGGCGCCGGTGGCGCCAATGGCGGCTACAACAGCGGCACCTCGCTCACCGTCGCCGCCACCGACGGCACGACCCGCGCCTTCACCAAGGCGCAGCTCGATACCGTGCATCAGTCGTGCTACGCGAACGGCGCGAGCCCGACCGTGCTGATGCTGCATCCGACCCAGAAGCGCGTGTTTTCGGGTTTTGCCGGCATCGCGCAGCTGCGCAAGGATGTCGACAACGGCAAGCAGGCGGAGATCGTCGGCGGCGCCAATCTCTATGTCGGCGACTTCGGCGACTTCGCGGTGCAGGTCAATCGCTGGCAGCGTGCGCGCGACGCCTGGCTGCTCGACCCGGACTATCTGGAACTCGGCTTCCTGCGTTCGTTCCAGAAGCAGACGCTTGCCAAGACCGGTGACGCCGAGAAGCGCGCCATCATCGTCGAGGCGACGCTGATCGTGAAGAACGAGGCAGCGCTCGGCGTCATCGCCGACCTCGCCTGATGCCGGCAAGGGCAGGGGCGCCAGTCCGGCCGCCCCTGGCCACCGGCTGCGGCTCAGTCGGTTGACGGTGCGAGATAACCCTTGTCCTCGGCCCAGTCGCGGAACGCCGCGCTGAGCGCATCGGCCCTCGAGGTGCCGCGCCGATCCTCTTCGATGAAGCGGTCGAGCGCTTCCAGAAGTTCTGGCGCGAGCCTGACGACGATGTCGTCCGCCTGCGCGTCGGCGCCGGCTGTCGGGTTCGCTGAGGGTGCGTGCGGGGATGTTGTCATCACAGTCGGCACACCGGATCGCTGGCGGGGATGCGCATCCGGACGGCGACCGGCTGCGCATGTTGCATCGATAGGACCGCATCAAAGCGCGGAAATGGCCGGATGTCACGCCGCGCGGACCAGGCGGCTCGATACCGTGGCGGCGCGCCGCCTTGCAGGCACTCACACCGGGATCAGTTCCATGACACGCGACGAGATCTTTGCGGCCGGCGAAGCCGTGCTGCGCCAGGCCATCAAGGACCGGACCGGCGCGATGCCCGTCGGCCGGAGGACGCTGGACGGCCTGCGCATCCTGGCGGCGCGCGCCTACGACGTGGCGCTCGACGAGGCGGCGCCAGAGCCGGAGGGCGGGGCGCTCCGCGAAGCCGCCCGGCCGGCCGCCCCGGACAGGCCCGTCATCCCCGTGCGGATCCTGCGCGATTACTGGCCGACCGAGGGCGGCCGCCTTGCCGCGGGCAGCGTGACGCAGCTCGCCGCCGACGTCGCCAAGCCCCTCGTCCGCGCCGGCGTCGTGGAGTGGATCTGACCATGGCCCGGATTCTTGTGCACCATGATCCGGTTCGCCGGATCTCGACCTATCACGAGGACATGGGCGACGGCACGATCCTGCAGACGCGGGAGCAGGATGTCGAGGCCGTGCTCGCCGAAGCGAAGCTGTTCCGCGAGGCGAACGAGGGGCGGCCGTGGGGCAACGGCCAGGTCGTTGCCGCGATTCCCGACACGCTGTTTCAGAAACACTTTCAGGCACCGCTGATGCAGCGCGATCGCGCGAAAATCCGTCATCTGCTCAACGGTGAATTCTCCGCCTTCAGGACGCGGGACAAGATCTGATGACCGCTCTCGCCGACTATTCCGAACTCGTCATCGCGGTGGGCGAATATCTCGATCGCGCCGACCTCGTCGACGTCATGCCGCGTTTCGTCGCCATGGCGGAGGCCAAGCTCAGCCGCCGCCTGCGCGACCGGAGAATGCTGGTCACGACCATGCTGTCGCCGGACGCGCACGGTGTCTGCGCGCTGCCGGCCGATTTCGTCGAGGTCGAACAGGTGCTTGCCGGAACTCCGCCGCGGGCGATCGAGGCTGCGGCCGGCCGCTACGCCGCGCGTTTCGCCGTGTCCGGCCCAGCGCAGGTCTACACGATCGCCGGCAGCAGCCTGCGCCTCGCGCCGGCGGCCGAAACGCCTGTCGCGCTGACCTATTTCGGCAGGCTGCCGGCGCTCGAGGCGGCTCAGACCAACTGGCTGCTCGAGGCCTGTCCGGACATCTACCTCTATGCGGTCGTGCACGAGGCGGCGATCTACCTGTCGGCGGCGCCGGTGGCCGAGGCCGCGGCCGGGCTCCTCAGGGATGCGCTCGACGCCGCCGCCCAGGACAATGCCAGGGCGCGCTGGTCCAATGCCGGCTTCCGCACCATGGAGGCGACCCCATGAGCCTGCTGACCGTCTGCCAGGCCGCGGCGCGGCTCCTCAACCAGCCCTCGGTCTCGGCGGTGGTGACGGCCGCCGCCCGCACGCCGCAGGAGTTCCTGACGATCGCCCTTCAGTGCGGCGAGGAACTGCTGCGCCGGCACGACTGGGGCGGTCTCGTCCGCACGGCCGAGTTCACGGCGCTGCCGGCGACCGTGCCCGGCGATTTCGAGCGGCTGACGCAGGGCTCGCCGGTCCGCCTCGGCCGCGTGCCGATCCGCGGCGCGCTCTCGGACGCCGAGATGAACCTGAAACGATCGGCGCCCGTCACGTCGCCGCCGCGCTTTCAGCTGCTCGGCTCCGTCCTCGACGTCGCCCCGGCTCCGGCCGGCCCGGTGACGCTCGAATATGTCTCGTCGTTCTGGATCAAGTCGGCGGATACGATGCCGGTCTACCGCGCGACGTTCCTCGCCGACAGCGACCGTTCGCTGATCCCCGAGGGAGTCCTGCTTCAGGGCCTGGTCTGGCGCTGGAAGCGGCTGAAGGGCCTAGCCTACCAGGACGAACTCGACCAGTTCGAACAGGCGGTCGGCTATCATGCCCGGGCCGACCGCGCGCTCCGCCTGCCGGCCGAACAGGCCGCCGCGAGCGCGAACCGCGCAAAGGTGACGGTCTGATGCTCACTTCCGCGCGTGAACGGGATCGCACGGTGCAGCAGGCGGCACCGCGGGCGAGATCCGCTGCCTTGCCTGCGCCGACCCGGGGCTGGTCGTCAGAGCAGAACCTCGCGGCCATGGAGCCGGGGACCGCGCCGGTCCTGCGCAACTGGTATCCGGAGCCCGACGGCGTCAGCCCGCGGCCGGGCTATGTCGAGCATGCGACTGGTCTCGGCGCCGGCCCGGTCAACACGCTGATGAGCTATGTCTCCGGCGCGACCAAGCGTCTGCTCGGCGCGACCGGCGCGAACATCTACCGCTGCGACATTCCCGGGGCGGTCGGCGCGGCGCTCTGGTCGGGCGCCAGCTCGGACCAGTGGCAGTGGACGAATTTCGCCAGCGCGGGCGGCCAGTTCCTGGTCGCGGTCAATGGCGCGGACGCGCCGATCGTCTATGACGGCGCCGCCATCTCTAACGCGCCGGCTGTCACCGGTGTGACCGGCGGCGCGTTCGCGAACGTCTTTGCCGCGCAGTCGCGCCTCTGGTTCTGCCAGGTGAGCAGCGCCGACGTATGGTATCTCGGGCCGTCCGCCATCGGCGGGGCGGCCGTGAAGCTGCCGCTCGGCGCCCTGCTTACCAAGGGCGGCGCGATCGTCGCCGGCGGGACCTGGTCGTCCGACAGCGGTTCCGGGATGAACGACCTCACGGTCTTTCTCTCTACCGAGGGCGAGGTCCTGATCTTTGCGGGCAGCGATCCCTCGGCCGCGGCAAGCTGGCAGCTCAAGAGCCGGTACCAGATCGGCCGGCCGCTCGGCCGGCGCTGCCTGACCCGGTTCGGCGGCGACCTCGCCATCCTGACCCAGGACGGTCTGATGTCGCTTGGCGCGGTCATGAAGCTCGACCGCACCGCGGCCCAGCAGGGCGCGCTGACCCGCAATATCCGGCAGGCCTATGCCGCGGCCGTCGTCAACGACGCCGACACGTTCGGCTGGCAGACGATCGGCTTCGCCAGGGGGCAGAAGGTCTTCGTCAATGTGCCGAATGCGGCGACCGGCGTGGTCAGGCAGTTCGTCATGAACGCGCTGCACGGCGCCTGGTGCGAATATCAGGGCGTCCCGGCGTCCTGCTGGGTCGAGCACAATGACAGGCTCTATTTCGGCGGGCCGTCGGGCGCCGTCCACGAGGCCGAGCGCGGCTCCATCGACGGCACGCGCATCATCGAATGCCTCGGCATCGGCGCCTTCACCGCGCTCGATGATGCCGGCGCCTACAAGACGGCCAATGTGCTGCGGGCGACCTATCGCGGCCGGCCGGACATCCGGCCCTATCTCGCCATCGCCTTCGACTACGATCTCAATCCGGTCTTCGAGGAGTTCGAGCTCGAGAATACGATCGGCGCCTTCGGGACCTGGAGCGTGTCGAAATGGGGTGAGACGACCTGGGGCCGCGGCGCCGGCATCGGCCTTGCCTCCAACGCGCTCATCTGGAGCCAAAGCCAGTGGAACCAGAAGGTCTGGGGCGGCGCGACCGGGGTCGGCGAGTTCACGCAGAGCGTCTTCGGCATCGGTCGCGCGCTCGCACCGGCGTTCCGGCTCAACATCTATGACGGCTCGCCGGCCCTGACGGCCGACGTGAAGCTGCTCGAATTCTCGCTTGTCACCGAGGGCGGGGCGATCCTGTGACCTGGACAATCGAGACGGGCGAGCCGGCGGTCGAATGGGTCGCCGGCCGGCTCGGCGCGTCCTTTCCGAAGGGAGCGGCTGCGCTGGTGCTCGCGCGCGGCGGAGAAAGGGTCGGTGGCGCCGTCTTCTGCGGCTTCACCGGCCGCGACGTCGAGGCGTCGGTGGCGGCGACAGCGACATTGGCCTGGCCGCGGGCCTTCCTCGCCCGTGTCGGCCTCTATGTCTTCGGCGAGCTCGGCTGCGCCCGGATGACCGTTCTGACCAGCACGACCAATGCTCGCGTCATGCGTCTGGCGCCACGGCTCGGCGCCGTCCGCGAAGGCGTGAAGCGCAACTATTACGGCGACGGCGCCGACGCCGTCGTCTTCGGCATCCTGAAGGAGGATTGGCCCCATGGTCTCCGCTCCGTCACCGCCGCCCGCGCCAGATCCGAAGGAGACGGCGGCGGCCCAGACGCAGATGAACAAGGAAACCGCGATCACCCAGTATGGGCTGAACGCGACCAACCAGGTGACGCCCGACGGCTCCCTGACCTATCGCCAGATCGGCAGCTGGGCCGACGGCACGCCGCGCTATGAAGCGACCCAGGCCCTGTCCGACGCCAACCGGCGCATCTACGACACGACCAGGCAGACCCAGCAGAACCTCGCCAATATCGGCGAGCAGCAGTCGGCCAAGATCGGCAACCTGCTCAACACCAATTTCGATCCGTCGAACAACGACATCGAGGGACGGCTGTGGGAGCTCGGCCGGGCCCGGCTCGACCCCTTGCAGGCACAGCAGGAAAATGCGCTGCGCACGCGCCTCGCCAACCAGGGCATCGCGCCCGGCTCGGCGGCCTTCGAGGCCGAGATGCGGTCGTTCAACCAGGGCCGGAACGACCAGAACAACCAGCTTCTGCTGACCGGCCGGCAGCAGGCCTACAACGAGCTTCTGACCGAACGGAATCAGCCGCTCAACGAGATCTCGGCCCTCCTGTCGGGCAGCCAGGTGCGCCAGCCGGCCTTCGCCAGCACGCCGCAGTCGAGCGTCGCCAATGTCGACTATGCTGGCCTCGTCAACGCCAAGCATCAGGCCGACCTGGCGGCGTGGCAGGCCGAGGTGAACAGCCAGAACGCGATGATGGGCGGGCTGTTCGGGCTTGGCGGCACGCTTGGCGCGGCCGCCCTGAAATTCAGCGATCCGGCCCTGAAGACCGACATCGAAAAGGTCGGCCGTCTCGACAACGGCCTGCCGGTCTATCGCTACCGCTACCGCGCGGGTGGGCCCCCCGAGATCGGGCTCATGGCCGACGATGTCGCGCGGCGCCGTCCGGAGGCCATCGGCCGCGACGCCGAAGGGCTGATGGCGGTCGACTACGTCAAAGCCACCGCAAGCAGGAAGGGGCGCCGCAATGGCTGACAGTTTTCGTGATGGCGGCCGGGCCGGCCGCTCGCCGGGCATGCGCCGCGCGTTGGCGCGGATGCTGCTCGATCAGGGCACGTCGGGCGCGCCGGTCGGCGCCTGGACGCAAGGCGCCAACCGCATTGCGCAGGCGCTGCTCGGCGCCGCACTGGAGCGGGAGGCGCCCGCGGCGCGGCATGCGGGGGAGGGGTCGGCTGCGGGCCGGCCAGCCGGGCCTGCAGCCTTCGCCCCGCCGGGCGGTACCGATCAGGGCGGCGATCGCGGCCCTGCCAGCGCGAGGGCGATGAGGCGCCAGGCGCTTGCCGACATTCTCATGCGCAACGTCCTTGCCGGTTCGCCCGGCCGCGGGCCCGGTGCGGGCCCGCCGCTGCCCGTCTTCGACGGCGAGACGAGCGGCGCGAATGGGCCTGTGACGCCTGCTGCGATGAGCCCCGCCGGGCGGCCGGCCGAGGGGCCGGGCACGGACAATGCAATGCCGAGCCCGCTGGTGCAGCCGCAGCCGGCCGGCTCCATGCTGCGCTATTACGAGACGCTCTATGGTCATGAAAGCGGCAACAACCCGCAGGCCCGGGCGGCGACGTCGAGCGCCACCGGCCTCGGCCAGTTCACCACCGGCACCTGGGCCGGCCTGATGCGCGCGCGGCCGGACCTCCGCCTGACTGTGGACGGCCGAACCGATCCCGCCCAGGCGCGGCGCGCGACGCAGGCCTTGACCGAGCAGAACGCCGCGGTCCTGGACGGCCATGGTTTCTCGCCGACCTTCGGCAATCTCTACATGACGCATTTCCTCGGCCAGGCCGGCGGCCCCCGCTTCCTGCGCGGCCTCGCCCAGGACCCTGGTGCACCGGCCACGCACTATGCCAGCCCCGACGCGGTGCGTGCCAATCAGCGCATCTTCTTCCGGCGCGATGGCACGCCGCGTTCGGTTGCCGAGGTCTACGCGCTGCAGACGCGGCGCTTCGAGCAGGCGGAACGCGCGCAGGCGGCGCCGCCGGCGGAGCAAGGCTGGCCGAGCGCTCCGCTGCCCTCGCCGCGACCCGCGGGCGCGCCGGGGCGCTTCGGTTCGGCCGGCGCCGATGTCGGCCACGCAGCAACCGCCATGCCGCCGGCCTTTCCGACCGGTGTCCCTGCCGAGGTGTTCGAGCGGCAACGGACCGCGCCGGTCGCTCCATCCGGCCCGCGCCTCGCCGGAATGCCGGCGGATGGATACGGGCTTCGTTGGCCCTCGGCCCTCGGCCCGTGGCCGCCGATCCCGCCGGCGGGCGCCACGGGCGGGGCTGCGCCCTTGGATCTCGATACGTTCAGGCGTTCCGAAATCGGTGAAATCGATCCGTTCGAAGCGGAGCGCCGCCGTCTGCACGAGCCGCTCGATCCTTTCGGTCTCTACTGAGCGGCCCGTCCATTCCCATCCGCCCCGCCGCCGTGCGGGGCTTTTTCGTGGAGCAACCCATGCCGCGCAATGCATCCGGCATCTATGCGCCGCCGCCCGGCACCCAGGTGCTGCCGAACACGCTGGCCGATGCCGGCAAGGTCGAGACGCGGCTTTCCGACATCGGCGCCGAGATCTCCGCCTCGATGCCGCTCAGCGGCCTGCGGCCGATGCAGGCGCCGCTGCTGTCGGTTGCCGGTTCCGCCGCGGCGCCGGGCTTTGCCTTTTCGGGCGACAGTTCCAGCGGCCTTGCCAGCATCAGCGGCCGCACGGCGCTGGTGAAGGGCGGCGTCAGCGGCCTTTCGACATCGACGGCCGACGTTCAGGCGCATGTGCCGATGACGGTGGGCCAGCTCACGGTCGGCACGCTCACGGTGCAGAACGGCGCCTCCGGCCCGGGCGTCGTGCCGACCGGTACCGTCGTCGATTTCGCCGGTCCGAACGCGCCGGCGGGCTGGCTCCTGTGCAACGGCCAGGCCGTTTCGCGCACCACCTACGCCGATCTCTTCGCCGTCATCGGCGGCTATTACGGTGCGGGCAACGGGTCGACGACCTTCAACGTGCCGGACTATCGCGGCCGCATCGGCGTCGGCCTCGACACGATGGGCGGCGCCGATGCCGGCCGGATGGTCTCGCAGGGCGCGGCCCGCTATTCGCTCGGCTGGGCCTCGGGCGCCGACGTCCACGCGCTGACGGGGGCGGAGAACGGCCCGCATCAGCATGGTGGCGTCACCGATGTCGGCGGCGGACACCAGCATGCGGTCTCCGGCGTTCTGGCCAGCGTCGGCGGTCCCTATACGACCCCGCCTTTCGGGTCGGGCATCAACAGCGCCAATATCGCGACCGGCTGGGCCGGCGAGCACCAGCACAGCTTCACGACGGGCTGGTCGGGGTCGGGCGCCGGCCACAACAACGTGCAGCCGTCGATCTATGTGTTCAAGATCATCAGGACGTGAGGGCGACGATGCCGATCTCCGGACGCCATTATGCGCTGCCGACCAACACCTTCGCGCAGCCGACGCTCGGCACCATCATCGATCCCGTGGCTGCCACGGAAACGCTTTCGGACCTTGCCGGCGGCATCGACCGGGTCGTCGGCGAATGGGTCTCTGTGCGCAATTTCGGCGCGCTGGCCGACGGCGTCGCGGACGATACCGCAGCGGTGCAGGCGGCGGTCAATGCGAGCGTTGCGAACAACCTCGCCCTGGTCTTCGCGCCCGGCACCTATCTCGTCGACAACCTGATCATTCCGGACAATGCCGAATATGCATCGAACCCGGTGCCCTGGAAGCAGCGCATGCCCCGCCTGCTCGGCCAGCCCGGCGCGACGATCAGGAAGCGCGCCGGCGGCTCCTCGCTCTATCTCGCGGCGAGTGCGAACTGGGTGAACAACGCCACCCATGCGCAGGCGCCCGTCATCGTCTCCGGTCTCGTCTTCGATGCTGCCGGCATCGCGCGCGACGCCTTCGTGAACTGCTCCTACGCATCGGAGGTCGATGCCTGCCATTTCCGCGGCGCGACCCGTTTCGGCTTCCACGAGCCGGCGACCACCGCCGACGGCTCGGCCATGCTGAACGGCCGCTACGGCAATCATTACCGGCACAATCAGATCTACGGCAATGGCGGCGGTGGCTTCTTCGTCGCCGACGACCCGACCCTCAGATGTGTGATCAGCGACGCCGAATTCACCGGCAATTTCATCTACGACAACGCCTACAACCTCTCCATCTCGCAATCGGCCGGCTGGATCATCACCGGCAACCACGTCTGGAATTTCGGCACCCCGCCGGCAACCGGACAGGCAACCCTCAGCTATATCGGCCGCCCGCGCGCGACGACGGTGCAGGGCAATGTTTTCGAGGGGTACGGGACGCAGTGTGCGGGGTTGCTTCTTGATCTGTCTACGAGCGGTGCGGTCGTTCAGATCATTGCTAATCAATTTCACACTGGACTTGGACTGAGTGTAACCTTCTCAGGCGGATCCGGTATTGCGATGATAGCAAATAATACGTTCACTGGAGGAGATAGTAAAATTCGACACAGCACAAGTGATGTCGATTGCGAAGTCGTCTCAACAAACAACATATTTGAGACGGCATCACCTTATGCGTTTTCTAGTGGGGTTGGCCATCTTGGTGTGCTTCATTCGCGCGAAGATCGCATTTCTGGTCGCTCACTGATCCTTACAGGGCGGCAGCTTCCAACCGGCCTTGCCGTCCGGACACGGCCGGGACTGGCCTATCCTGGGAACCCGCCGCAGGTTGTTACCGATACTGATGTGCTGGTCCAGCGCTATACTTCTGTCGTCGGGGCATCGGACGCGATCGTTACATTGCCGGCCGGTTGGCGAGGTCAGCGCTTTCACTTCATTCGAGGCGGTTCGGCAACTGGCGTGGGAGCTATCAAAATTCGAAGTGCGTCAGCTGCCGAGATCGTCTGGCTCTCATCCGTAAATACTTATGCTATTGTTGAATTTGACGGCGCCTCGTGGCTTGTTTTACAAACGGGCGCAACAGTCTAGAGTTTTCGAATGATAAGATCTAGACTAGGTGCCGCAAAGCCTTTATGGATGGATATTTCCTTCAGGGTATTTTTGAGCACCTCAGTGTAATTGCGATTTTGCCCAAAACTGGACCGGTCGGGAGCCATTGGCGCTTCGAAGTCCGCAAGAATTTCATATGAATCCAAAGCTAGCTCGAATTCATGGAATGATACTCCTCGACCAAATCGATACATGGATTCTCGATCGCCACATTTTAGTGTCTGAGGTACATCGTTCCGGGTGGAGCGATTGGCATACTGGGCGGCGAGGTCGTCTGGCAGTATGTTCCAAAAGGGAAGGTGCGTTGAATGCCAATCTATCGGCGCAAGGCGATTTGGTGTTTCAAAAACGACCAGATGAGCGCCGATTGGCAATCTGGCCCAGAGGTTTCTAAGCAATATTAGCCGCTCCATTGGCATCAGATGTTCAATCAATGCGTAGGCAACAACGGTGTCGACTGTCGACAAGCGTAGGGAAGACCAATCAAAATATTCGTCGCCGCTCAGCCAGTCGTCTTTGAGGTGTATATAGTTCTGTTTTGGCAAGTCGAGTGCAGATAGGCGAATTTTGTTTAAGCAGATTGCATCCGCTGAGATGTCTATCGCAGTAACGTCAGCGCCGCGTCGAGTTAGGGCGGCAGTGCTTGTACCGGTTCCGCAGCCAATTTCGACGATTCGTTTGCCTTTCAGTGAAATTGTATTCTCGACCCAGGGAATAAAATTTTCAACTGCTTGCGACAGCCGGATCGTTAGCTGCCCCATATACTGGTATATAAACCAGTCTTCATCGGCCAAAAGCTCGGCAGTTTGGCCGCCAAAATAGTGAGTGTCCAGGGAAGCGTGCATCACATCGAAGTACGATCGTGGCAATGACGCAACGTATTCTCCCATCCACTTGAAATGATCAAGCAATGCTGAGGTTCGCGCTGCCGGGTGGTTGGCAATTAGTGGGACGCTGAGTGGTCCGGTTGCTGCACTCATGTGTATCTCACGTTCGGCGCCTACTTACATCCTTGTCCATGATTGCGAAGGCCACAACGGAAATTGATGGGCTAACTCTACGCTGGCCCGCAGAATCTCGGCGACGAGATTGGCGGTTGAGACATTGCCACATGTGGGAAGGAGGGAGCCGCGATGACGACGAAACGCCACCTGCATTGCTGGTGCGTTATCGCGACCGCAGTCTGCATGATCCTTGTCGCGACTGCTATGCGGGTCAGCGTGCATGAATATGGCACCGGGCAGAGGAATTCGCTCGAACGCATTCGCGCTGAAGGGCGGGAGATCACGGCACGGGTAAGCCGCACCGATAGGCTCGCCGAACGCGACACGATCGCCCTCATGCGGGACGACATCAAGATGATCCGGCAGATCCTCGAAGGCGATCGCTCGCGCTCGAACGATTGCGCCGCTTTCACATTGCGCGCCGTTCACGCCGCGGCCTGCGAGACCGTGGCCGTATCGGACGGGGAGGCGGGCCATCGAGGCCGATGAGCCGTCGGACGATCGTGGAGCTGGAATGGTGGGCGCGACAGGGATTGAACCTGTGACCCCTCCCGTGTGAAGGGAGTGCTCTCCCGCTGAGCTACGCGCCCCGCCAATGGGGAGCCGCGTTCCTAGCGGCTCCCGGGTTCGGGTGTCAAGAACCGAACGCGCGCGGCCGGCAACTTATCCGCAAGCCGCGCCCGCCTTCAGCGGATGGGGTAGGGATATTGCTGCCCGCCCTGCGACCAGAGCGCGTTGAGCCCGCGTGGCAGGCCGAGGCGCGAGCCCGCGCCGACATTGCGCTCGAACACCTCCCCGTAATTGCCGACATGGCGGATGATGCGCAGGGCCCAGTCGTTGGAAAGCCCCATCGCCTCGCCGAACTTGCCGTCGAGGCCGAGCAGGCGGCGGATCTCCGGGCTCTGGGTCGAGCGCGCGAGCTCGGCGACATTGGCGCGCGTCACGCCGAGATCCTCGGCATTCAGCATGGCGTAGTGGGTCCAGCGCACGATGGCGGCGAAGTTCTCGTCGCCGCGGCGCACGGCCGGGCCCAGCGGCTCGCGCGAGATCAGCTCCGGCAGGATGACGAAATCGTTCGGATTGGCGAATTTCAGCCGCTCCGCGGCAAGGCCCGAGGAATCAGTGGTGAAGCTGTCGCAGCGGCCGGCCTCGAAGGCCTTCACGCCTTCCTCGTTGGTCTTGAAGCTGACCACCTCGTAATTGAGGTTGTTGGAGCGGAAATAGTCGGCGAGGTTGAGCTCGGTGGTGGTCCCCTGGGTGACGCAGATGGTGGCGCCCGACAGGCCCTTCACGCTGGTCACGTTCAGCGAGCGGCGCACGATGAAGCCCTGGCCGTCGAAGAAGTTGATCACCGGCCAGGCCATGCCCATCGCCGTGTCGCGCGCCAGCGTATAGGTGGCGTTGCGGGCGAGCATGTCGACATCACCCGTCTGCACCACGATGAAGCGCGTCTGGGTGGTCGTCTGCACGAAGCGGATCTTGGTCGGGTCGTCGAAGATCGCCGCCGCCACGGCGCGGCAGAGATCGACGTCGAGGCCGCGCCACTGCTGCTGGTCGTCCTGATAGCCGAAGCCGGGCAGGCCGGTATGGATGCCGCAGGTGAGATAGCCGCGCTGCTTGGCGCGTTCCAGCACATTGGCCGTCTGCGCCTGTGCCTCGCCGGTCGCCGGCGCGGCGAAGGGTCCGCTCATCAGGCCGGCAAGGCCGAGGGCCGCGGCGGCGAGCGCCCGTTTCAATCGTCTGGTCGTCATGGTCCCGTTCTTCCTCTGGAGAGTGGTCAGGCAAGGCCGCTGAGGGCCGCGTCGACGGCTTCTGCGAGCCGCTCGACGATCACGTCGACGGTCGTGCCGTCGACGATGAAGGGGGGCGCCAGCAGCACGTGGTCGCCGCGGGCGCCGTCGATCGTGCCGCCCATCGGGTAGACCATGAGGCCGCGCGCCATGGCCTCGCGCTTGATGCGGGCATGAAGCTTCAGCTTGGGATCGAACGGTGAGCGCGCGCCGCGGTCGGCGACCAGCTCGATCGCCTGGAACAGGCCGCGCCCCCTGATGTCGCCGACATGGTGATGGTTGCCGAAGCGCTCGGTGAGGCGGCGCCGGAGATGCTCGCCCTGCATCCGGACATTGTCGAGCAGGCGGTCGCGCTTGATCACCTGCTGGACGGCGAGGGCGGCGGCTGCCGCCAGGGGATGGCCGAGATAGGTGTGGCCGTGCTGGAACAGGCCGGACCCCGTGGCGAAGCTCTCGTGAACATGGCCTGCCACCAGCACGGCGCCGATCGGCGCATAGCCGCCGCCGAGGCCCTTGGCGATGGTCATCAGGTCGGGGGCGATGCCCTCCTGCTCGCAGGCGTGCAGCGTGCCGGTGCGGCCCATGCCGCACATCACCTCGTCCAGGATCAAGAGGATGCCGTGGCGGTCGCAGATCTCGCGGATGCGCTTGAAATAGCCCGGCACCGGCGTGATCGCGCCTGACGTCGCGCCGCCGACCGTCTCGGCCACGAAGGCGATGACCGTGTCCGGACCGAGCCGGGCGATCTCTGCCTCCAGCTCGGCGGCGAGCCTTGCGCCATAGGCCTCGGGGCTCTCGTCGGCATGACGGCCATGATAGTCGAAGCAGGCCGAGACGTGGTGCGTCTCGATCAGCAGCGGCTCGAACTCGCGCCGCCGCCAGGCATTGCCGCCGATCGCCAGCGCCCCCAGCGTATTGCCGTGATAGCTCTGCCTGCGCGCGATGAAGTGCCGGCGCTGCGGCTCGCCACGCTCGACGAAATATTGCCGGGCCATCTTCATGGCGGCTTCGATGGCCTCCGATCCTCCGGACACGAAATAGACATGGCTGATGCCATGAGGCGCATCCGCGACCAGGGTTGCCGCCAGCTCCTCCGCCACCTCCGTGGTGAAGAAGCTGGTATGGGCATAGGCCAGCCTGTCGAGCTGGGCATGCATGGCCTTGAGAACGTCCGGATGGCCATGGCCGAGACAGGAGACCGCCGCTCCCCCGGACGCATCGATATAGTCGCGCCCCTCGGCGTCGGTGATGGTCACGCCGCGGCCGCTGGCGGCCACCGGATAGTCCTGGGCGATGATGCGATGCAGAACCTTGGTCATGATCGGCTGGTCCTTCGCTGGGGCGGCGTGAGATAGGTGTCGAAGGCGGCGAGCTGCGCTTCGCTGCGCGCCAGGGCTTTCAACGTGTTTTCGCCCTGGCGCGCCGCGGTCAGGGCGGCGAGGCATTCCACGGCGGCGAAGGCCGGCGTCATCGTGTGGAAGAAGCTCGGGGTCTCCGTGCGCACCAGCACCGCGGCATCGGCGATGCGCGCCAGCGGCGACAGCGCGCTGTCGGTGATCGCGACCAGCGTCGCGCCCTGGTCCTTGGCGAAGCGCGCGGCCTGCAGGGTGAGGCGCGTATAAGGTTTGACCGACACCGCGAACAGGAGGTCGTCAGGCCCGATGCCGCGCAGGGCATCGACCCCACGCCCGCCCGCCGTATCGGCCAGGACGGATGCGGCGCCGAGCAGGTTGCGCACATAGTCCAGCATGAAGGCGGCCGGAAAGGCCGAGCGCAGGCCGAAGCAGAAGACGCGGGCTGCGGCGGCGAGCAGGTCGGCGGCCCGCACCAGCCTGGCGACGGCATCGGGGCTCGACAGGTCCTTCAGGTGTGCGCCAAGCGCATCGAACGTGTCGGTGACCAGCGCCGCATCGCCCTGCGCCCCGTGGCGGGCAACGAGCTCGCCGGCACGGCCATGGAAGGTCTCCGGCCGCCGGCGCAGCGTGGCGGCAAAGGCCTGGCGCAGGACGTCGTAGCCAGAAAGGCCGAGCCGCTGCGCCAGCCGCGTCAGGGTGGCCGGCGGCAGTCCGGCGCGTTTGGCCTGTTCACGCGTGCCGAGCAGCGCGACATCGGCCGGATGATCCAGCACCCATCGCGCCGCCGCCTGCAGCTGCGGCGGCAGGCGGTCGTAGTCGTTGGTCAGCGCCTTCAGAAGCTTGGCTTCGTCCATGGCGGCGAAGCCTAGCAGGTCTGGTCAGAAATGAAACAAGTGTTTCAATTCGTCGAAATAGTCCGATTGGATCACCTACTGCGGCGCGATTCCCGCTTCCGCCACCAGCGCGACATAGCGGGCATATTCCGCTGAGATGAAGCACGCAAATGTCGGCTCGAAGCTGCGATCGCGGGCGCTTAGCTGTGGAGTCTGGGGAGGTTGTTCATCGCCCGTGAGAGCCAGAAGGTGGTCGTTGCGACACGAAGCACCGCAGGGCACGAGGATGAACAACCCGCACAAGAATGCGCGAACGACGCCGCTTGGTCGAGCGGAGATGATCCGGCGGATCGTAGGAGAGAGCCGGCCTGTCGGCGAAGTGGCGGCCGGCTTTGGGGTCAGCGAACGAACCGCCCGCAAATGGCTGTCGCGATGGCGGAGCGATGGAGAGGCCGGGCTGCAGAACCGCTCGTCCCGGCCCCATGGGTCCCGATCGGCGACGAGCGCGTTCTGGCCCGGGCTGGCGGCCAAGCTGCGCCGCGAATACCGGTTGACGGGTGAGGAGATTGCGTCCCGCCTCGGACTGGCGCGATCGACGGTTGCCGGCTGGCTGACGCGGATGAGGCTCGGCCGGCTGTCCGCGCTTGATCCGAAGGAGCCGGTGCGGCGCTATCAACGCGAGCGCCCCGGCGAACTGCTTCATCTCGACATCAAGCGGCTGGCCCGCTTTGAAGGCGTCGGCCACCGCATCACCGGCAACCGGCGTGGCGCCAGCCAGCGGCTTGGCTACGACTTCCTGCATGTCGCCATCGACGATGCGACCCGGCTTGCCTATGTCGAGGTGCTGCCCGACGAGCGGCGGTGGTCGACCACCGGGCTCCTCGTGCGGGCGCTGCGCTGGTTCAAGGAGCGGGGCGTCAGCGTGCAAAGAGTGATGACCGACAACGGCTCGGGATACATCGCCAGGCTCTTCCGCAAAGCGCTGGGGATGCTCGCCATCCGGCACATCCGCACCCGACTCTACACCCCGAAGACGAATGGCAAGGCAGAGCGCTTCATTCAGACCATGCTCAGGGAATGGGCCTATGCCATCCCGTTCCCCTCGTCCGCCCGCCGGACCGCGGATCTCACGCGATGGCTGGCCTGGTACAACCAGCACCGGCCGCATGCTAGGTGTTCAGTCCCGAGGTCAAGTGGGCGGCGTCGCGCCTGAAGCGTTCGGGCTCATCTGCCCATACTTTGCAGATGGCTTCATATGGTGTGAGGCCGCGTAAGGTCTTCAAGCGCTTGGCGAAGTTGTAGGCGTCCAGGAACGCGGCGAGGTGGTCCCGGAGCTGCCGATGGGTGTTGTAATGATATCGCCGTACGGTGGCCTCCTTGAGGATGCGGTTCATCCGCTCCACTTTGACCATTGGTCCATGGGTGATTGGGCTTGGTCAGGCGATGCTCGATGCCATGGCTCGAGCAGGCGCGATCGAAGGGGTGTCCGCGGAATCTGGCAGTCGGTCCCTGGCGGTTCTTAGGCAGGTCGGCGAATTGGATGCCGTTGTCGGTGAGCACGGTGTGGACCTCGTAGGGCACCGCCGCCACCAGTGCGTCGAGGAAAGCCCTGGCCTCGCGAGTGGTCGCTTTCGGCACGAGCTGGGCGAAGGCGTATTTCGAAGTCCGATCGATGGCAACGAAGAGGTCGAGCTTGCCTTCCTCGGTCCGCACTTCAGCGATGTCGATACGAAAGAAGCCAATCGGATAGCGCTTGAAGGTCTTCTTGGCGGCCCTTTCCCATCGTTCGCGGGAAGCCGACTGATGCCGTGACGCTGGAAGCAGCGGTGGAGGGCCGAGCGCGTCAGATGCGGGATCGTCGCCTGCAGGGCGTAAAGACAGTCATCAAGCGGCAGCAGCGTGTGTTCGCGGAAGGCGACCGCCATGGCCTCTTCCTCCGATGTCAAAACGGCGATCACCGGCTCAAGCTCTCGCCGGAACAACCTGACCAGAACCCACACTTAGGCAGCCAATGCGCTTCGCTAATAGGAGAATTCGATCTGATTGAGCTGAATCGGGTTTCCAAAGCAGATGGGAGTTGATTCGGGCCATTGGTCGGATCGGAGGCTGCCAGTTATGTCGAAATATTAATCGGTCAATCTTCATTAGATCAACTTCGATGTAGAAGATTCTTGCGGAAAAATGCCTAGATTCAACTTTAAGTAGAATGGGGCGTGTGAAACAGTGCCTAGTACGAAATTGTCAAATAGATAGGATCTAGGCCAGATCGCGCGCATTGTGAAGCTCGCCGATTGGGCCTTAAAGGTCAACGACGCTATTCGATCCGATCCAATGGATGCCCTCGCAACTGGCGCGTTCTTAGTTCGCCCGCTTCATTGGCGGCAGGCATTGCTTGGTGCGGCAACTCCGCAAGCAACCTCTCAGCCTTCCATTGACCAATGGCTCTTCGATCGTGACAAATCGATTACACAACGCTAACGAGCATGGCGGCTAAAGGGCGATTCTCCGCAATAGCTCGCCGTCGAAGCATCAGCGGCGCTGCCGAATGAGGCGCGACCTCAATAGCTCCCAAATGAGCACGCGAGGTCATAGGCAGTATTGGAAGTGGGTTGAGAGAGGCGACTGTTGAATATTATAGTGACGTCGGATGTTTTCCGAGGGCGCGTTTCGGGGCTGGCATCGGTAGCGGAAAACGCACGCTGGATCTACGAGCTATTGGGGGCGGCTACTCTGGGGTTGCCCGTCGACCTTAGTTTGGCGCTCGATGTGGCCGATGCTGGGGCATTGGACATCGCTGCGATTTTTACCCGCCTAGGGATCTCGCGCGACGCGGCCGGTTGGGCTCAGATGGTATCACACCTCGAACTTAGTACAATGCCCGAACTGCAGCCGTATCAAAAAGCCGACTTGGTCGTAGGATTCGGTCTGACGCCTGGCCTTATTGCGACATTTGATGATTTTGGAATCCGTATACTGGATCTGGAAATTTCACCCTTACGTTTCGGTGACAAATTGTGTTGGCGAGCGCGAACAACATGTCCTGAAATCGCGACACTGCTTGCGAACGTGTCACTGTCGGATGATGACGTAACAAGACAGATTCAGCACCTGGCGGGGAGAGGGGGGCGATTGTGGAGAGGCCAGACACTCGATGGCCCTTCGATAGGAGCAATCTTTGGACAAACGCATCTCGACCTCGCCGTTGTTCAAGCACAACGATTGGCGACGCTCGCGGATGATCACATTTTCAGTCGGATTAAGGAACTTGCGTCAACCGTGGACGAATTACACGTAGTGCCGCATCCTCAGTCGCGCGATCGATTGCAGAATTTGAAGAGGATTTTGGAGGAAATACCGAATAGTGTTCTTGAAATTAGAGGCGCCTATTCGTATTTTTTGGATAAAAATGTAAAATTTATTTCTGCTTTGTCATCCAGTGTTCTTGTTGAGGCTAAATACTGGAAGATTAAAACTATTCCACTCATTGTTTCAGATCGCGATTGTCCGGATATATTACCCGAGAGTCTCTCTGATTGGGTGGATGTTACCGATGTGTTGTTTTCACGTTCTTTTTGGCAATCAGTCGTCAATCGCGACGTTAGAACACTCGATGATGCGAAGCGCATCTATGCGACCAGCAGCTTGATCGAGAGCGCGCTGGGAAGGCCCGCATTGGCGGACGCAGCTATTTCACCGCTACCAGTGCCGACAATCGGGCCCGGAATAGCACATGTTGTGTCGGCAGGGAGTCGGGCGTCAGCCATGTTGCGTTTTGGTTGGCATCAACCTGAAGTCTGGGGCGCGTGGTCGAGCGGCGAATATGCGTGCTTGGCGTTCCGCGTGGCCTCGCAGCAAAACATAACTATTTCTTTAAATTTTCAAATTTTTGCGTCAGACAAAACTTTCGCCCCGGTTGTCAGGCTTCGTACGCCTGGCAAGGACGGTTTCGCCGAGGTGGCCCTTGACCGAGCGAATGGCCCTCAGTCTATTCAGATCAATTTTGCTCCTGAATGCTGTAATTCTCTATTTGTTGCAATATTTGAAGTAATATCTCCCAAGTCGCCGATGTCTCTTGGAATAAACGAGGATGCCAGACCCTTGGGAGTGGGGCTGTTTTCGGTCGAGGTCGTGGAAGGCCATCGGTTGACACAATCGGCTTTGATCGAGCAGAGGTTAAACACCTCTGCCAAGAGCAGTTATTATGAGCGTCTGCATCGATTTGAACCTGCGTACATGGCGAATAACTGGCTGCTTCCTTACACGTCAGTCCTCCGGCGCCTTAAGCCGGAGCGGGTCGTAGAATGCGGGACTGGTAATGGCGCGTTCGCTGGCGCGATGGCCTCTTTGGGGTCGGAGGTTATTGGTCTGGATTGGGCACCTTCTCCTAAGTTTCCGCATTCGGCGCCCGGTGTTTCATTTCAGATATGGGATGCTACCAAAGATCCTTTGCCGGCCGCTGATCTCGTTTGTTCCGCCGATTTTCTAGAGCATCTTGCGCCGCAGCAGCTTCAAGAAGCCTTGATGCGCATCATTGTCGCGGCCCCCATGCAATTCCACATCATTGCCTGCTATGATGATTTTCATAGCCACCTAACGATCGAAATGCCAGAGCAGTGGTTGGCACGATTTCAATGTATCAATCCGGAGTTTCGCTTGCTCGACGTGATCGAGCGGTCCGAGGGACAAGCTGTGGCAGTGATTACTAATCTTTCCCCGGAGGCGCTTGAATAGGCAGAAGCTGTATCTGCCTTGGGCAGGTTTATGCCGCTGATCAGTTGTCCGGGGGGAACGCTTGTCCGGTGGTCCGAGCGGTTGGGACTGGTTAGTTGTGGAGACTGAGGAGGTTGTTCATCGCCCGTGAGAGCCTCGGTGGGTTTCGCGCGGAATTGCACAGCGGTGGTTACGTTGCCCCTCGGTTCTAATCCGGTTTGAAGTTCGTTCCGGCCCATTGCGAGGACCAGAACATGAAGCGCAGCCGCTTCTCCTAAGAGCAGATCATCGCGATCTTGAAGGAACAGGAGGCCGGGGTGTCGGTCGCCGATCTGTGCCGCAAGCACGGTGTGGGTGACGCCAGCATCTACAAATGGGAGGCGAAGTTCGGCGGGATGGACGTCTCCGAGGCCCGGCGCCTTCGAACTCTCGAGGACGAGAACGCCAAGCTGAAGCGGATGCTGGCCGACGCGATGCTCGACAACGTCGCGCTGAAGGATCTTCTGGGAAAGAAGTGGTGACGCCCGACGCCGAGCGGAAAGCTGTCGCGCATCTCGTGCAGCATCACGCGATGAGCGAACGGCGGGCGTGTAGAGCCATCGGCTGCTGCCGCATGACCGTGCGATACCAATCTGGACGCCCAGACGACCGCGCTCTGCGGGAGCGAATGATCGAGATCGCGCGGGAGCGGCGACGCTTCGGCTATCGGCGCCTGCATGTCCTGCTCAGGCACGAAGGCCATGTCGTGAACCACAAGCGGCTCTTCAGGCTCTATCGCGAGGAGAAGCTGGCGGTGCGTCGGCGCGGTGGCCGCAAACGGGCGATAGGCACCAGAACTCCAATGCTGGTGCCTCTCCGGCCGAACGAGCGCTGGTCACTCGACTTCGTCTCCGACCAGTTCACCGATGCCGCCGCTTCCAGGTCTTGGCCATCGTGGATGACGGCACGCGCGAGAACCTGGCGCTGGTGGCCGACACCTCGCTGTCGGGTCTTCGGGGCGCACGCGAACTCGACCGTGTGATCGCCAGCGCGGCAGGCCGAAGATGATCGTGAGCGACAATGGCAGCGAGTTCACCAGCAACGCGATCCTGGCATGGGCGGATCGGACCCGGTAAGCCGATGCGGAACGGCTTCATCGAAAGCTTCAACGGCCGGCTGACGAGTTGCTCAACGAGCCCCTGTTCTCGTCGCTGTCGCGGGCGCGCACGGCCTTGGCGAACCAGCGCGTCGACGACAACACCGCACGCCCTCATTCGCAGCTCGGATGGCAGGCCCCAACTGTCTTCGCCTCGACCTGCATCCCGCGTCGGCCTCTGGCGCCGCGCCATGCGACAAGCACAGCGCCAGAACTCGCCGCTTCACCTGCCCCAAAGGGCTCCACAACCGCCAGAAACGAACTCAGCACTGGATAAAAACTGGGGGCAACGTCATCGCCAATAGCGTGATGAAGCCAGGCACCGGTTTGAAACCGATTACGCGTCCGTTGCTTCCGACATATCCGGGCAGGCGATCGAAATGAAAGCCACAATTGACGCCATATCCATCGCGGTATGGCCGGCTTCAGGGGCTGGCGGTAACGCTGTAGGGCGGCCGGCGATAACCGGAGGGGCTCGGTGAGCTGCCAAATATCTGTCGCTTGCGCACCGCCAGATTTCGAATATGTCGTTATGCCGGGGCAATGGCGACTGGCCGGCCGCCAGGCAATTGCGCTTCTATATACGGGTATTGTGGTCGGCCAAAATGCGACCTGCGGTGCCGAGTCTGCGGCCCAACAGCGTATGATCAACTCCGACAACCGGCTGAGCACCGGCAACTACGACCGCTCGTTTATTGTGCTCCCCACACCGCTATGCGCCGCGTAGGCCTCCAAAACCTCAGCCGGCGCTCCGTCCATCATCAGCTTCCCGCCATTCATCCAGAGCGTGCGGTTGCAGAAGCGCTTGATCGCCTCGTTGCTGTGGCTGGCGAGGAACATGATGCTGGAGCGCTCGATGGTCTCATGCATGCGCTTCTCGGCCCGCACGGTGAAGGCCGCATCGCCGACGCCGATGATCTCGTCGAGGATGAGGATGTCGGGGTGCACCGCTGTGCTCACCGCGAAAGCGAGGCGCAGCATCATGCCGCTCGAATAGGTGCGCATCGGCAGGTCCAGAAATTCGCCGAGTTCGCTGAAGTCCTCGACATCGGGTACGAGCGCCTCGGCCTGCTTCGGCGTCAAGCCGAGCATGACGGCGCGCATCTCGATGTTTTCGTAACCGGTCGCATCGGGATCCATGCCCATGGAAAGATCGATGAGCGAGGAGACGCGCCCCTCGATGACGGCGCGGCCGCCGGTCGGCGGATAGACCCGGCTGAGCACGCGCAGCAGCGTGGTCTTACCCGCCCCATTGCCCCCAACGAGGCCGATGCGGTCGCCGTCGCGCGCCTCGAAGCTCACTTCGCTCAGCGCCCGGACGACCTGAATGCTGCGGTCTCGGTCATTATGCAGGCCGCCGCCGACGGTGCGGCGCAGCAGCTCATGCTTCAGGCCGCGGCCGCGCGGATTGTAGATGGCGAGCTCGACGCTCGCCTTGTCCAAGATGACATGTGCCATGATGTCCTCAGAGCCAATAGACGACGCGCGGCGAATATTTGCCAGCGAAGGCGAGCGTCACCAGCCATCCCGCGACGAGCAGGCCGATCAGGATAAGATACGAGGTCATGTTCGGCAGGGAACCGATCAGCGGCTCGCGCATCACATCCAGCATGCTCGCGAAGGGGTTCAGGATGAGCACAGGATGGCCAGCCCTGAGCTGCGAGGGCTTGAACATGACGGGTGACAAGAAGAATGCCACCTGGACGATACTCGCAATGATCTGCGGGATGTCGCGGAAACGCGTCGACAGGATGGCGAGGAGATAGCCGACCCAGGCGAGATTGGCGAGCACGAGAATGAGGCCGGGCACGAACAAGAGAAGGTGCCAGTCGAGTGGTGTGCCGCAGATGAGATAAACGACCGGCAGGATAACGAGATTGTGCGCGGAGATGAAGACGTTGCGGGAGATCGTGCGCAGGAGATAGGTGAAGCGAGGCAGGGCCACCTGCCGCATGATGCTCTCGTTTTCGGTGAAGCTCGCGCAGCATTCGTTGATGGTGGAGGCAATGAGACCCCAGAGCACCAGACCGGTGCCGAGATGCGGCAGATAGTCGGCCATCTTCGTGTTGAACAGGGTGGAATAGACCGCGCCCATGCCGAAGATCATCACGGCCATGCTGAGCGTGACCCAAAACTGGCCGAGACGCGAGCGCCGGTAGCGGCGCACCACGTCGTTCTTGGCCAGCATCCACCACATCCGCCAGGAGCCAAAGCCCCCGACGACGTCGGCAAGGCCATGCGCGACCAGACCCATCAAGCCATTCTCCTGCTCCGCGCCGTATGTCGGCGCGCTCTCAAGCGAGCGCGTCAAAACACAGGCGAGCGTCCCTTGGCAAGATGGGGCTCGGCCTGACCCAAGGTCCGGCGGGCTTGGTTGTGCGATCGGCTGCCGTTACTGCGGCGCGATTCCCGCTTCCGCCACCAGCGCGACATAGCGGGCATATTCGGCCGATATGAAGCTGGAAAAGGCGCTCGATCCGAGTGAATCCGGCTCGAAGCCGAGATCGCCAAGGCGCGAGCGGAAGGTTTCGCCGGCGACCACCTTGGCGATCGCGGTCTCGAGCGTCGCGACCACCGGGGCGGGCAGGCCGGCCGGGCCCCAGACGCCGTACCAAGTCTCGAGGTCGAGGCCGGGATAGCCGAGCTCGGCGAAGGTCGGCACGTCCGGCAGGTGCGGCGAGCGTGCCTTGGCGCCGATTGCCAGCGCCTTGACGCGGCCGGCGCGGATCTGCGGCAGGGCCGACAGGATCGGGTCGATGAAGGCGGAGACATGGCCGGCGATCAGGTCGTTCACCGCCGGGCCACCGCCGCGATAGAGCACCAGCGGCAGGCTGAGGCCGGAGCGCAGGCGGAACAGCTCTGTCATCATGTGGCCGGCCGAGCCGAAGCCCGAAATGGCGAAGTTCATCTTGGCCGGATCGGCCTTGGCCTTGGCGACGAAGGCGGGAAGCGTCTCGACGCCGAGCGAGGGCGGCACGGAAAACACCACCGGCCCGCGCGCCACCTTGGCGATCGGCGTGAAATCCTTGATCACGTCGAAGCCGGCCGGCTCCTTGCGCGTCAGCGGGTTCACGATGTGGATCGAGGCGTTGAAATAGAGCGTGTAGCCGTCGGCCGGCTGCTTCACGACATAGCCGGCGCCGACCACGCCCGAGGCGCCGGCGCGATTCTCCACGACGAAGCCCTGGCGCAGTTCAGCGTCGAGCCCCTGGGCGACGAGCCGGCCGACGACGTCGACCGGCCCGCCGGCGGCATGGGGCACGACCATGGTGACGCTCCGGGCGGGATAGGTCTCGGCATGAGCGAGGCGGGGCAGGGCGACAGGGGCCGCGGCGGCGAGCGCCAGCAGGCGACGGCGATTCAGATGTTTCATCGTCGGTGGCGTCCCGGAACGTCTCAGGCCGCGATCGCCTGGGGCGACTTGAGCTTGTAGCCATAGCGCTTGTCGAGGCCGAGCTCCTGGATCACGCGCAGGCCCTTGGCCAGCGCCTCGCCCTCGAGGTTGGTCAGCGGCCGCCGGAGATCGCCGACCGGCAGGCCCACCGCCTTCATCAGCGATTTCACCGCCACAGGGTTGATCGCCGAATAGGTGTAGTGCAGCAGGGGCAGAAGACCGAGATAGGCGGTGCGGAAGCCGTCGGCCTCGGCATAGCCGGTCCAGGGCTTGGAAATGGTGGCGAGCTCGGCCGGCGCGAGATTGCCGGTCATATTGGCGGTGCCGTGGCCGCCGAGGCTCATGGTCGGCACGACGAGGCCGAGATTGGGGCTGTCGCAGCACATCACCGAAACGTCGGGCCGGGCCGCCAGCACCTGCGCCACCTGGCCGACGCGGGTGGTCGATTCCTTGTGCACCACGTAGTTCGGATGCTTGAAGATGCGCAGGAGATTGTCCCAGTGCAGGTCCGTCTTCACCCGCGGCGGGTTGTTGTAGATGCCGAGCGGCAGGCTGGTCGCATCGGCGACGTCGAGGAAGAAGCGCTCGATATCGGCCTCCGCGGCGCAGATATAGGCGGGGGCGGCGAGGATCGCCCCGTCGGCGCCGTTGTCGCGGGCGAAATTGACATTGGCGATGGTCGTGTCGGTGTTGTTGCCGGTGCAGCCGTAGAACAGCGGCATGTCGGCGGTCTTCATCCTGGCCGTCTCGACGATGATCGCGCGCTTCTCCTCGGGCGAGAGGAGCGAGGTCTCGCCGGTCGAGCCCATGATCAGCACGGCGCCGGTGCCGTGGGCGCGCTGGAAGGCGAGAAGCTCGCGGAATGCGCCGAAATCGACCTGCCCGGCCTTGTCGAAGGGCGTGACGAGCGCCACGAAGGATCCGGTGAGCAGCTTGGTCGCAGATGTCGTCATGGCAGGCCTCGATGGCGGTGATCCGGCCACTGTCCGGCGCTGCCGGGCTTCCGTCAAGGCAGGGGCTTCCTGCATTTTCCGGGCATCCGCGCCGGCGCGCCGGCTGCCACAGTCAAGCCTTGCTGTGGTTCGCCGGCATCACATCAAATTGCCTTCATTTTTACGCCGTCTTGACCATGACAAGGCTTGATGAAGCGGTTAGACCGCTTGAGGGCGTAACGTCAGCGGGAGGTGACCGGGCCGGTCATGCGCATGGGCGAGGACAAGACGGGCACGACACGAGCGGCGGGCATCCGGCTCGCGGCCTTCGCCGTCGCGGTTTTCGCCGCAACGGTCGGGAGCGCTTCGGCACAGGCGCCGGCCGTGTGCCGCGACATCCAGGCGCAGCTCGCCCGGCTCGACCAGGCCCCTTCGGGCGGCAACCGGCGGTTCGCGGCTCTCGCCAATCGCCAGCGCGCCGAGATCGCCAATGCGCAACGCCAGTACCAGGCGGCCGGCTGCGGCGGCTTCTTCCAGAGCGGCCAATGCGCCGCGCTCGGCCAGCATATCGGCCGCATGCAGGCCAATCTCGGCCAGTTGCAGGCCCAGAGCGCCGGCGGCGGCAACAGCGCCCAGCGGGCGCGGCTGATGGCGGCCTATGACGCCAATGGCTGTCGGGGCGGTACGCGCCAGGCGGCCCGCGGCGGCTGGTTCGGCGACGAGCCGCCGGAACGGCAGATCTACCGGCGCTACGAAAGCCCCGGCGGCCGCCCGCAAACCGCCTATCAGGCGCCGAGCGGCGGCTTTGGTGGCTTCATCGAGCATCTGTTCGGTGGCGGCCGGCGCGAATTGCCGCCCGAGGAGCCTGCCGTGGCCGAGCGGCCGCCGTCCGACCGGCCGCTGAGCCCGCTCGGCGAGGACCAGGAGCAGCGGCCGCGCGGCGTCGGCCATCGGGCCGTCTGCGTGCGCCTGTGCGACGGCGCCTTCTTCCCCATGACCTCTTCGCCCCGCCCCGGCGCGGCGGTGGACGAGGAGGAAATGTGCCAGCTGCAGTGCCCCGGCACCGAGGTGGCGCTGTTCCGCATGCGCGACGACCGCATCGAGAATGCGGTGTCCTCCACCGGCAGGTCCTATACCTCGCTGCCCAATGCGCTGCGCTTCCGCACCCGTTTCGACGCGGCCTGCACCTGCCGGCCTCCCGGCGGATCGTGGGCCGCGAGCTTTGCCAACCGCGTCGATCCGACATTGCGGCCCGGCGACCAGATCGTTTCGGCCGAGCAGGCGCGGCTCCTGTCCATGCCGGCTGCGCAGCGCGCCAGCCTGCGCGACGAGATGGCCGCCGAGCAGCGCGCCCGGCGCGAGGCCGAGCGGCAGGCGCGTGGCGAACGGGGCCAGTCG
>NZ_JAPSET010000090.1:0-10898 GCF_026847585.1 Phreatobacter sp. AB_2022a
GCGGCCCACGCTGCATCGTCCCGGGCCGCCGCGGCTGCCGTCCTACGCCCGGCCGCAGCAGAGCCGCCCGGCCATGGGGCGCCCCGCCATGCAGAGACCGGTCATGCAGAGACCGGCCATGCAGCGCCCAATCATGGCGCGTCCCGGGCCTTCGCGCCCCGCCTTCCATGGCGGCGGCGGTTCGCGCCCCGTCATGGGACGGCGTCGCTGAGGCGGACCATCACGAGGCCGTGATGGGGCCGCCAGCACCGCGACTTCCGCGCCGGTTTCGCGCAGATTGACGCTGCGCCACCAGCCGATGGACCATGCGAGGGAGACGCCGAAATGACCGAAGACACTGCGAAGCCGAGCCGTCGGACATCGATCGACCGCCGTCTGGCCCTCGCCGCAGGGGCGGCGACCCTGGCGGCTCCCGCGCTGCTGGCCGCGGCGACACCGGCTCTGGCCGTGACGCCCGTCCAGATGCCGGCGCAGGGCCCCGGCTTCTACCGCACCAAGGTCGGCGACATCACGGTCACGGCCGTCCATGACGGCTTCGCCCTGCGCCCGCTCGAAGGCTTCGTTCGCAATGCGCCGCTCGGCGATGTCCAGGAGGCGATGAAGAAGGCCTTCCTGCCGACCACGGCTTTCCAGAACACCTTCACCGCGCTCGTCGTGCAGACCGGCGGCAAGATCGTGCTGATCGACACCGGCAACGGCAATACCGGCGCCCCGACTTCGGGCACCTGGATGCAGAATTTCCGCGCCGCCGGCTTCGCGCCCGAAATGGTCGATCAGATCATCATCAGCCATTTCCATGGCGACCACATCAACGGCCTGCGCTTCAAGGACGGCACCAGCGCCTTCACCAAAGCCGAAATCAGCGTGCCGGCACCCGAATGGGACTTCTGGATGTCGGACGAGCGCATGAACCAGGCGCCGGATGCCGCCCGCGGCGGCTTCCAGAACGCCCGGCGCGTGTTTCAGCCGGTCGCCGCCCAGGTCAAGCGTTTCGCGCCTGGCGCGGAGGTCGCCCCCGGCATCACCTCCTTCGCCGCCCATGGCCACACGCCGGGCCACACCATCTTCGGCATTTCCTCGGGCAATGCCCGCCTGATGTTCGTCGCCGACATCACCAACCACCCGGCGCTGTTCGTGCGCAATCCGGACTGGGCCGTCATCTTCGACCAGGACGCCGACATGGCCCGGCAGACGCGCCGGCGGGTGCTGGACATGGCGGCTTCGGAGCGCACGCAGCTCGCCTTCTACCATGCGCCATTCCCGGCGACGGGCTTCATCGCCAAGGAGGGCAATGGCTACGAGTTCGTGCCCGTCCAATGGACGCAGTGGCCCTGACGCCGCGGACCGGCCGACTTTCGGCCAGTTGACAACATCATGGCGATGCAGCCTTTTGCGTGGCATCGCGACGGCGGTCATTGCTTGCAATGACCACGGGAATGCGGTGCGTGCCAAGCACGCCGGCGACCGGCCACCACTGGCCGTCGCCGGCGCGACGACACCAATCCGCAGCTGCCCCCGCAACTGTGAGCGGCGAGCCGGTTCCTTTGAAGCCACTGGCGTCCGTCAGGACGTCCGGGAAGGCGGAGCACCCGGCCATGACCCGCAAGCCAGGAGACCGGCCGGCGCGTCGTCACTGTCCGGGCGTGCGGGATGGCGCGCACGGAGAGCGGAGACCCGCTTTTCGGTGACACCCGATGTCGCGGCGGCAGCCGGCCGGAGAGCCGGAACGCCGTCGCGATCCCCGTGTCCCCGAGCGGAGATCCGCCATGGCGCAACGCCTTATCGTCAGTTTCAGCCTCGTCCCTCTCCTTGCCGCCTCGGCCTTCGGGCAAGCTGCGGATCCCGTCGCGCCACTGCCGGAAATTCTCGTACATGGCGCCAGCACCGTGCCGGTCGAAGCGCCGCGCGTCGGCTCCGCCGTCACCGTGGTCACCGCCGAGACGATCCGCGACCAGGGTACGCAGACCCTGCCCGACGCGCTGCGCCAGGTTCCCGGTCTCGCCGTCAGCCAGGCCGGTGGCCGTGGCGGCATCACCCAGCTGCGCATCCGAGGCGCGGAGGCCAATCACTCGCTCGTCGTGGTCGACGGCGTGCCGATCAACGACGTCAACAATGGCGACGCCGACCTTGCCAATCTGCCGGTCGACGCGATCGAGCGCATCGAGGTGGTGCGTGGGCCGCAATCCGGCATCTGGGGACCCAACGCCCAGTCGGGCGTCGTGCTGATCACCACCAAGTCCGGCCGGGGTCTTGCCCGGCCCGAACTGAGCGCGCGAGTCGAGGGCGGCTCCTTCGGCACGCTGCAGGGCTCGGTGTCGGTGCGCGGCGCCCAGGGGCCGTTCTACGGCGCCCTGTCGCTTTCCGGCCTGAGGGCCGGCGGCCATGTCGCCGCGCCCGGCACGACGCGGCCGAACGGCTCGGAGATGGGCGCGCTCAACGCCAAGGTGGGCGCGGACCTCGCCGACTGGTTCAATGTCGAGGGCACGCTGCGCATGGTCAGCCGGACGGGGTTCTACAATCCCGCCAATGCGGCCATGGGGCCCGGCTTCGCCGCCGATCCGCGCTACGGCTTCCTTGCCGACGGCGTCGGCCGCGGCACGGCGACCGATATCCAGGGGCGTGTCGTCGGCACGGTCACGCTGCTCGACGGCCGCTGGGTGCAGAAGTTCTCGGCCGATACGTCGCGCCAGGGCACCAATGCGGCCGACAGCTATGTCAGCGCCTTCGGCTTCCGCGAGCGCCAGGCCTTCTGGTCGCAGACCGAGCGCAACCGCGCCGACTACCGCTCGGCCTTCACCTTCGAGACGCCGCAGTTGCTCGGCGCCCGCCATACACTGGTGGCCGGCGTCGACATCACGCGCGAACGCTTCCGCTACCATTACGAAAGCGACGGCTTTTTCGGCCCCTTCGTCAATGACGGTTTCGCCGGCGCCGGCCAGAGCCGTGAGCGCAAAGGGCTCTATGGCGAATATCTCGTCAGCCTCGACACCGGCCTTGCCCTGTCGGCGGCGCTGCGCCAGGACTGGAACTCGTCGTTCCGCAACGCCACGAGCTGGCGCTTCACCGCGGCGCAGAGCTTCGAGACCGGCACGCGGCTGCACGCCTCGATCGGCAAGGGCGTGACCAACCCGACCTTCGTCGAGCAGTTCGGCTTCACCAACACCTTCGTCGGCAATCCCCTGCTCAAGCCCGAGCAGTCGATCGGGTGGGACGTCGGCGTCGAGCAGCGCTGGTTCGGCGGCAGGCTGACCACCGACCTCACCTATTTCCGCGCCAATCTCGAAAACGAAATCGTCGGCTCAGGCATTTCCGTCGCCAACCTGCCGTTCGCCACCGCGCGTCAGGGCATCGAGGCCACCCTCACCGCGCGGCCGCTCGACTGGCTGCGGATCACCGGGGCCTATACCTATACCGACACGCGCTCGGCCGAACCGCTGCTCGGCGGCTACGTGTTCAAGGAGGCGCTGCGCCGGCCGAAACATGCCGCGAGCCTCTCGGCGGTCGCCTCGTTCGCCGAGGATCGCGGCAAGCTCTCGGTGACGGTCGCCCATAACGGCGGCATGCGCGACCGCTTCTTCGGTCCGCTCGGCCCGACAGACGTCTATCTCAGGTCCTATACGCTGGTCGGTGCTCAGCTCTCCTATGACGTGACGCGCAACGTGACCGCCTATGTCCGCGGCGAGAACATCTTTGCCCAGCGTTATCAGGAGGTCTTTGGCTACAATGCCGCTGGCGCGGCCGTCTATGCGGGCCTGCGCGTGCGTTTTGGGGACTGACGGGCGCATTGCTCCTCCCGGTTGCCTGATATCGACAGGCGCCGCGCTTTCGGCCAGTGTCGGCGCCGAATGCGCGGCTCGTTTCGGTGGTCGCCCGCGAGCCCGCGACCGGGTGGGCGGGGCCGCCGGAATCGCGGTGCTTGCGGGAGGAGTTTGACATGTCGCAGAAAATCGCCGTCGTGACCGGGGCCGGCTCGGGCATCGGCCGGGCCTCGGCACTGGCGCTGGCCGCCGCCGGTTACGCCGTGGTCGTCGCCGGCCGGCGCAAGGACGAGCTCGACAAGACGGTCGCCGCGGCCGGCAGCGGCGCGACGGTCGTCGCGGTGCCGACCGACGTTGCCGACGAAGCCTCTGTGAAGGCGCTGTTCCAGGCCGTGAAGGACCGGTTCGGCCGCATCGACGTTCTGTTCAACAACGCCGGCATGGGCGCGCCGGCCATTCCGATGGACCAGCTCTCCGTCGCGCAATGGAAGCAGGTGGTGGACGTCAACCTCACCGGCTCGTTCCTGTGCGCGCAGGAAGCCATGCGGCTGATGCGCACCCAGTCGCCGAAAGGCGGGCGCATCATCAACAACGGCTCGATCTCGGCCTATGCGCCACGCCCCTATTCGGCCCCCTATACGGCGACCAAGCATGCCATTCTCGGCCTGACCAAGTCGATTTCCCTCGACGGCCGTGCCGACCGCATCGTCTGCTCGCAGATCGACGTCGGCAATGCCGCGACCGAAATGACCGAACGCATGGCCAATGGCGTGCTGCAGGCCGATTTCTCGGTCAAGGTGGAGCCGCGCATGGATGTACGCCATGTGGCCGAGGCCGTCGTGCATGTCGCCAACCTGCCGCTTGACGTCAACGTGCTGACCATGACGGTCATGGCCAACGACATGCCCTTCGTCGGCCGCGGCTGAGCTGCGCGGCCGACGACCAACGAAACGACATCCGGCGGCGCCATGGTCGGCGCCGCGCCATTCAGCCCCTGCCCCCGACCCGCCATGCCGGATCCGAAGACCATCACGCCGCAGATCGCCTTTGTCGCTTCGCCGGCCCCCGAAGCGCAGGAGGCGCAAAAACGCCTCGACGCGCGCTACGGCTCGGTCGCCACCGAGGCCGCAGACGTCATCGTGGCGCTCGGCGGCGACGGCGTCATGCTGCAGACGCTGCACCGCTTCATCGACACCGGCAAACCGATCTACGGCATGAACCGCGGCTCGGTCGGCTTCCTGATGAACGAATATGTCGAGGAAGGCCTGGTCGAGCGGATCGCCAGCGCCGAACGCTCGGTGATCCATCCGCTCGCGATGACGACGGTCGACACCCATGGCGAGCGGCACGACGCGCTCGCCATCAACGACGTCGCGCTGCTCAGGCAGACCTCGCAGATCGCCAAGCTCCGGATCTTCGTCGACGGACAGCTGCGCATGGACGAGCTGTCCGGCGACGGTGTGCTGGTGGCAACGCCCGCCGGCTCGACCGCCTACAACCTTTCCGCCAACGGCCCGATCCTGCCGCTCAACACCAATCTCCTGGCGGTAACGCCGATCTCGCCGTTCCGGCCGAGGCGCTGGCGCGGCGCGCTGCTGCCGGACCGGGTGGCGGTGCGCATCGAGGTGATCGAGCCCACCCGCCGACCGGTGAGCGCCACCGCCGACCACGACGAGGTGCGCGAGGTGGCCATGGTCGACATCGCCATGGATCGCACCCGCAGCATGGTGCTGCTCCACGATCCCGGTCATTCGCTCGACGAGCGCATCCTGCGCGAGCAGTTCGGCAGCTGACCGCCGGCCCGATGCAAGCGGGCCGCGCAATCGCATGGCGCGCCGCAACTTAACGCTTCATTGAGCCGCGGCAGCTAAGGTCGCCTTCGATGATCCGTATTGATTTCAACCGCTTGCGTTTCCTGGTGATCGACGACAACGCGCACATGCGCCGCATCGTCCGCACCCTTCTGCACGGCTTCGGCGCGCGCGAGGTCTATGAGGCGGAGGACGGCGCGGCCGGGCTCGAAGCCTTCACCCACTACATGCCCGACATCGTCATCACCGACTGGGCCATGCCGATCTTCGACGGCCTGGAGCTGACGAGCATGATCCGGCAGCCGGGATCCAATCCCAATCCCTATGTCGCGATCATCATGCTGACCGGGCATTCGGAGAAGAAGCGCGTGCTGGAGGCCCGCGATTCCGGGGTGACCGAGTTCCTGGCCAAGCCGATTTCGGCCAAGGCGCTCTACCAGCGCATCCTGAACGTCGTGGTCAATCCGCGGCCGTTCATCAAGACCAAGACCTTTTTCGGTCCGGACCGCCGGCGCAATCATACCGCGAGCTATGTCGGTCCCGAGCGGCGCAAGAACGACAAGACCGAGACCAT
This sequence comes from Phreatobacter sp. AB_2022a, assembly GCF_026847585.1. Lineage (NCBI taxonomy): Bacteria > Pseudomonadati > Pseudomonadota > Alphaproteobacteria > Hyphomicrobiales > Phreatobacteraceae > Phreatobacter > Phreatobacter sp. AB_2022a. The sequence goes on from NZ_JAPSET010000090.1 coordinate 6,144, forward strand.
CCGGGTGCAGCCGCTCCTGGACAAGACCAAGAGTTCGGTGTGACGGACGGATCCATGAAGAAGCGCCAGGAAGCCAAGCTCGACGAGGCCAGCGTCAAGAACTTCGGCGACTACGAGGTCATCGTCCCCAAGCACAATCTGAGGACCTATGTGCACAAGGTCGACGGGCCGGATGACGGTTTCGGCGGGATCGACCCGGAGGCGATCGAGCGCGCCGAGGCGGCGCTCGCCCAGCTCGCGGCCGAGTTCGACGGCTGGATGGAGAAGGAGGTCGAGCGCCTGGTGACCGCCCGCGACGCTGCGGCCGCGCACGGCCTGACCGCCGAGAATCGTACGGCGCTGTTCTCCGCCGCCCATGACATCAAGGGTGAAGCGACCACCTTCGGCTACCCCCTCGCCTCGCGCGCCGCCGAAAGCCTCACCGCCCTGCTGCTCGGCATCGAGGATGCGAAGCTTTTGCCCTGGCCGCTCGTCAGCCAGCATGTCGACGCGATCCGCGCCATCGTCCGCGAGGAGGCCAAGGGCGAGGACCATCCCGTGGCGCTGGAACTGGTCGAAAAGCTCGTGCTCCTGTCGACGGAGACCCTGGTCGACGTGACGGGCGTGCCGCCGCTCTCCCCTTGAGCGGTCGCCTCGGCCGATCCTGCTCCGCGCTCCAGCTGCCGTGCAGCGAGGTCGGCTCTCCTCATCTATGACGACCGCGCCGGCCCGCCCCACTGGAATGGCCGCCAGTGATCGGAGCGGTGCCTCGCACCCATCTCGATGCGCCGCCAGCGCTGTGCCTCCGGCTCGCCCGACAGCACGATCTGACAATGGGCGTAGCTGCGGTGCTCGTTCCGGGCGACCCGCACCGGCCCGGCGCCGTCGTCGTGGCGAGCCAGCGGATGCTTTTCGATATCGCCCCGCGCCTCCGGCGGCATGGCTGCATCGATGACCGACCAGGCCTCGTCCGTGTCGAAGGCATCGCGCCCGGACGGAAAGAACACGGCGAGATCGCTCCAGCGAGGCGCCTCGCCATAGCGAATGACGAGCGCATCGACGCCCGGCCGCCAGCCGGGCAGATATTTGAGCCGTTCCGGCGGCGCCGCCGGATGCGCTTCGCCGTAGTAGCGCGCCAGATGAGCCTGGGCGCCCCAGGCGATGTCGCGATCGGCATGTCCGGCCAGCTCGCGCAGGACCGGCGCCACGGCCGGGACCGCATCGTGGATTTCCGTGGCCGCCATCAGCGCGAGACCGGTGCGACCGGAGCGGGCGAGCCGCCGGATCGCGGCCGGGTCCCCGGCGGCGAGCTCGTGAATATGAAAATCGATGCCGTTCGCGGCCATGTCGGCCGGCTCCGGACCGTTGCGGCGCTCGATGATATCGAGCATCCAGGCAACAGGATCCCGCCCGAAACCGTCGTAATCTCCGAAGAACATGCAGCCGGACCAGAACGGTCCCGCGAGGCCGGGCCGCTCCAGTTCCTTTGCAGTGAGACGGTCGATGATGTCGGGATCCATCACATCCTGGTCGCCGTCGCCATAGGCCAGCCCCTGCCGGCCGAACATGCAGGCGGCGCAGCTGCGGACATAGTCCGAGGCGTGGTCGAACAGGGCCGGCAAGTCGCCGCGGTCGGTCCAGGCAAGTCCGCCGATCAATAGCTCCGCCGCATCGATGCGGTCGCCGGGCACCTCGGGAAGGCGTTGCGCGCGCAAGGCGCGCAGCCACGGCAGAAGAACGGCGGGAAACGGCTCGTCATCGCCATGCCAGCGCAAATGCTCGAGAAAGGCGGCGAGAAGCTCGGGATGCCGCCGCTGCGCGGCAGCGAGCGTTTCGAGGAACCAGACCGCACGGTCCCGTGCGCGCGCGTCGCGCTCCGGCCCCGACAATGTCCCCGGCTCGGCGCGGAACACCGCCATGACCAGCCGCTCCAGGGCCGCCGCGCGCGTGGCCGGATCCTCGCCCGCGAGATGGGCCGCCACGCGCGGATACCAGCCGGCCCACTCGGCCGGCGTGAAACGGTGAAGCGGCGCATCCCTCAGCAACTGGAACGATGTCTCTTCCATGCGGCGACCATAGAGGAGATGCGGCGCTGCGGCACCGGTCCCGCCGATCTCGATCAGGCCGCATCGACGGCCTTGCGGCCGAGCGCAGGATCATCGATGAAGAACCCGTCGATGCCAAGCGCGAGATAACGCTTGAGTTCGGCCATGGCGCCGGTCTCGTTGCGCGCGTTTTCACCGGCCTCGCTGCGGTAATCGGCCGCGAGGAAGCGGTTTTCCGGCCGGAACGTATAGGTGCGCACGAGCAGGCCCGCGGCATGGGCGTCGTCGACCACCTTGTTCGGCTGCCCAAGCCTGCCATTCGCCTCCAGCGGAATGATCGTGCGCGTCCACGGCCCGACCGCGTCCGCATAGGTCGCGATCTCCTTCAGCCCGTCGGCCGTCAGCATGTCGGCGAAGGTCGTCCTGCCACCGGTTGCGGCGACGTCCGCCGGGATCACCGCCGGCTCGTCGGTCAGCTGCAGCAGCCTGATATTGGCGGGCCGGCCGAGCTTGCCGCGCAGGTAGCGCAGATTGGCGATCTCGAAGGACTGGATCTCGACCGGATTGCGGCGGGTGTAGTCGTGCGCCTGCAGCACCGCGAGAAAGCGGTCCTCGAGCGGCAGGCCGATCTTGGCGAAATAGGTGGAATGCTTGAGCTCGGGGATCAGGCCGATCACCCGGCCGCGCGCCGCGGCCTCGGCCGCAGTGAAGTCGATCACCTCCTCCAGGGTCGGCACCTGGAACTGGCCGTCATAGCGCTGGCTGTCCGGGCGGACGGCACCGAGCCGCTCGATCGCGCGCAGCGTCTTCAGCTCGGCCAGCGTGAAGTCCTCGGTGAACCAGCCGGTATGGCTCTCGCCATCCACCGTCTTGGTCGTCTTGCGCGCGGCGAATTCCGGCCGTCTGGCGACATCGGTCGTGCCGGTAATGTCGTTCTCGTGCCGCGCCACCAGGACGCCGTCCTTGGTCGGCACCAGGTCCGGCTCGATATAGTCGGCGCCGTCGGCGATCGCCTTCGCGTAGGAGGCCAGCGTATGTTCCGGGCGCAGGGCCGGCGCCCCGCGATGGCCGAGCACCAGGGGTTTCGGCCGCGCGGTGCCCTGGGCCCGCGCCGCGCCGCCGGGACCGGTTCCGGCGAGGCCGGCAACGACCGCCGCGCCCGCAAGTCCCAGTGCAAATCGACGGCTCTTCTCGACCATGGCCGCACTCCCTCGCCTCAGCATGAACCGGTTGCCGCGGCATGCCAATGGCGGGCGCCGGCGACCTCGTTGCCGCCAAGGCAAGCAGCGCCACATCACAGCCGTATGAAGGCGCCCGCGCGGCGCAGGCGTGGTTCCGGCGTCAGGCGGCAGCGGCGAGCGGGAACAGCAGGTCGTCGTCGTCGAGCGCGTCGCGGCCGGCGATCAGGTCTTCGGTGAAGGCCCTCGCCTCATCGCGCGCTGCCTCGGCGACGAAGCGCCGCAGCAGGACGAGCAGCTGGTCGAGCTCGCCGGCGGCCAGCGGCGCATAGGCCGTCAGCACACGTTCGACCATGCGCCGGCGCAGCTGGGCCTCGCCGCCGCGCGCCGCCGCGACCAGGCCTTCGGCATGCCAGGCCTCGAGCGCCGCGGCGAAGGCCGGATAGGCGCGCGCCGGCAGGCCGGCCTGGTCGTAGAGCGCCCGGAAGCCGCTGCCGCGCCGGTCATGCACCAGCCCGCTGACGCGACGCACGGCGAGGCCGGAGAGCTCCGCGAGCGCCGCCTCGAACAGCCTGATCTGTCCCGACAGCAGCGCGCGCAGGATCAGGCCGGTGGTCAGCTGCCCGGAGGCGCGCAGGTGGCAGGCGAGCGACGGCAAGGCATCCCCGGCTGCCGCGGCGGCAATCGCAACCGTCGCCTTCTCGGAGGCTTCGCGCACGATCTTGCCGGCGCGCTCGGGAGCGAGCCAGGCCCGGTCGGCAACGAAGGCGGAGAGAGCCTCGGAGAGCTTGACGACCAGCGCCTGGCGTGCGCCGGCGCTGAGATCGGCGCGGCGGAACAGTGCCTCCCGGATGTCTGGATCATCGCCGAATCGGGCCACGATCCGGTCGATGGAAAAGTCCGGCAGGTCGGCATTGTCGAGCGCCACCAGCGCCAGGCAGGCCTCGACGCAGCCGACCTCGGCAATGGCGGCCGCGACCGGCGCCGGCACCGTCTCGCGGCGCGCCACGGCATATTGAACGACCGGCTCGCCCGCGCCGATCAGATCGACCAGTTCGGCATCGATGAGCAGCGGCGAGTGGCGGGCGATGATCGCGGCAATGTCCGGCTGGTCCTGCAGGAGGCCGACCAGGACCGTGTGCGGCGCCGTCTCGGCATAGGCCAGAGCCTCGGCGAGCGCCCGGCGCACCACCGGCGAGGGATCGTCGAGCAGAACGATCATGGCCGCCTCCGCCGCCGCGCGGTCGCCGGCGCCGAGGTCGGAATAGAGATAGGCGCGCGCCAGGGCCGATGTCGCATCGGCCCGGTCGGCAGCAGGCGCTGTCTGGATCCAGCGGAGGAAGTGACGCACGATCATGGCAAGCGTCCGGAAATCCGAGGCCGGCGGCCCCCTGTCATCAGCCTAGCCCGGCGAGCCTTAACAAAGCATTCACCAAGAAAATTAAGACGGCAGAAACGCTCGCGTTCAGCGCGCTTCGGGGCGGCGGAACTGGGCGAGATCGAGCGGCTGGCCGGCCACCGGCTGGGCCGCACGCGCGGGCCCGCCATGGCCG
>NZ_JAPSET010000091.1:0-10889 GCF_026847585.1 Phreatobacter sp. AB_2022a
GCGCCGGGCGTGGCCGGGGCGGTGGGAGCGGCCGGCGCCGTGCCGCGCTCCAGGAACGAGCGGGGTCCGCGCGCCTGGGTCGCCAGCACGGCGAGCACGATGGAGGTGAAGAAGAAGGCTGCCGCCAGGATGGCGGTGGCCCGGGTCAGCACGTTGGCCGTGCCGCGCGAGGACATGAAATTGCCGCCACCGCCCATGCCGAGGCCGCCGCCCTCGGAGCGCTGCAACAGAACGACGACGATCAGTGCGACCACGATCATCAGATGGACGGCGAGAATGATGCTCTGCATGGAGCTCGACGGTCCTTCGCGACAAGGAAAGCGGGTCTCTACACGATCGTTTCCGGCTTGCCTACCCCGAACCAGCAGGGAAAAGGCAAGCCTCGCTCGCATGGGGAAAGCCGCGGCGGCAGCCCGCCGGAAAGCGGCCCTCGACCACGCGATATAGGCAGCTCCGCCGGCCTTCGCCAGCCTCGCGTCCGGCCCGCGACGACGCGCCGCCGGCCGGCCGTCCCGCCGCGGTTCAGCGATAGGCGGCGGCGATGCCGAGGAAGTCGGCCGCCTTCAGGCTGGCGCCGCCGACCAGCGCGCCGTCGACATTGGCGACCGCCATCAGCTCGCGCGCGTTCGACGGCTTGACCGAGCCGCCATAGAGAATGCGGATGCCGGCGGCGTCCTTGCCATGCTGGCGAACCAGCTTCTTGCGGATCAGCGCATGGACCTCGGCGACGTCGGCCGCGGTCGGCGTCAGGCCGGTGCCGATCGCCCAGACCGGCTCGTAGGCGACGATGACGGTCTCGGGTGTCGCATTTTCGGGGACGGAGCGCTGCACCTGCCGGCCGACGACGGTCAGCGCCTTGCCGGCCTCGCGCTCGGCCCGCGTCTCGCCGACGCAGACGATGGCGGTGAGGCCCGCACGGATCGCCGCGAAGGCCTTGGCGGCCACCTGTGCATCGGTCTCGGCGTGATACTGGCGCCGCTCCGAATGGCCGACGATGACGGCGCTCGCGCCGGCCTCGGCCAGCATCTCGGCGGCGACGTCGCCGGTGAAGGCGCCTGATGTTTCCGAGTGGCAGTCCTGCGCGCCGATGGCGATGCGCGTGCCCAGCGCCTGCAGCGCGGCCTGGTGAATCAGCGGCGTCGGCGGGCAGATCATCAAGTCGACCCTGGCCCTCAGGGCGGCATCGTAGCCCTCTGCCATGGCGCCGATTTCCGCAAGCGCCTTCCTCGACCCGTTCATTTTCCAGTTGCCGGCGACCAACGGACGCAACGCCATCAAGACCTCCTTCCAATCCTGTCAGCCGGCTTGCTACCAGATGGCGCGGGATGGGGCCAGTGAGCCCGGCCCGCGTGCCCGGCCGCGCCACCGCCGGGGTCCGCGTTTCGGCGCCTTCGGCACCCGGGCCGTCCACCGCGACTGAAGGACGCCGGCCAATGCCTTGATTCCGGGTCCGTTTCGTCCTGCTTCCGCTGCCGGCTCGGGCGCCGACCGCAAAAACCAGCGAAAGACACACAAGACGAGCGCATGCGCTTGCCCGGAAACGGGGCGGTCACTATGCTCCGCCAACTTTTTTGGCCCCCTCACGGCGAACGGAGCGAATTCGGCATTCGCGTCCCGTCCGGCACCGGGCGCAAAGCGCATGTCGAATCGAAGGCTCCACTCGGGCTCGAAGAGTTGCTAGTGGTCCCTGGCGAATCCGGCATCTGCCTGAGCACCCGGGCTTGATGGCATGCTGATGCCGGCATCGGACCACCAACCGCCGTCCCTCGGAGACCGCACGGGCATGCTGACCGGCATTCGCACCACTTTCGCCACGGGCTTCATGCGCTACGTGCTCATCGCCCTGATGAGCGTGCTCGTCGGCAGCTTTGCGATCTGGGGCATCGGCGACATCTTCCGGGGCGGCACCTCGACGACGCTCGCCTCCATCGGCAGCACGCACATCTCGCAGCAGACCTTCCAGACCATGTACAACCGCGAGGTCCAGAATCTCGGCCGCATGCTCGGCCGCGGCGTGACGCCCGACCAGGCCCGCTCCTTCGGCATCGAGCAGCGCGTGCTGAGCCAGCTCGTCACCGACGCGACGCTGGACGAGCGCGGCCGCCAGCTCGGCCTCGGCATCGACGACGAGACCATCCGCACCCGCATCGTCTCCTCGCCCTCGTTCCGCGGCCCCTCCGGCCAGTTCGACATCAATGTCTTCCGTGAACTGCTGCGCCAGAACGGCTTCACCGAACAGAGCTATATCGATATCGAGCGCCGCCTGGCCGTGCGCCAGCAGCTCGCCGGCGCGGTCTCCGATCGCCTCGGCACGCCGCAGCTCCTGATCGACACCCTCGCCCGCTACCAGGCGGAGACGCGCACCGCCCAGTTCGTGACGATCGGCGCGCGCGCGGCCGGCGATGTGCCAGCGCCCGAAGCGAGCGTGCTGCAGGCCTATTTCGAAGCCAACAAGGCAAGTTTCCGCGCGCCGGAATACCGCAAGCTGGTTCTGCTCACCCTGTCGCCGCAGGATCAGGCCGCCTTCGTGCAGGTACCGGATGCCGACATCGACGCCGAGGTCCAGCGCCTGCGCGATACCGGCGAGAAGCGGACGATCCAGCAGATCGTCTTTCCGAGCGCCGAGGAGGCGCAGGCAGCCCTGACCCGTATCCGGGCCGGTCTCGAATTCGCCGAGGTCGCCAAGGAGCGCAATATTTCCGAGACCGATCTGACGCTCGGCCATCTGGCGCGGGCGGAGGTGGCCGACGCGCAGGTGCGCGACGCCGCCTTCGCGCTCGCCGAAGGCGCCGTCAGCGATCCGATCCGCGGCAGTTTCGGCACGGTCCTGGTGCGCGTCACCAAGATCGACGCGATCAATGCCGAGGCCCTGCGCGAGCAGGCCCGCACCCGTCTCGCCGTCGAACTGGCGCGCAATGCGGTCAACGACCTGCACGACAAGGTCGAGCGCGAGCGCGCGACCGGCCTGCCGCTGGCCGACATTGCCGCCAAGGTCGGCCTCACCGTCAGCGTCGTCGACGCGGTCGATCAGACCGGCGCCGACCCGGCCGGCGTGCAGCTCAACCTGACCGGCGCCAATCTGGTGCTGCCGGCCGCCTTCCGCGCCGATGTCGGCATGGAGAACGATCCGGTGCAGGTCCGCGAGACCGGCGCCTTCATCTGGTTCGAGGTGGCGGCGATCACGCCGGCGCGCGACCGCACGCTCGACGAAGTCAAGGACCGCGTCGAAGCCCGATGGCGTGAGGACGAGGTGAAGGGCCGCATCACCAAAGCGGCGACCGAGATGACGGAGGCGATCCGCCAGGGCAAGACGCTCGCAGAACTCGCCGCTCCGCTCAGCCTCGAGGTCAAGACCAGCCGAGCCTTTACGCGTCAGACGACCGAAGGCGACTGGGGCACCGGAGCGATCCAGGCCCTGTTCGCCACGCCGAAGGGCCAGGCCGGCAATGCGCCGGCCGCCGACGGCATCGACCGGATCGTGTTCGTCACCGAGGACATCGCCGTCCCGGCCGACGCCGCGGTCGACGCCCGCACCCAGGCTCAACTCACCCAGTCGATCGAGGACGACATCCTTGGTCAGTACATCGCGCGCCTGCAGAAGGACTATGGAGTCAGCATCAACCAGACGGTGCTGCGCCGCGCGATCGGCGGTGGCGACGGCGGCTAAGGCCCGCCCGCTCCCCGCGGGAGACACGACAATGCAGATCGAACCGGCCTTCGAGGCCTTTGCGACCGTTCACGCCAGCGCCAAGCCGCAGGTCGTCTGGACGGCACTCGTTTCCGACCTGGAGACCCCGGTCTCCGCCTATCTCAAGATCGCCGGCCAGAAGTCGAACGCCTTCCTCCTCGAATCGGTCGAGGGCGGCGCCGTCAAAGGCCGCTATTCCATTCTCGGCATCGAACCAGACCTGATCTGGCGCTGCCGCGGGTCGGTCGCCGAGATCAACCGGCGGCCCGCCGTCGACCGCACGGCCTTCGCCCCCCTGCCCGACGCTCCGCTCGTCGAGCTGCGCAAGCTGCTCGCCGAGAGCAAGATCGACGTCCCCGACCGGCTGCCGCCGATGGCAGCCGGCGTCTTCGGCTATCTCGGCTACGACATGGTGCGCCAGATGGAGCACCTGCCCGATGTGAATCCGGACCCGCTCGGCCTGCCCGACGCCCTGTTCATCCGGCCGACCGTCGTGCTCGTCTTCGATGCGGTGAAGGACCAGATCACCGTCGTCACACCGGTACGGCCACAGCCCGGCCAGTCGGCGCGCGCAGCCTATGACCGCGCGGTCGACCGGCTCACCGCCGTGGTCGATGCGCTCGACACGCCGCTCGACAAGCAGACGCCCCTGCCCGACCACGGCGAGATCATGGACGGGCTGGTGTCGAATACCAGTGTCGCGGACTACTCGGCCATGGTCGACCAGGCCAAGGAATACATCGCGGCCGGCGACATCTTCCAGGTCGTGCTGTCGCAGCGTTTCTCGACGCCGTTCCAGCTGCCGCCGTTCTCGCTCTATCGCGCGCTGCGGCGGGTCAACCCCTCGCCGTTCCTCTACTATCTCGCCTTCGACGGCTTCTCGGTCGCCGGCTCCTCGCCGGAGATCCTGGTGCGGGTGCGTGACGGCAAGGTCACGATCCGGCCGATCGCCGGCACGCGGCCGCGCGGCGCGACGCCGGCCGACGACCAGCGGCTCGGCGCCGACCTGCTCGCCGACCAGAAGGAGCGCGCCGAACATCTGATGCTGCTCGACCTCGGGCGCAACGATGTCGGCCGCGTCGCCAAGATCGGCTCGGTCAACGTCACCGACAAGTTCTTCCTCGAGTTCTATTCGCATGTCATGCACATCGTCTCGAACGTCGAGGGCGACCTCGATCCGCGCCACGACCTGATCGACGCCATGGCCGCCGGTTTTCCGGCGGGCACCGTGTCGGGTGCGCCGAAGGTGCGGGCGATGCAGATCATCGACGAGCTGGAAAAGGAGAAGCGTGGCCTCTATGCCGGCTGCGTCGGCTATTTCTCCGCGACCGGTGCCATGGACACCTGCATCGTGCTGCGCACGGCGGTGGTCAAGGACGGCGTCATGTATGTCCAGGCCGGAGCCGGCATCGTCGCCGACAGTGTCAATGCCATGGAACAGGCCGAATGCGTGAACAAGGCGAAAGCCCTGCTGACCGCGGCCGACGAAGCTGTGAAGACCGCCGCGCGCGCCGGGAGGGGACAATGAAGATTACCCTCATCGACAACTACGACAGCTTCACCTGGAACCTCGTGCACTATATCGGCGGCCAGGGCGCGGAGGTCGACGTCGTCAGGAACGACAAGACCAGCGCCGAGGCGGTGATCGCGGCGCGGCCGGATGCCATCGTGCTGTCGCCGGGTCCCTGCACGCCGAACGAAGCCGGCATCTGCCTCGATCTCGTCGCCAAGGCATCCGCCGACATTCCCATGCTCGGCGTCTGCCTCGGCCACCAGGCCATGGGCCAGGCCTTCGGCGGCACGGTCGTCAGGGCGCCCGCCCCCATGCACGGCAAGCTGTCGGAGATCAGTCATTCCGGCCGCAGCGTGTTTCACGGCATCAACGGCCCGTTCCACGGCACGCGCTACCATTCGCTCGTGGTCGAGCGGTCGAGCCTGCCCGACGCGCTGGAGGTCACCGCCGAAACCGAGGGCGGCATCATCATGGGCCTGATGCACAAGGACCGCCCCGTCCACGGCGTTCAGTTCCACCCCGAAAGCATCGCGTCGGAGCATGGCCATCGGCTGATCGCCAACTTCCTCGGCCTCGCCTCCGCATGGAACGACACCCGGAGGCGCGGCTGATGGAACAGTTCAAGTCCCTGATCGCGACGGTTGCGAACGGCGCCAGTCTCGATCGCGCGGAAGCGCTGCGCGCCTTCGACATGATCATGTCGGGCGATGCCACGCCTTCGCAGGTGGGCGGGTTCCTGATGGCCCTGCGCGTGCGCGGCGAAACCGTCGAGGAGATCACCGCGGCGGTGGCCAGCATGCGCGCCAAGATGGTGACGGTGGAGGCTCCGGCCGACGCGGTGGACGTCGTCGGCACCGGCGGCGACGGCTCGCATTCGCTCAACATCTCGACCTGCGCCGCCTTCATCGTCGCCGGCACCGGCACGCCGGTGGCCAAGCACGGCAACCGGGCCCTGTCCTCGCGCTCGGGCGCGGCCGACTGCCTGATGGCGCTCGGCGTCAAGGTCGACCTGACGCCCGAGGACATTGCGCGCTGCATCAGCGAGGCCGGCATCGGCTTCATGTTCGCCCCGGCCCACCATCCCGCCATGAAACATGTCGGGCCGACCCGGGTCGAGCTTGGCACCCGCACCATCTTCAACCTGCTCGGCCCGCTGTCCAATCCGGCCGGTGTCAAGCGGCAGATGGTCGGCGTCTTCTCGCGCCAATGGGTCGAGCCGCTGGCCGAGGTGCTGAACAATCTCGGCTCCACCAGCGCCTGGGTCGTGCACGGCTCGGACGGGCTCGACGAGATCACCGGCACCGGCCCGACCGCAGTCGCCGAGCTGAAGGACGGGCGCGTCTCGACCTTCGAGGTCAGTCCGGGCGATGTCGGGCTGAAACCCTGCCCGCCCGGCGCCCTCAAGGGTGGCGATGCCACCGAGAATGCGGCGGCGCTGCGCGCGGTGCTGGCCGGCGCGCGCAACCCCTATCGTGACGTCGCCGCGCTCAATGCGGCGGCGACGCTGGTGGTCGCCGGCAAAGCCAGGACCCTGCCCGAAGGCTTCGCCATGGCGGAAGCCTCGATCGACAGCGGCGGCGCGATGAGCCGGCTGGAACGGCTCGTCGCGGTATCCCAGCCGGCCGAGCGCGGAGAGACCCATGGCTGACATCCTGAAGCGGATCGAGACCTACAAGCTGGAGGAGATCGCCGCGGCCAAGGCCGCGAAGAGCCTCGCCGCGCTCGATGCCGAGGCGCGCGGCGCGGCGCCACCGCGCGGTTTCGCCCAGGCGATCGGCATGTGTCACGCGGACGGCCGCACCGCCCTCATTGCCGAGATCAAGAAGGCGAGCCCCTCCAAGGGGCTCATCCGCCCCGATTTCGACCCGCCGGCGCTCGCCCGCGCCTACGAGGCCGGGGGAGCCGCCTGCCTTTCGGTCCTCACCGATGCGCCCTCGTTCCAGGGCGCGCCGGAATTCCTGACCGCGGCCCGCGCAGCGACCGGCCTGCCTGCGCTGCGCAAGGATTTCATGCACGACGTCTATCAGGTCGCCGAGGCGCGCTCCTGGGGCGCCGACTGCATCCTGGTCATCATGGCTTCGGTCGACGATGCGCTCGCCGCCGATCTGGTCGCGGCCGCCCATGACTATGGCATGGACGCGCTCGTCGAAGTGCACGACGAGGCCGAGCTCGATCGCGCGCTGCGCCTGCCGTCCAGGCTCATCGGCATCAACAACCGCAACCTGCGGACCTTCGAGGTCACGCTCGCCACCTCCGAGCGGCTCGCGCCGCAGATCCCGGCGGATCGCATCATCGTCGGCGAGAGCGGCATCGCGGCGCCGGCCGATGTCGCAAGGCTTGCGGCGGTCGGCATCCGCACGCTGCTCGTCGGCGAGAGCCTGATGCGCCAGCCTGACGTTGCGGCAGCGACGCGCGCTCTGCTGACGCAGCACGCCGCTACGTAAGGCCCGCCTGCGGGAGGTCTCGCAGCGCGCCTTTGGAACCGCGTGGTCAACGGCGGGTAAATGCCCGCCGGACAATGATCCGACAATTGAAACCCGCCCGATTCCGATTGCTTATCGGGTGCCCGCTACAGTGGCCCCTCGGGCCCGGATTTCTCTCACGCCGCGAATGGGCGGGCGCAGACCAAAGTCCTGCGAGAAATTCGGGCTGGGTCGCGGGCATGGGGCGATCGGGCGGATGTCGAGCCTAATCCGGAAATTCCGTGGCGATCGCCGCGGCACGGTCGCGGTCGTGCTGGCCATCGCGATCTATCCGATCATGGTCATGGTCATCGCGGCCGTGGACATCACGCGCGTCAGCGAGGCCGAGACGCGGCTGCATGCCGCCGTCGACATTGCCGCGCTGACGGTCGCGCGCCAGCTTGCGGACGGCAAGCTGACCGGCGATCCGACGCCGACGGCCCGGGCGATCGTCGAGGCCAATCTCGGCGTCTCCTCCCTGACCAATCTGCAGGTGAGCGCGCGCATCGATGGACCGGCCGTCACCGTCGACGGCAGCGGCCAGCTGGCGCTGACCTCGAGCCTCATGAACAGCGGCCCGGCGACCGTCGCCGCGACGGCCAGCGCGATCTGGCGCACCAAGAAGATCGACCTCGTCCTGGTGCTCGACAATACCGGCTCGATGGCGAGCGCCGGCAAGATGGACGCGCTCAAGGCCGCGGCGACCAATCTCGTCAACACCTTGAGCCGGGCCGCGCCGAACCGGCCCGACGCGGTGCGTGTCGGCATCGTGCCGTTCGATACCCAGGTCAATGTCGGAACCGGCTATCGCGACGAAAGCTGGCTGCGCTTTTCCGGCACGACCACGGCCAGCAGCTGGACCGGCTGCGTCATCGACCGCAACCAGCCCTACGACACCGACGACACGGTGCCCTCGGGCAGCGATACGGCCTTTCCGGCCCGCAACTGCTCGACCGGCAAGCTCGCGACCATCCTGCCCCTGACCACCGACTGGACCGCCCTGACCAACAAGATCGCGGCGATGAACCCGTCCGGCAATACCAATGTCACGATCGGGCTGGCCTGGGGCCTGCACATGCTGACCCCGGCCCAGCCGCTGACCAATGCGCGCACGGTCGCGCAGGAGCCGGAACTCGAGCGGATCATCATCCTGCTCACCGACGGCGACAACACCCAGAACCGCTGGAGCACCAGCGGCACCGAGATCGATGCCCGCACCGACGCGGCCTGCGCCAATGTGAAGGCGAATGGCATCCGCCTCTATACGATCCGCGTCATCGACGGTGATGCCGCCCTGCTGCGCCGCTGCGCCTCGCAGACCACCATGTATTATTCGGTGGCCCAGGCGAGCGAGCTCGGGCCGGTCTTCCAGCGCATCGCCACCGAGATCACCCAGCTGCGCCTGACCCAATAGCCGGACGGAAAAAAGGCCCGGTGCCGGCGGCATCGGGCCTCGAAAACAATCGTCCGCCAGTCAAAAACCGCGGCTCAGCGCGCGGCGACCTTGCCGAACAGGCCTTCGTAGGGCTGCGCAGCTTCCTTCGCGAGGTCGGCATAGAGCTCGCCGATCTTGGTCGCCCGCGCGACGGCCGCCTCATAGCCCGCCCTGATCAGTTCCGACTGCAGCTCGAGCGCCTTGTCGAGGCTCTTCACGGTGGCGAATTTCTCGACCGCGGCCGTGCCGTCCTCGACCGACTTGCGGGCGTAGTCGACGAATTCGGCGGCGATCGCCTGGTAACCCTTGGTCACAGCGGTCAGGCTCTTGACGGTGCGATCGAGACCATCCTTGCCGAGTTTCTGCACGTCATCGAAATTCTGGAACATGACATGACTCCTGCCGCGGCTGCGCCGCCGGGGTTTAATTTTTCGCCAGGAAAAGTGGTCCTGGGGACAGAAATCACCTACCGGCCTTGCTGCACTGCGTCAACGACAATGTGCGATGCAACATCAACAATATCAAGCCACTAACACTGATCGAGCGATCAGCATGCCGGCTTTCTTTCGCGATTCGGGCTGATTCGCTTAACCAACTGGCAACCGCGACACGATAGCGTTCGTCCTACGTTACCCGTGAGCAACGGGGAGCGGCGTCAAGAGTACGGCTGCGTATCGCCGAGAGTGGTGTTGCGTCGCCGGCGGCCCTTCGGGCCGTCGGTTTCGCAAGGCCGGCAGATCCGCGCTGGACCTCGAACACGCGAGGGACAGGGACGCGGACCGGTCGCCAGAAGGCATCGGCCGCCTGGAGTTCAGGGGTGGTGCAATGGCGACCACAGTCGGCGCTGGTCGGACCGCGTCAGGGCATCTCGTCAGACGGCTTGCCATGATGGCCGTCACGGCGGGTGCGATCGCGACGGCCCTGCCCCACACGGTCGAGGCGCGGCCGCGCCGCTATGGCGGCTACATGCCGGCCTATTCGGCCATCGTCATCGATGCCAAGACCGGCCAGACGCTGCATCAGGAATCCCCCGACGCCCAGCGCTTTCCCGCGTCCGTCACCAAGGTGATGACGCTCTACCTGCTGTTCGAGCAGATCGAAGCGGGCCGCTTCTCGCTGCAGTCGCCGCTGCGTGTCTCGGCCGAGGCCGCAAGCCAGCCGCCGTCGAAGCTCGGCGTGCGCCCGGGCTCGACGATCACGGTGGAAGAGGCGATCCGCGCGCTCGTCACCAAGTCGGCCAATGACGTGGCCGTGGTGATCGCCGAGAACATCGCCGGCGACGAGGAGCGCTTCGCCGCGCTGATGACGCGGCGCGCGCGCTCGCTAGGCATGAGCCGCACCACCTTCCGCAACGCCTCGGGTCTGCCGGATGCCGAGCAGATGACCACCGCGCGGGATCTCGCCACCCTCGGCAGGGCCATTCAGGACCATTTCCCGCGCTACTGGAGCTATTTCCAGACCTATTCCTTCGCCTATCGGGGCGTCAATCACCGCAACCACAACCATCTGCTCGGCCGCGTCCAGGGCGTCGACGGCATCAAGACCGGCTACACCCGCGCGTCCGGCTTCAACCTCCTGACCTCCGCCCGCCGGGGCGACCGCCAGCTGGTGGCTGTCGTACTCGGCGGCCGTTCCGGCGGCTGGCGCGACGCGCGCATGCGCCAGCTGCTGGAAGCCAATTTCCCGCAGGCCTATGCCGGCCGCCGCACCGCGCCGATGATCGCGCGCGCCGCCGAACCGGAAAGCCGCCCGACCCGCATCGCCGTCGCCGCCCAGGTGCCGGTGCCCGGC
>NZ_JAPSET010000092.1:0-10753 GCF_026847585.1 Phreatobacter sp. AB_2022a
AGCGCGGAACCGGCCCCGGAACAGGCCGCCGCTGCGGCCGAAGCGGCGCGGGGCGTGCGCTTCAGCGGGCTCGGCGCCTTCTTCGTCTTTCTGATCGGCATCGGCATCGGTATCGGCGGCGTCCTGGCGGTCGCGCAGTTCGCGGCCCGCTGACCACCGTGGCGGCACCCGCCTGCCCCTGACGCACTGCCGCGAGTTGCCGCACTTGTGCATGAGCGCAACCGCGCGCGCACCTCTTCCAGCGGCCTGTGCGCGCCGCTAAGTTCCGCGCAATTCGCGCTTTCGCCGAACCCTGATCTTAGGAGATCGCCCATGAACGCCGCCGCCCCGCAGCCGGCCGCCAAGACCCGCCGGGTCTTCAACATCGTCGACGGCGAGGCGGCCGAAGCCGCCGACGGCCGCACGCTCGAAGCCTTCGGACCGTCCGACGGCACGGTGATCGCCGTCATGCCGCGCTCCGGCGCCGAGGACGTCGATCGGGCCGTCGCCGCCGCCCGCCGTGCCTTCGAGGAGGGCCCCTGGGGTCGCATGACCGCCACCGAACGCGGCCGCCTGCTGGTCAAGCTGGGCGAGGCGATCCTGGCGCACCAGGACGAGCTCGCCATCCTCGAGAGCATGGATACCGGCAAGCCGGCCCGCCAGGGCAAGGCCGACATCGTCGCCACCGCCCGCTATTTCGAGTTCTACGGCACCGCCGCCGACAAGGTGCACGGCGAGACGATCCCCTTCCTGAACGGCTATACGGTGGCGGTGGTGCGCGATCCTCACGGCGTCACCGGCCATATCGTGCCCTGGAACTATCCCGCACAGATCTTCGGACGCTCGGTCGCAGCCTCGCTCGCCTGTGGCAATACCTGCGTCGTGAAGCCGGCCGAGGATGCCTGCCTGTCGCTGATCCGCATCAGCGAGCTCGCCCTGGAGGTCGGTTTCCCGCCCGGCGTGCTCAACCTCGTCACCGGGCTCGGCGAGGAAGCCGGCGCGGCGCTGTCCAGTCACCGCGGCATTGACTTCATCTCGTTCACCGGCTCGCCCGAGGTCGGCACGCTGATCCAGACAGCGGCGGCCAAGAACCATATCGGCTGCACTCTGGAGCTCGGGGGAAAAAGCCCGCAGATCCTGTTCGCCGATGCCGATTTCGACGCCGCGGTGCCGGTACTGGTCAATGCCATCGTGCAGAACGGCGGCCAGACCTGCTCGGCCGGCTCGCGCATGCTGGTCGAGCGCAAGGCCTATGACGAACTGGTCGGCCGGGTCGCCGAACGCTTCCGGACCGTGCGCGTCGGCAGCTGGGACATGGATCTCGACCTCGGCCCGATGATCAATGCCGGCCAGAAGCGGCGCGTCGAAGGCTTCGTCGAGCGCGCCCGGGCCGACGGCATTCCGGTTCTGGCCGAAGGCGTGCTGGCCGATGGCCTGCCGGCCGGCGGCCACTATGTCGCGCCCACCCTGTTCGGCCCGGTGCCGCGCTCCAACCGGCTCGCCTGTGACGAAGTCTTCGGTCCGGTCCTCTCGGCCATCCCGTTCGATGACGAGGCCGACGCCATCCGCCTCGCCAACGGCACCGATTTCGGCCTCGTCGCCGGCGTCTGGAGCCGCGAGGCCAAACGGTCCATGCGGGTCGCCCGCGCCATGCGCTGCGGCCAGGTCTTCGTCAACGGCTACGGCGCGGGCGGCGGCATCGAGCTGCCCTTCGGCGGCGTGAAGAAGTCGGGCCATGGCCGCGAGAAGGGTTTCGAGGCGCTCTACGAGTTCTCGGCTTCGAAGACCGTCGTGATCAATCACGGCTGACGCGGCGGCCGGCCCGGATCGCGGCCGGCCTGCCAGCACCCGACACAGCATTTTTGAATTTTCAAGGAAGTGGGGAACCCATGCGTCTCAAGGACAAGGTCGCGATCGTCACCGGCGGCGCCCAGGGCTTCGGCAAGGGCATTGTCGAGACCTTCGCGCGCGAAGGCGCCAAGGTCGCGGTGTTCGACCTCAACGAGGACGGCGCCAAGGCGGTGGCCAAGGGCTTCGGCCGCAAGGCGATGGGCGTCAAGTGCGACGTGTCCAAGGCCAAGGACGTGCAGCGGGCGGTGGCCAAGGTGGTCGAGCGTTTCGGCCGGGTGGATATCCTCATCAACAATGCCGGTACCTCGCACCGCAACCAGCCGATGCTCGAGGTTGACGAGGCGACCTTCGATCGGGTCTTCGACGTCAACGTCAAGTCGATCTTCCACTTTGCCCATGCCGTGGTGCCGCTGATGCGCGCCCAGGGCGGCGGCTGCATCGTCAATGTCGGCTCGACCGCCGGCCTCAGGCCGCGCCCGGGCCTGACCTGGTACAACGCCTCCAAGGGCGCGGTGAACCTCATGTCCAAGTCGATGGCGGTGGAGCTCGCCCCCGACAGGATCCGCGTCTGCGCGCTTGCCCCGGTCGCCGGCGACACGCCGCTGCTCGGCACCTTCATGGGCGAGGACACGCCCGAGATGCGCAAGAAGTTCGTCGCCTCGATCCCGATGGGCCGCCTGTCGACGCCCGAGGACATTGCCGAGGCCGCGCTGTTCCTGGCCGCCGATCCCGGCGAGTTCATTACCGGCGTGGTGCTGGAAGTCGACGGCGGCAGGTGCATCTGATGCCCCGCCTCGCACTCGATCCCACCAGCACCCTGCCCGCCGACGGCACAGCTGGCTGCCTGGTCGGCCGCGTCATGCGGCCGGGCCTCGGTGCTTCCGTGGTCGCCGTCAGGTCCGACGGCGTCTATGACGTGACGAAGGCGTTTCCGACCACGGCGGACCTGTTCGACCAGCCCGACCCGGCCGGCGCACTCAAGGCCGCGGCCGGCGAGCGCGTCGGGGCTTTCGCCGAGATCCTGGCGAATTCCGCACCGGATGCCGCCGATCCGGAACGACCGGCCTTCCTGTCGCCGATCGACCTGCAGGCCGTGAAGGCGGCAGGCGTCACCTTCGCCTTGTCGATGGTCGAGCGCGTCATCGAGGAACAGGCCAAGGGCGTTCCCGAGCGGGCGGGCGCGATCCGCGCCGAGATCGGCGCGATCATCGGCGGCGAACTGAAGGGCCTGAAGCCCGGCTCGCCCGCCGCCGCCGCGCTGAAACAGCACCTGATCGAGCGCGGGCTCTGGTCGCAATATCTCGAGGTCGGCATCGGTCCGGACGCGGAGATCTTCACCAAGGCGCCGGTCCTGTCCTCGGTCGGCACCGGCGCCGATATCGGCCTGCATCCGATCTCCACCTGGAACAATCCCGAACCCGAAGTGGTCCTGGTGATCGCTTCCGACGGTCGGATCGTCGGTGCGACGCTCGGCAACGACGTCAATCTGCGCGATGTCGAGGGCCGCTCCGCGCTGCTGCTGGGCAAGGCCAAGGACAACAATGCCTCCGCCGCCATCGGCCCGTTCGTGCGCCTGTTCGACGCCACCTTCGGCATCGACCAGGTGCGGGCCATGAAGGTCTCGCTGACCGTGACCGGCGAGGACGGCTTCGTTCTGGACGGGCGGAGCGACATGGCGGCGATCTCGCGCGACGTCGAGGATCTGGCGGCCCAGGCCATCGGCCCCCATCACCAGTATCCCGACGGTCTGGTCCTCTATTGCGGCACGCTGTTCGCGCCGATCCAGGACCGCGACGCGCCGGGCAAGGGCTTCACGCACAGGCGCGGCGACATCGTCACGATTGCCAGCGCCGAGCTCGGCAGCCTCTCCAACCGGGTGCGCCTCTCGACGGAGTGCCCGCCCTGGACCTATGGGCTGCGTGCGCTGATGGCTGACCTGAAGGCACGGGGCGCGGGCCGCTGAAGCTTGGCAGGGCCGCGCGGCGATCGGGTCAGGCGACGGGCGCGTAGTGATCGAGCGGCGACGGACCACGGCGATCGGCCGCACCGCGCGTGCGGCCGGCGCTGCGCGCGCCGTGGGCGGCGAGCAGACGGACGATCGAGCCGGCGTCGAGGCCATATTCCCGGGCCAGGAACGCAGCGATTTCGCTTCGGCGCCGGCCATTGCGGACGCACTCGTCGACGACATCCAACAGCGCTTCCGGCATCTCGCCCCGATCCTGTGCCAACACCACCCCTGCAGGCTTCCTGTCAGCTAAATGTAAGCATTGGCCCCGGCGCCGTCATTCGTCCGACTACTTAGAGCCCTCGGGCGAAACGTCGCAGGGGCCGCGGCGCGGCGGACGAGGTTGCAAAAGCCGGCGCTGTGATCGTCCCGTCACCAGCCTCCGCTAGACCGATGGCGTGGTCCAACCAGGAGGATGGCATGACCTACAATGCGGGTGACGTGGTGATGTTGAAATCGGGCGGCCAGGCGCTCACCGTGGCCTCCGTTGAGGCCGACGAAGTGACCTGCATCTGGATCGGCGAAGAGGGCGACCTGTTCCGCGAGAAGATCCCCGCCGTGGCGCTCGCCCCGCTCGATCTCGAAGACGACGAGACGGAGAGCCATGACGACGACGAGCCGTCGGAAGACGGCGACGACGAGGAAGAAGAAGACGACGACGAGGCCGACGCGGAGATCGGCAAGCGCGCCAAGCTGCGCGCCTGACACCGTCAGTCGGCGGTCGGCAGCCGGCGCATCGTGAATTCGATGCGCCCGTCCTCCAGTTCCCGCCAGGCCTCGATCTCGGTCATATAGGCCGCCTTCGGGAAGCGCGCGAGGATCTCGCGCGCTTTCGCCCGCGCCGCCTCGCGCGGCAGCGCGAAGGTTTCGCGCCGGAAGCCGTCGCCGGCTTGGGGACGCGCCGGCTTCTGTCCGCGCCGGACGGCATCGAAGGGCTTGCGGTTGTCTGTACGCATCGACAGATCCTGTATCCGCACCACACTGCCGCAGCAGCGTTTTATTATAACATCTTACCGGGGCCGCGTCTTACGTTGCAAGAGGCCTCGATTACTCGTCCGGGCGCCGCGGTAATGTTATAGCTCCGGCCCGATTTTACGCTCACGGTCTTGCCGGCCCATCGCCGCGACCTTTAATCACGGTCGCACATGGACAGGAATATCGTGATGACCAGCACGCTTCGCCAGAGCCGCTTCCGCATCGAAGGGATGGATTGCGCATCCTGTGCGGCCAAGATCGATACGGCGGTGCGGCGCCTGCCCGGCATATCGGATGTCGCGGTTTCCGTGGCGACCGGCCGCATGACCGTGACCCATGCGCCGGAAAGCGATCTGGCAGCGCTCAGCGCCCGTGTCGCGGGCCTCGGCTACGGGGTCGAGCCGATCGAGACGCGCCGCGGCGCGCCGGCGGCGCGCCGGCCGCCCGGCGATCACGCCCGTCACGACCATGGGTCCTGCGGCGGCCACGCTCATGATCATGGCCACGACCATCGCCACGGTGCCGGCCATCGCCAGGCGCACGACCATGCGGTTCCGTCAGCCGCCGCGCCGGACCGGCAGGCACCCGACGGCCATGACCACGCGCACGCGCCCTCGATCGGCCGTTGGTGGCAGAGCCGCAAGGGGCTGACGACGATTGCCTGCGGCCTCGCGCTCGCCGCCGCCTATGGCGTCGGCAAGCTGGTGCCGGCGCTGGACCACTGGGCCTTCCTGCTGGCGCTCGCCGTGGGCCTGGTGCCGGTCGCGCGGCGCGCCTTCGCCGCCGCGCTGGCCGGCACGCCCTTCTCGATCGAGATGCTGATGACCATTGCCGCGGTTGGCGCCGTCATCATCGGCGCGACCGAGGAGGCCGCGGCCGTCGTCTTCCTGTTCCTGGTCGGCGAATTGCTCGAGGGCGTGGCGGCCACCAGGGCGCGCGCCAGCATCCAGGGCCTTGCCGACCTCGTGCCCAAGACGGCGCTCGTCGCTGTCGACGGCCGGACCCGCGAGGTACCGGCCGAAAGCCTCGCCGTCGACACGATCATCCTGATCCGGCCCGGCGACCGGGTGCCGGCCGACGGCGTCGTCGTGGCGGGCGACAGCGCCATCGACGAGGCGCCGGTGACCGGCGAGAGCACGCCCAGGCGCAGGACGGTCGGAGACCCGGTCTTTGCCGGCACGGTCAATGGCGATGCGGCGCTCACCGTGCGGGTGACGGCGGCGGCCGCCGACAACACCATCGCCCGGGTCGTCAAGCTCGTCGAGGAAGCGCAGGAATCAAAGGCGCCGACCGAACGCTTCATCGACAGCTTCTCCCGCTACTATACGCCCGCCGTGCTGGTGGTCGGCGCGCTCGTCGCCGTCGTTCCGCCGCTCATCGCGGGCGGCGCCTGGACGGAATGGATCTACAAGGGTCTTGCCATCCTGTTGATCGGCTGTCCCTGCGCGCTCGTCATCTCGACGCCGGCGGCGATCGCCGCCAGCCTTGCGGCCGGCGCCCGCCGCGGCCTTCTGATGAAGGGCGGCGCGGTCCTGGAGCGCCTCGGCACCTTGACGACGATCGCCTTCGACAAGACGGGCACGCTGACCGAGGGCAAGCCGAAGGTGACCGACATTGTCGGCTTCGGCACCGGCGAGCAGGCGGTTCTGGCCCTTGCTGCCGGCCTGGAGACGGGCTCGAACCATCCGCTGGCGCGGGCGATCCTCGCGCGGGCCGAGGCCGACGGCGTCAGCCCGGCACCTGCGGCCGGCCTTGCGGCCATCGCCGGCAAGGGCCTCGCCGGCACGGTCGAAGGGCGCGCAGTCTTCCTCGGCGCGGCAGCGGCGGCCGGCGAGCGGGCGGTGCTGCCGCCCGAGGCCGCGACCCGGATCAAGGCGCTCAATGACGAGGGCAAGACCGTTTCGGTGCTGCTGGTCGACGGCAGCCCTGCCGGGCTCATCGCCATGCGCGACGAACCGCGCGCCGATGCCCGCGAGGGACTGGAGCGGCTGAAGCAGGCCGGGATCCGCACGCTCATGCTGACCGGCGACAACAGCCGCACCGCCGAGGCCATTGCCCGGGTCGTCGGCATCGAGCCGCACGGCGAGCTTCTGCCCGAGGACAAGATGCGCATCGTCGAGGAGCTGAAGCGGCAGGGCGAGCGCGTCGGCAAGGTCGGCGACGGCATCAACGACGCCCCGGCCCTGGCCGCGGCCGATGTCGGCATCGCCATGGGCGGGGCCGCCGACGTCGCGCTCGAGACGGCCGACGCGGCCGTGCTGCACGGACGCGTTGCCGATGTCGCCGCCCTCGTCGCCCTGTCGCGCCGGACCATGGCCAACATCCGGCAGAACATCACCGTGGCCCTCGGCCTGAAGGCGGTGTTCCTGGTCACCACCATTGCCGGGGTCACCGGGCTCTGGCCGGCGATTCTCGCCGACACCGGCGCAACCGTCATCGTCACGGCCAATGCCATGCGGCTGCTGCGGCCATCCTGACCGCACCGGCAACCTTGCGGCTGGCGGGGATCCCGCCCCTGGAGGACGTCAGGCGGCCTGGCGGCCTCCGCCGGCCGGCGTGGCACGCGTCGGGCCGAGATCGTCGCGGCGCGGCCCGAACAGAAAGTCGCGCTCGACCGCGCTGGAAGCGAGGAAGGGATAGCGCGCGATCACCTTGCTCTTCATGGTCGGATAGTGCACGCCCATCAGGTTGATCGGACGCTTCAGTCCCGGATAGGGCCGCGGCTCGCCGATCGGCTCCATGGCCAGCAGGCGCTTGTAGAAGGCGCGATGCTCGCTGCGGACGGTCGCGAGCGCGAAATCCGCCTTGCAGAACTCCGAAGCCAGCATGCCGAGCCGCACCGTCGCATAGGCAAGGCCGGGATAGGCCCGGGACATGTCGTGATCGACGACGAGCCTGGTCGGGTCGATGATGGTTTCGCCCGCGGCGATGCGCGGCCCCAGGAGATCGCCGAAGATGGTCATGGCCGGCGATATCGGATGAACGGCGTTCGCGGCGTGGATTCGGATGGAGCTCGCCAGCCGGCCATCGATGTGGAGGCCGAATATCCAAACATTCGGCGCGCTGTCATAGCTGTCCTTGAACAGGCCGGTCTTGTTGCGACG
This sequence comes from Phreatobacter sp. AB_2022a, assembly GCF_026847585.1. Lineage (NCBI taxonomy): Bacteria > Pseudomonadati > Pseudomonadota > Alphaproteobacteria > Hyphomicrobiales > Phreatobacteraceae > Phreatobacter > Phreatobacter sp. AB_2022a. The sequence goes on from NZ_JAPSET010000092.1 coordinate 7,915, forward strand.
GATCGCGCCTTCGCGAAGGTAGCATTCGTAGCGCAGGCGGTAGATCGCCAGCTTGTCTTCTTTACTCTCCGCGCGGCGGTATTCGATACGGCCGAGCAGTTCTAGCACGTGGTTGACGAAGACTCCTGGGGAACTCACCGTATTCATAACGCACGCCCCATATCGAAAATCAGTCTTCGCGGCCAGGAATGGCAACAATGTTAATCAAATTTTAATGTTTGGAAAGCGCTTGGTTAAAATAGCGTTAACGCGGCCGCAGAATGGACAGCGAGAACATCGCTACTGCTTGGCTTTCTTGGTTAACGTGTAATCCTGGCCTGCGCACGCACCCGCATCGGTTGCGCCGGACAGAGCATCTCCTGAGACAGCTTGCAAAACCAGTCGACGCGCCGTCCCGGTGGCCTGATGGAACGCCCTGCCGGACGGCGCAAGGCAGGGCTCGCGAGAGGGAGGAGGTGCCGACCTGCACGCGCGACGTGCAGAACATGACACGGCCCGCCCGCGGTCGGGCAGCGGTCACGGCGATCGGGAGAGCCGATCAGGATGTGGCAACAGGCTGGCCGGAGATTGAGGGCCTTGCGCGTGCCGGCGGATGGCCGCGTCGCTCAGGCGACCTTGCGCAGCAGCCCCTCGCCCGACCGGCTGAGAAGCACGCGCAGCTGCTCGTCCGGAATGGCCGGGCTCAGCAGGAAGCCCTGGATCTCGGTGACGACGCCGGGCTCGTCGATCAGCTTCATCTGATTGTAGGTCTCGACGCCTTCCACCACCACCGTCAAGCCGAGATCGGCGCCGATCCGGGTGACGCCCTGCAGCAGCTTGACCGAGCGCGGATCGGTCTCGATGTGCCGCACGAAGGAGCGGTCGATCTTGACCTTCTGCAGCGGGAACTTCTGCAGGTAGCTGAGGCTGGAATAGCCGGTGCCGAAATCGTCGAGCGCGATCCTGACGCCCATGTCGCGCAGCCCCTTGAGCGAAGCCTGCACGGCTGCCGAGTCCTGCAGCAGCAGCGTCTCGGTGATCTCCACCTCGAGCCGGTCCGCGGCAAGACCGGTCGCCGCAAGCGTGTCGCTCACCAGCGCGACGATATCGTCGCGCTCGAACTGCACGGGCGACAGATTGACGGCGACCCGCACCTTGTTGGGCCAGGCGGCACAGGCGGCGCAGGCCTTGCGCATGACCTGCCGGCCGAGCTCGACGACAAGGCCCGTCTCCTCGGCGATCGGCATGAATTCGGCCGGAGACACCATGCCCCGGGTCGGGTGCGGCCAGCGCACGAGGGCTTCGCAGGTGGAGATGCGCAGGGTCTTCAGGTTCAGCAGCGGCTGGAAATAGACCGCCAGCTGCTCGTTGTGGATCGCCTTGCGCAGGTCGAGCTCGGTGACGCGACGGGCCTGGGCCTGCCGGTCCATCTCCTCCTCGTAGAAGTGGAGGATGCCCTTGCCGCCGGCCTTGGCGCGCGCCAGGGCCATATCGGCCGATTTCAGGAGCTGATCGGGATCGTTACCGTCGCGCGGCGCGAGCGCGATGCCGACGGAGGCGCCGGAGACGACCGTCGCCCCTTCGATCTGCACCGTGTCGGAGAGGTTCTCGATGATCCGCGCGGCGAGCTTGGCGACATCGTTGACCGAGCGCGCATTGCCTTGCAGCACGACGAATTCATCGGCGCCGAACCGCGCCACGAGGTTGGTCTCGCCGATGACGAAGCGCAGCCGGTCGGCCACCTCGATCAGCAGGGTGTCGCCGATCGGATGGCCCAGCGTGTCGTTGACCTGCTTGAAATTGTCGAGATCGACGAACAGCACGGCCAGCATTTCGCTGTCCTGCCGCATCGCCAGGGCCAGTTCGAGCCGCTCCTGGAACAGCGTGCGGTTCGGCAGGCCGGTTAGCGCGTCGTGGCGCGCCATATGGGCCATGCGCGCCTCGGTGCGGCGCTTCTCAGTGATGTCCTCGATCACCACCACCATGCCGCCGGTCTCCATCGGCTGCAGGGTCAGATCGACATAGCGCTCGCTGCTCTCCAGTTCGAGCTTGTTGGTCTGCCGCGACTGCGAGCTGCGGTAGACGAGGTCGAGGATGCGGCCGGCGTCGCGCTCGCCGAGCACGCCATTGTCGACATAGCCGCCGACGAGCGCGGCGACGCGCGTGCCCGCGCGCACGACGCGCTCGTCGCCCGGCAGGATCTCGGACCAGCGGGCATTGAGCACCACCAGGCGCCCGCTCGCGTCGAACATGGCAAGGCCATGCGGCATGTTGTTGAGCGCCGTGTCGAAGCGGCTCGCCAGCAGTTCCACGTCGCGCCGTGCCATGACGGCGTCGAGCAGCATGTTGCGCAGGCGCGTAGCGATGCTGCGCATGCTGCCGAAGAAGGGAATGGCGAAACAGGCGAGGACGATGTGGTGGATGCTGGCCGTCGCGATCAGGCCGCCGACCAGCGGAATGCCGAGGCAGATGATCTGCTGGTTGACGAACCGGTCGTTGGCGAAGTTCCGGCCGGTAATGCCGACCATGTGCGACAGGACCACCGACACGCTGAACAGATGGGCGATCTGGTTGTTCGACAGGGTGAAGCTGGCAAAGCACCACAGGCCGAGCGCAAAGACGAAGACATTGGCGCCGAGCGTATATTCCCGCTCCCAGCCACGTGCGGTCTCGTAGCTCATCGCCTGCCGGCGCACCCGCTTGTACTGCATGATGCGGGCGGCCCGGGTCAGGCCGATCAGCAGGATCAGAAACGGGAAGAGGTCGAGGATCGGCTCGCTGGTGAGGTAGGCCGCATAGGCGGTGCCGACGAAGGCCGCGATGACGCCCAGAATGAACGTGCGGACATCGGCATAAAGCG
>NZ_JAPSET010000093.1:0-10055 GCF_026847585.1 Phreatobacter sp. AB_2022a
GGCGAGGGCTTCGCCGACGGCGGCAATCAGCCGCTCGACCTCGGCCAGCTGTCCGGCCAGGCGGCGAACGATCCGAGTCTCGATCCGCGCGGCGGCGGGCGCATGGCCAGCACCGGCACGCAGCCGATCATCGCCACCTCGCCGCGCGAGGAGTTCAGCCAGGCGGTCGCGCTCGTGCAGCGGCGCGAATACGAGCAGGCCGAAATGGCGCTGCGCGGCTTCATCCAGAACCATCCGCGCGACCGGCTGGTGGGCGATGCCACCCATCAGCTCGGCGAGACCATGTATCAGCGCCGGCAGTATCGCGAGGCTGCCGAGCAGTTCCTGAAGGTTTCGACCGACTATCCGCGCATCAGCCGCGCGCCGTCGAGCCTCCTGCGCCTCGGCCAGTCGCTCAACGCGCTCGGCGAGCGCGAGGCCGCCTGCGCGGCCTTTGCGGAGTTCAACCGCAAATATCCGAATGCCGCCCAGCAGACCAAGGCTGCGGTCGTCAGCGAGCAACGCCGTGCACGCTGCTGAGGTCGAACCGGCCAAGCCGTTCGACATTTCCGATCTCCCTGACATCTTCGACCGCTTCGCCGATCACCGGGCCTTGTTGCTGGCGGTGTCGGGCGGTCCGGATTCGATGGGCCTGATGGCCGCTCTCGCACGCTGGCGGGCCGCGCGGGCCGATGGCCCCGCGCTGCATGTCGCGACGGTCGACCATGGATTGCGGCCGGAAGCACAAGCCGAATGCGCCATGGTGGCGGCCGCCGCGGCCCGGCTCGGCCTGCCGGCCGAGATTCTCGTCTGGTCCGGGCCGAAACCCGAGGCCGGCCTGCAGCGCGAAGCGCGCGAGGCGCGCTACCGCCTGCTTGCCGCCGAGGCGCGGCGGGTCGGCGCGGAGGCGATCGTCACCGGCCACACCATTTCCGACCAGGCCGAGACCGTGCTGATGCGCTTCCTGCGCGGCTCGGGCCCGCTCGGCCTGAAAGCCATGGCCGAGATTGCGGAGCGCGACGGCATCGCCATCGTCAGGCCATTCCTGTGGGCGACCGGCGCCCGGCTCGCCGCGACCGCCCGCGCGGCCGGCTTCGAGCCGATCCAGGATCCGTCCAATGTCGACGACCGCTTCACCCGCGCAAGGCTCCGCAAACTGATCGCCGCCATGGCCGGAGAGGGGCTCGACATCGAGCGTCTGGCGACCTTCGCCGGCCGCATGCGCCTGATCGACGAGGCCTTGCGGCACCAGGCGGACAAGCTCGCCGCGGCGAGCCGCCGGCCGACCGTCGTACCGGGAACCGAGGTCTATGAGGCCAAGGCCTGGCTCGCCGAGCCACTGGCCAGCGTGCAGATGCTGCTGTCGATGGCGATCGAGCGGGTCGGCGGCGGGGCGAGCGCCGAGCGGCTCGCCGCCCTCGAGGAGCTCTCGGTCGAGGTCCTGATGGCGCTCGCCGAAGGCGAGGCGGCCAGGGCGACGCTGCGCGGCGCCATGGTGGCGGTCACGCCGGAAGGCCGGGTCATTCTATCGCGGGAGCCGCCGCGCCGGCCCCCGGCCGATCGTCGCATGGCGCAATAAAGAGTTGACCGGATTGCGATCTCGCCTCAACAGAACCGCGCGGATGCAGCGACCTCTCCTTGGCAAGGCTCGCCGCCGAACCTACATTACGTATTCTAACGGGCTGGGCTATTGCCGATCGCATGAAACGCGCCGCTGCGGCGCAGGACGTGGCTGAGCCCCGGGGAAGGACCGCGATGAACTCCAATTTCCGCAACCTCGCCCTCTGGGTGATCATCGTCCTGCTTTTGCTGGCGTTGTTCACGCTGTTCCAGAGCCCGCAGCAACGGCAGGGTTCGTCGGACATGCCGTTCACCCAGTTCCTCTCCGAGGTCGAGGGCGGTCGGGTCCGCGACGTCACCATCCAGGGGCCCGAAGTGACGGGCCATTTCACCGATGGTCGGACCTTCCAGACCTATTCGCCACCCTATCCCGGCCTGACTCAGAAGCTGTTCGAGAAGGGCGTGCAGGTCCAGGCGCGTCCGCCGGGCGAGCAGGTGCCGTGGTTCGTGGCGCTCCTTGCCCAGTGGTTCCCGGTCCTGCTGCTGATCGGCCTGTGGATCTTCATGTCGCGGCAGATCCAGGGCGCCGGCGGCAAGGCCATGGGCTTCGGCAAGTCCAAGGCCAAGCTCCTGACCGAGGCCCACGGGCGCGTCACCTTCGAGGACGTTGCGGGCATCGACGAGGCCAAGCAGGACCTGCAGGAGATCGTCGAGTTCCTGCGCGACCCGCAGAAGTTCCAGCGGCTCGGCGGCCGCATCCCGCGCGGCGTGCTGTTGGTCGGCCCGCCCGGCACGGGCAAGACCCTCACCGCCAAGGCGGTGGCGGGCGAGGCCAATGTGCCCTTCTTCACCATTTCGGGTTCGGACTTCGTCGAAATGTTCGTCGGCGTCGGCGCGAGCCGTGTCCGCGACATGTTCGAGCAGGCCAAGAAGAACGCGCCCTGCATCATCTTCATCGATGAAATCGACGCGGTCGGCCGCCATCGCGGCGCCGGCCTCGGCGGCGGCAACGACGAGCGCGAGCAGACGCTGAACCAGCTGCTGGTCGAAATGGACGGTTTCGAGCCGAACGAGGGCATCATCATCATCGCCGCGACCAACCGGCCCGATGTGCTCGATCCGGCGCTGCTGCGGCCGGGCCGCTTCGACCGCCAGATCGTGGTGCCCAATCCTGACGTCAACGGCCGCGAGAAGATCCTCAAGGTGCATGCCCGCAAGGTGCCGCTGGCACCCGACGTCGATCTGAAGATCATCGCCCGCGGCACGCCCGGCTTCTCCGGCGCGGACCTGATGAACCTGATCAACGAGGCGGCGCTGCTAGCGGCCCGGCGCTCGAAGCGCATGGTCACCATGATCGATCTCGAGGACGCCAAGGACAAGGTCATGATGGGCGCTGAGCGCCGTTCCATGGCCATGTCCGAGGAGGAGAAGAAGCTGACGGCCTATCACGAGGCCGGTCACGCGGTGGTCGGCCTCAACGTGCCCGCCGGCCTGCCGGTGCACAAGGCGACGATCATTCCGCGCGGCCGCGCGCTCGGCATGGTCAAGTTCCTGCCCGAGGGCGACCGCTATTCCATGAAGTACAAGGAATATACCTCGCACCTGGCGGTCGCCATGGGCGGGCGCGTCGCCGAGGAACTGACCTTCGGCAAGGAGAACATCACGTCGGGTGCGGTCGGCGACATCGACCAGGCGACGAAGATGGCGCGCGCCATGGTGACCCGCATGGGCTTTTCCGACGAGCTCGGCCTCGTCGCCTATGGCGACAACCAGGAAGAGGTGTTCCTGGGCATGTCGATGGGCCGGCAGCAGAGCATTTCGGAAGCCACTGCCCAGAAGATCGACAGCGAGGTCAAGCGCCTGGTGCAGGAAGGCTATGTCGAGGCCCGCCGCATCCTGACCGAGAAGCACGAGGAGTTCGTCCGCGTCGCCGAAGCGCTGCTGGAATACGAGACGCTGACCGGCGAGGAGCTGAAGGATCTCATCGCCGGCAAGCCGCCGGTGCGCGATTCCGAGCCGGACAAGAATTCCGGCCGCTCCTCGGCGGTGCCGACGGCGGGCAAGGGCCGCCGGCCTGCCAATGACGACGGGCTGGAGCCGCAGCCCTCGGCGTGAGCCGGCGGCAATCGACACGATCGCGGCGGGCCATGGGCCCGCCGTCTTCTTTTCCGGGCCGACCGGCGCGGTGATAATCCTTGGATCGCTGGCTGAAAGGTGCCCGGCGACCTTGCCTCGACGTGATAAGCCCGGCTAAGTCTTTGCCAAGACGAATGCCATGCGCCGTATTGGCGCCACAACCGAGGCCCATGGCGTGACGCCCGTTCATTCCTTCGTCCTGACCACGGCGACCGTGCGCACGCTTCTTTCCTCCCTCCGGCTCCTCAGTCTCTGCCTTGCGCTCGCCGCCGGCCTCACGGCTGCCGGCAGCGGGCCGGCGCTGGCGCTCGACCCGGTGGCGGTGACGCTCGATCGGCCGGCCATCAATCTCGGCCGCGCGGTCGAGTTCGTGCAGGGCGAGGCCGACCGGGTCAGCGTGCCGACCGCACCCGGCGCCGACGGCATCGTCCGGCGCATGGAGATCCGCCAGACGCAGGCGACGTCCAGCCTGACCTGGGCGGTCTTCGCCTTGTCGAACGCCACCGACGAACAGGTCGACCGGCTGATCGTCGTGCCGCACTACCGGCTGATCCGCTCGGGGCTGATCTGGCCGGACCTCGGCTCGCAGCGCATCGTGTCGCTGACGCCGAGCCAGGGCTTCCGGCCGGAGCGCCAGTCGGCCGTCGACCAGGACGTCTTCCTGATCACCCTGGATCCGGGCACCACGGTGACCTTTGTCGCCGAGCTGCGCGATCCGCGCCTGCCGCAGATCACGCTCTGGCAGCCCGACGCGTTCAAGGACCGCGAGAACTCGTTCACGCTCTATCGCGGCATCGTGCTCGGCATTGCCGGCCTGCTCGCGCTGTTCCTGACCATCCTCTTCGTGGTCAAGGGCTCCTTGATGTTCCCGGCGGCGGCGCTGCTCGCCTGGGCGGTGCTCGGCACGCTGGCGCTCGATTTCGGCTTCTGGACACGGGTGATGGAGCTCGGCCCCGAGGCGGTCCGGTTCTGGCGGGCGACGGCGGAGGCGATCCTCTCCGCCACCTTGATGATCTTCCTGTTCGCCTATCTCGACCTCAATCGCTGGCACGTGCGCTACACTGTGCTCACCGCGATCTGGCTCGCCTTTGCCGGCGGGCTCGTGACGGTCGCCTGGTTCGATCCCTCGATCGCCGCCGGCATCGCCCGCCTCGGCATCGGCATCGTCACCATTCTCGGCACGGTCATCCTCGTCTACCTTGCCTTCCTGCGCTACGACCGGGCGATCAACCTGGTGCCGACCTGGATCCTGTTCATGATCTGGGGCGGCGCCGCGCTGCTGATGGTCACCGGCCGGCTCAACAACGAGATAGCCGCGCCCGCGCTGCTCGGCGCCCTGGTGCTGCTGGTCATGCTGATCGGCTTCACGGTGATGCAGCATGCCTTTGCCGGCGGCACCGTGCCGCAGGCCCTGGTCTCCGACAGCGAGCGCAAGGCCCTGGCGCTGACCGGATCGGGCGACATCATCTTCGACTGGGACGTCGGCGCCAACCGGATCTGGGTCAGCCCGGAGGCGGAGCAGCATCTCGGCCTCAGGCGCGGCGCGCTCGAGGGCGCGGCGACGAAATTCGTCGAGGCGATCCATCCGGCCGACCGCGACCGCGTGCGCTCGACCCTCGACACCGTGGTCGAACACCGGCGCGGCCGGCTCTTCGAAGAGTTCCGCATGCGCGCGGCCGACAATCATTTCGCCTGGTTCGCGCTGCGGGCGCGGCCGGTGGTCGGCTCCGACGGCGAGGTGGTGCGGCTCGTCGGCACCCTGACCGACGTCACCGAATACAAGACCGCCGAGGAGCGCCTGCTGCACGATGCGGTGCACGACAACCTGACCGGCCTGCCCAATCGCGAGCTGTTCCTCGACCGCCTCGACGCCGCCCTGACCATTGCCCGGTCGGACGAGACCTGGCGGCCGACCGTGCTGGTCTTCGACATCGACCGGTTCAAGCAGGTCAACGATTCCGTCGGCATGGCGGTCGGCGATTCCATCCTGCTCACGGTGTCCCGCCGGCTGGCGCGCCTCCTGAAGCCGCAGGATACGCTCGCCCGGCTCAATGGCGATCAGTTCGGCATCATCCTGGTCTCTGAGCGCACGCCCGAGCGCATCACCGCCTTTGCCGAAACCATCCGCAAGACCCTGCGCGCGCCGATCGCCTTCGGCGACCGCGAGATCTTCCTCACCGGCTCGCTCGGCATCGCCCTCGCCGACGGCACGCAGCGCGGCCGCGAGGATCTCCTGAAGGATGCCGAACTCGCCGCCTATCACGGCAAGCGGCTCGGCGGCGACCGCATCGAGGTGTTCAAGCAGGCGCTGCGCGCCCAGAAGACCGACCGCCTGGCGCTGGAGAGCGATCTGCGGCGGGCCCTGGAGCGCTCGGAGATCGCCATCGTCTACCAGCCCGTGGTGCGGCTCGCCGATCGCACGCTCGCCGGTTTCGAGGCGCTCGTGCGCTGGGACCATCCGCGTCTCGGCCGCCTGCCGCCGGGCGAGTTCATCGCCATTGCCGAAGAGACCGGCCTGATCGTCGAGCTCGGCCTGTTCGTGCTCGACCGCACCGCGCGGCAGCTGTTCCAGTGGCAGCAGCTCATGCCGCTCGACCCGCCGCTGTTCGCGGCCGTCAACGTGTCCAGCCGCCAGCTGCTGCGCCACGACCTCTTGCAGGACGTCAAGGGCGTGCTCGCGCGGGCGCCGGTCGCGCGCGGCTCGCTGAAGCTCGAACTGACCGAGAGCCTGGTCATGGAGAATCCGGAATATGCCGCGCAGATCCTGCAGCGGATCCGCGACCTCGGCGCCGGCCTGTCGCTCGATGATTTCGGCACGGGCTATTCCTCGCTCTCCTACCTCCAGCGTTTTCCCTTCGACACGATCAAGATCGACAAGAGCTTCGTGCGCGCCGATGCCCGCGGCGTTCGCCCGGTCATGCTGCGCTCGATCATCGCGCTCGGCCACGATCTCGGCATGGACGTGGTGGCCGAGGGCGCTGAGGTCGACGCCGATGCGGTGGAGCTCTACCAGCTCGGCTGCGATTTCGCCCAGGGCTTCGCCTTCGGCGAGCCGATGACCGCCGAGCAGGCAACGCGGCTGCTGCGCGACGCCACGGCGCAGGCCGCGTAGGAAGCGAATGGCGAGTGGCAAATAGCGAGTAGGGTATGCGCGTGGCGCGCGGCCCGAGGCCGGCTTTCGGGTTTGACGTGCCGCCGCCGCGGCGGTTCCATTCGCCATTCGCCATTCGCCATTCGCCATTCGCCATTCGCCATTCGCCATTCGCCATTCGCCATTCGCCATTCGCCAGGAACCTCCCCATGGAAACCCGCAGTCTCGGCCGCTCCGGCCTGAAGGTATCGCCGATCTGCCTGGGCACGATGATGTTCGGCGGGCCGACGGAGGAAGCCGACGCCGACCGGATCATCGGCCGGGCGAAGGATGCCGGCGTCAATTTCATCGATACGGCCGACGTCTATACGGAAGGGCGTTCCGAGGAGATCGTCGGCCGCGCCATCCGGCGCGACCGGGATCACTGGGTGCTGGCCACCAAGCTCGGCAATCCGACCGGTTCCGGCCCCAATGAGCGCGGCCTGTCGCGCCGCTACATGGCGCGGGCGGTCGAGGCGAGCCTGAAGCGCCTCGGCACCGACGCGATCGACATCTACTATCTTCACAAGGAAGATCATTCGGTGCCGCTCGAGGAGACCGTGCGGGCGCTGGGAGATCTCCTGCGCCAGGGCAAGATCCGCTATTACGGGGTCTCCAACCACCGTTCCTGGCGCGTCGCCGAGATCTGCAATCTCGCCGACCGGATGGGCATCGACCGGCCGGTGGTCAGCCAGCCCTACTACAATGCGATGAACCGCATGCCCGAGGTGGAGCACCTGCCGGCCTGCGGCTTCTATGGCCTCGGCGTCGTGCCCTATTCGCCGCTCGCGCGCGGCATCCTGAGCGGCAAGTACCATCCGAAGGCACCGCCGCCGGAGGGCTCGCGCGCCGGTCGCGCCGATGCCCGCATGATGCAGACGGAGTGGCGCAAGGAATCGATCGCCATCGCCCAGCGGCTGAAGACCCATGCCGAGAGGCGCGGCATCACGCCGAGCCAGTTCGCCACGGCCTGGGTACTGAACAACCGTTTCGTCACGGCGGCGATCGCCGGGCCGCGCACGCTCGCCCAGTTCGAGGATTATCTCGGCGCGCCCAACTATCACTTCACCAAGGCCGACGAGCAACTGGTCGACCGCCTGGTGCCGGCGGGCCATCCCTCGACGCCGGGCTATACCGATCCGGCCTATCCGCTGGAAGGGCGGCAGCCGCGCAACGGCTGAACCGTCAGGCGAGGCGGACCGGATGGGCCGCCATCCAGGCCCGGAAGGCCTGGATGGCCGGATCGCCGGCGCGATTTTCGGCCGAGACCAGCCAGTAGCCGGTATCCGCCGGAACCGGCGGCCCCCAGAGCGCGACCAGAGTGCCGGCCGCGAGCTCGGCATCGATCAGCGGCAGCCGGCCGAGCGCGACCCCGAGGCCACGGCTCGCCGCGTCATAGGCGAGCAGCAACGTATCGAAGCTGAGGCCGGGCGGGCGGCCGTTCAGGGCGCGGCCGGTCTTGCGCGCCCACTCCGCCCAGTCCTCGGCGACCGATGTGATGCGGATGAGCGGCGCTTCCGCCGGCTCCCTGTCCGCAAGCTGCGCGGCAAGTTCAGGAGAGGCGACCGGCACCAGCGTCTCGCGCAAGAGTTCCTCGGCCACCATGCCCTGCCAGCCGCCACGCCCCATCCGGATCGCCAGGTCGATGCCGTCGGCAAAGTCGATGCGTTCGCGCGTCGTGTCCACCAGCACGTCGATGCCGGGATGCGCTTCGCGGAAGCCGGCGAGCCGGGGCATCAGCAGGCGACTTGCAAAGGTGGGCGCGGCGCTAACGGTCAGGCGCCGGGCATGGCGGGCGAGCAGCTCGCCGCTGGCGGCAGCGAGCATGGCGAGCGCGGCCTGAACCTTGGGGTAATAGGCGCCGCCCGCCTCGGTCAGCACGATGCCGCGCGTGCCGCGGATGAACAGCGGCGTGCCGAGCCACTGCTCCAGCGCCTGGATGCCGTGGCTGACCGCGCTTGGGGTCAGCAGCAGCTCCTCGGCGGCATTCTTGAAGCTCAGCAGGCGTGCCGCCGCCTCGAACAGGCGCAAGGTGTTCAACGGAGGCAGGCGCTGGCGCATGGAGGCTGCCGGATGCCGGCCCGTCGGGCCGGGTGAGTTTCATTCAACGCTCGCGCAGGATTAGTCGTTTGTCCAGCGCGACCGAAGAGGCGACTGTTCGCCCGTCACGCCGAGGATTTCCCCATGTCTGCCGCCGCCCCATTGCCGCCCGCGCCCGTCCTGATGTCCGTCGAAGCACGGGTCGCGACCCTGACCTTGAACCGCCCGGACAAGCTCAATGCGCTCGACGCCGCGCTGATCGACCGCTTCCAGACCCTGCTCGACGCGATCGAGATGGATCGCTCGGTGCGCGCGGTCATCGTCACCGGCGCCGGCGACCGCGCGTTCAGCGCCGGCGCCGACATCGCCGAGCTCGAAGCGAGACTTGCCGGCGGCCCGGACCTGCTGATGCGCGACTTCGTCCGGCGCGGTCAGGGGCTGACGCGTCGGATCGAGGCCTTCGGCAAGCCCGTCATCGCCGCGGTCAACGGCCTTGCCTTCGGCGGCGGCTGCGAGATCGTCGAAGCCTGCCCCCTGGCGATCGCGGCCGAGACGGCGGGCTTTGCCAAGCCAGAGATCCGGCTGGGTTTCGCGCCGCCTTTCGGCGGCTCGCAGCGGCTGCCGCGCCTCATCGGCCGCAAACGGGCGCTGAAGATGATCCTCACCGGCGAACCGATCGGCGCCCGGGAGGCCATGCGCGTCGGCCTCATCAACGATGTCGTGCCGGCGGACGAACTGCTGCCGGCTGCTCAAGCCTTGGCCGCGCGCATCATCGCGCACGGCCCAGCGACGGTCGCCGCCTGCCTCGCGGCCGTCACGCGCGGCATCAACCTGTCGATCGACGAGGGACTTGCGGTCGAGGCGGCCCAGTTCGAGCGGATGGCCGCAGGTCCCGATATCGCCGACGGGGTCGGGCGTTTCATGGCGCGCCGGTCGGCCGCCATGTGCGGTCAGCGATAGAAGCGGCAGATGCGCCGGCCGTAGCGGATCCAGCAGCGGCGCCAGCGCCGGCGCCGCCAGCGCCGGTAGCCCCAGGGGCCAGGTCCCCAGCCAGGGCCCCAGCCGTCATCCCAGCCGTACCCCCAGCCCGGACCGCCGCCCCAGCCATAACCGTAGTGGCGCCGGCCATACCAGCGCCGGCCACCCCAGCCCCCGCCGCCATGCCAGTGTCGGCCGCCGCCCCAGCCGCCGCCCCCACGCCAGTGGCCAC
>NZ_JAPSET010000094.1:0-9957 GCF_026847585.1 Phreatobacter sp. AB_2022a
CGCCACGGATTCGCCGAGCACTTCGGCACGGACCGGACGGGCCGGCGAGAACAGCGCGCCCTGGGCGAACCTGACGTCGTGGTCGAGCAGGTCGACCACCTGCGGCTCGCTTTCCACACCCTCGACGATGAAGTCGACGCCGTAGCGCGCGAACAGGCCGGCGAGATCGGCCGGATGGATCGCGGTGCCGACCTGGCCGGGATGGCCGAGCAGCAGGTCGACGGGCACCTTGACCTGCCGGAAGCCCTGGGCCGCGACGTCCCGGGGCTCGAACCGGAGGTCGGTGACCGCGTCCAGCGCAAAACGGAAGCCGAGATCGGCCAGCGCGCCGAGCGTCTCGCCGTCGAGCGGCGCGAGATTGCGCATGGTCGCCTGCCGCAGGCCGATGACCAGCGAACCGGCCAGCGCGCGGTTGCTGTCGAGCAGGGCAATGAGCTCGCTCGCGAAAGCGGCGTCGGAGAGCGAGGCGCCGGCTATGTCGCAGACGAGCCCGACATCGCGGTTGCGCGAGGTGAGCCGCTTGACCACCTGGATGCAGCGGCTGACCGTTTCGATGTCAAGCGCCGGCATCAGCCCGGCAGGCTCGGCGATGTCGCGATATTCGGCGGGCTGCAGGAGATCGCCGGCAGCAATGCGCAGCCGGACCGAAGCCTGGTACCAGCGCACCTTGCGCTGCGGCAGCGTGACGATCGGCTGGAGGTAGAGATCGACGCGGCGCGCGTCGATCGCGCCGCTGATCGAGGCGATGGCCTCGGCGCGCGTCAGGCCTTCGAACACGGGCGGCAGGACCGCCGCGGCGGCCGGTGCGGGCTCGGCCCGGTCGAGCCGCTGGCGCAGCGTCTCGATGAGCCGCGAAGGCACCGCCCGGCCCGCCGCCGGGGCGGAGACCCCACTCGCAGCCGGCGCCGGCTCGCCAGGCGCGGCTTCGGGCGGCGCGGTGACCGGCTCGGGGGCGGCTTGTTGCACTGCGGGCGGCGCAGCGGACGCCGCTGCCGGCTGCGCGTTGGCGCCGAGCCTGACGATGGCGGCTTCATGCACCTGCAGCGTCTCGGCGAACTGCTTGACGAGGGCCCCGAGCTGGCCGATCTCGCCGGACAGCGGCGCCGTCAGGGCCCGCGCCTGATCGACGGCAAGGGTGTCGAAACGGTCCACCCTGCGGGCCAGTTCGGCCAGATCATGGGCCAGTTCGCCATTGGCGCGCGCAAGCTCGGCCATGCGCGCCTCGGTCGCAAGGCGATCGGTCGCCTGCTGGCCGCCATAGTGGCCGATGACCATGGCGAGCAGCAGGCCGAAGCCGATCGCGGCGGAAAAGCCAGCCTCCACATGGGCGACGAGATAGGCCAGCGCGGCCACGGAGACGGCGATCGTCACCATGCAGAATGCGACGAAGAAAGAACTGGAACGAGGCATAGGTAACGGTCTTCGTCCCCCCGGCGTGAAGATCGGAGCCTGCAATCGCTGCGGGTGGTTTCGGGTGCGACTGCGCTCGATCGCGACATTGCCCCGAATGCGGCTGATTCGTCTTCATCGAAGCGCGGAAAACAAGCCGAATTGCGCCGCATGGCGGCGGTAACGGGCGGCGGCCTCGGGCCGGCCGTCGCGGACTTCGCCCTTGGTCCTATTGCATTGCAGCATGAAACTGATGATTGTTGCCGCCCCTGGAGGTAACGCCATGCCCGTTCGTGCCATTCGCTCCCTGGCCTTCGAGGACCTGAAGGTCGGCCTGTCGGAACTGGTGCTGAAGACCGTGACAGACCAGGATATTGTCGGTTTCGCCGACATTTCCGGCGACCAGAACCCGATCCACCTCAGTGACCTCTACGCCTCCAAGACCCGGTTCGGCCAGCGCATCGCCCACGGGCTCTACACGGCGAGCCTGATCTCGGCGGTCATCGGCACGCGCCTGCCCGGCCCCGGCGCGGTCTACATGTCGCAGACCCTCAACTTCAAGGCGCCGGTCAAGATCGGCGACGTCGTCCGCGTCCATGTCGAAGTGGCCGAATTGATCGAGAACCGCCAGCGGGCGCGGCTGGCCTGCGAATGCGCCGTCGATGCCACCGTGGTGCTCGACGGCGAGGCGTGGGTGCGCGTGCCGTCCCGGCTGGAACTGACCGCGGCGGCTTGACGGCGGCGGCCGCCGGCGGCAGGGTCCGGCGCGCTGCATCCAGCCCCTGTGACCGTCAAAAGCCCAGCCAAGCCTCCATGCCTCTGATCCTGCCGCCGAGGCGGCCTTCCCCGGCCTTTCCCGTGCTCGACCGCGCCGCGCCGGCACCGGATGCGCTTGCCGGCAGCGTCGTGGCAATCGGCAATTTCGACGGCGTTCACCGCGGCCATCAATATGTCATCGAGCAGACGGTGGCGCTGGCGCGCCGGCTCGGGCGCAAGGCGCTGGTGCTCACCTTCGAGCCGCATCCGCGCGCCTTCTTTCAACCCGACAGGCCGCTGTTCCGGCTCGCCGACGGGCCGGCCAAGATCCGGCTGATGGCGGCGCTTGGGCTCGACGCGGTCGCGGTCGCAGGTTTCGACAAGGCCTTTGCCGCCCTGTCGGCGGAAGCCTTCGTCGGCGAGGTTCTCTGCCGCTGGCTGAAGGCCGGCCATGTGGTGATCGGCGAGGACTTCCACTATGGCGCCGGCCGCGGCGGCAATGCCGCCAGCCTCGTCGCCGCGGGCGCCGCCCATGGCTTTGGCGTCACCACCATGGCGCCGCTGCGCGAGGGGGGCACCACGGTGTCGTCGACGGTGATCCGCCAGGCGCTGAGCGAGGGCCGGATCGACGAGGCCAACCGGCTGCTCGGCCATGCCTGGTTCATCTCGACCGAGGTGATCCATGGCGACAAGCGCGGCCGGACGCTCGGCTATCCCACGGCCAATCTGCGCCTCGCGCCCGATTGCGGGCTCGCCCATGGCATCTATGCGGTGAAGTTCGGCCTCGACGGCGCCTGGCACGACGCCGTGGCGAGCTTCGGCCGCCGGCCAACCTTCGACAATGGTGCGCCGCTTCTGGAGGTGCACGTGTTCGATTTCGCCGGCGACCTCTATGGCCGGCCGGTGGATGTCGCCTTTGCCGGCTATATCCGGCCGGAACTCAAATTCGACGGCCTCGATGCGCTGATCGCCCAGATGGATCAGGACAGTGTCAAGGCGCGGGCCATCCTTGCGGCCTGACGCGCTTCCGGCCAGGGAGATCGGACGATGACGGCTTGGCGTTTTGCGGCGGCCCTTCTATGCGCGTTCCTGATCGGCGCCAATGTCAATCTGGCCGCGGTCATGCTGCCCCAGCTGATGGTCGGTTTCGCCATCGCGCCGCCGCTCGCCATGTTCGCCTGGCAGTCCACGGTGATCGCCGCCCTCGTCGCGCTTCTGCTCGGCGGCCTCGTCGTCCGGCTGCTGCCGCAACAGAGGGCGTTCAACGCGATCCTGGTGATCTATGCCGCGCTGACGCTCGCCTCGACCTTCGTCGGCCAGTTCGAAGCCTTTGTCGTCGCACGGGCGCTGCAGGTCGGCGCCGGAATGCTCATCCTGTCCTATCTGATCTATTTCCTGATCCGTGACGACCGCCCGGAAACCTCAGCCGTCGTAATCGGGCCGCTCTTCGCGACCTTCCTCATCGGCTACACGACCGCCTCGATCAGCGCCGGCTGGGTCGTCGATCGCCATGGCTGGCGCTGGGGCCTCGCCGCCATGCTGCTGGCCGCGCTGCCCGCCCTCGCCGTGCCGGCACGCGGGCAAAGATCCTGAGCAGGACGGAAAATTTGGGGCCGGCCTCAGCCGGCCGCCCTCAGCGCCGCCTCGGCCATCAGTCCGGCGAGAAAGATGAGCCCGGCATCCCGGTTGGACTTGAACAGCCGCAGGCACAGGTCGGGGTCGGAAATGTCGAGCCGCGCCACCTGCCAGGCAAGGTGCAGGGCAAAGGCGGCGAGCCCGCAATAGGCGAGGATGGAGCCGCCGAGCGCCCAGAGCGCCGCCGCAAACAGGAAGACCGCCCCGGCATAGATCAGGGACAGGATCACGGGCGTACGCTCGCCGAACAGCAGGGCGGTCGACTTGACGCCGACGATGGCATCGTCCTCGCGGTCCTGATGGGCATAGATCGTGTCGTAGCCGATGACCCAGAGGATCGAGGCCGCATAAAGCAGCACAGGCGGCCAGTCGAGCCGGCCGAAGGCGGCGGCCCAGCCCATCAGCGCGCCCCAGGAGAAGGCCAGGCCCAGCACCGATTGCGGCCATGACGTGATGCGCTTCATGAAGGGGTAGACCGCAACGATTGCGAGCGAGGCGATACCGAGCGCCCAGGCGAACGGCCTCGCGAGCGCCAGCAGAACCAGCGCGCCAACGACCACCTGGCCGATCAGGAAGAGCTTGGCCTGACGCGACGTGACCTGGCCCGACGGCAGCGGACGCGAGCGCGTGCGGTCGACCATGGCGTCGATATCCCGATCGACCAGGTCGTTGTAGGTGCACCCCGCGCCGCGCATGGCGACCGCACCGACGGCGAACAGCAGCATGTGCCAGAGATTGGGCAAGGGCTGGCCGGCCGCGATGGCCGCGAAGGCCGCCGACCACCAGCATGGCAGAAGCAGCAGCCAGGAACCGATCGGCCGGTCGGCACGGGCGAGCCTCAGATAGGGGCGCCAGCCCGGCGGTGCGATCGTGTCGACCCAGGAACCGCGGACAGCATCGGCAACGCGGCCATCGGTCATCGTCATGGTGGCTTACAAGGCGCCAGGGGTGCGCAGGTCCAGCTGCGGCCGCCGGCCGGGGCCGGGTCCGAACGGATTGGCGCCGCCCGCCTCCGCCTGGCGCCGCTGGCGATCGAGCTGGGCGACACCCTGGCAGGCCTGACGCCGGTTGCGGGTGACGTTGTTGAGACCGTTATTGACGTCGTTGACCATCGATTCCGGCAGCTGGCAGAAATCGGCGTTGTCGGTCACCCATTTCTTCAGGCGCTCGAACGAGGTCTGGGCCGTGCCGAGCGCGTTGCAGGCGCGCTGGGCATTGGCGCGGGCCTGGTCGAACGAAGTCGGCCGGCCGCGCGGCATGGCGGCCTGGGTCTGCTGCATGATCCGCTGATGGTTCTGCAGCAGCGGCTGGAACTCGTTCTGGCAGATCTCGTTGGCTTTGGCCGGCACGGCGGCGACGAGGACGCCCGCGGCCATCAGCCCGAGAAGCAGCGAACGGTTCGGCAGAAAACGATGCATCAGTCGGTCCCGGAAGGCGTCCGCGGACGAGCGGACCTCAAAGAAAAGCGGCATTGTCCATACCAATCCGACATGATCGTGGCAATGTGCCGACCCGTCGCGGAGCCGTCCTTGTCAGATCGGGATGCCGGCGCTATGCGGCCGGAGGATGGCCGCGACGGCGGCAAAGCTTGCCGCAAGGCCGGGATTTCGCTCATGGCGCTTTATGATTTCGGCGCGACGCGCCTGTTCGTGCGGACCAGCCTCGGTGCCGGTGTGGTGATCCCCTGTGACCGCGACCAGACCAATTATCTCGTCAATGTGATGCGGCTCGCCGACGGCGCGGGGCTGCACGTCTTCGACGGCCGGCAGGGCGAATGGCGGGCGACGCTGCGGCGCGCGGCCAAGAAGACCGTCGAACTGGTCGTCGAGGCACAGGTGCGGGCGCAGACGCCGGCCGGCGACCTCTGGCTCGTCTTCGCGCCGCTGAAACAGGCCCGCCTGGACTATATGGTGCAGAAAGCAGTGGAAATGGGCGTTTCGCGCCTCGTTCCCGTCGCTACCCGCTACACCCAGGTCGGCCGGGTCAATCCCGACCGGATCGAGGCCAATGCCATCGAGGCCGCAGAACAATGCGGCATCCTGACGATTCCCGAATGCGCGCCGATGCAGCCGCTCGACACGGTCCTCTCGGCC
This sequence comes from Phreatobacter sp. AB_2022a, assembly GCF_026847585.1. NCBI lineage: Bacteria > Pseudomonadati > Pseudomonadota > Alphaproteobacteria > Hyphomicrobiales > Phreatobacteraceae > Phreatobacter > Phreatobacter sp. AB_2022a. The sequence continues at coordinate 5,874 of NZ_JAPSET010000094.1, forward strand.
ATGCCGGTGGACCGGCGCGTCATCTTCTGCGACGAGGATGCGAGCCTCGCCAATCCCGTCGACGTGCTTCGCCCGCTCGAGGCGAACCCGGCACCGCTGGCCGTGCTGATCGGGCCCGAAGGTGGGTTCGCCCCCGAGGAACGCAGCGCCATCGGCAGGCGGGCGAACACGGTCGCCCTGTCGCTCGGCCCCAGGATCCTGCGCGCCGACACGGCAGCGGTCGCGGCGCTGGCCGTGGTCCAGAGCACGCTCGGCGACTGGCACCAATAATGGCGACATTGGCGCGGATTCGAACCGGCTTAGCCGGGACGAGGTCGCAAATCAGCGCGAACGGCCATTTTTCCGGCAAAAGTCAAACGATTTAAGTTCACGCAATCTTTCAATCGGTTACAAAACTAAGGCGGCGCGTGATCGCTCCGGCCACATTTTCGCCCCACCCCGCTTCAGCCTGTTCAGCGCCGCGGCCCAACGAGACGGGGGCTGGTCGCGGCCGCGCGGCCCGTGGAACCAGGGGAACGCGCCGACAGTTCAGTGCCCGAACAGATGGAGACACTCATGTCGGACACCTGCCGTTTCGGTATAGAAGAGGAATTCTTCGTGGTGGACGCGGAAACCAAGGCGGTGATGCGGCGCATGCCGCCGGCCTTCTTCGACGCGGCCAAGCAGCGGCTCGGCGACCGCCTGAAGGGCGAGCTGCTGCAGTCGCAGGTCGAGCTGACCAGCTCGGTCCATTCGTCCTTCGACACCGCCCGCACCGAGCTGAAGACGATGCGCGCCATGCTCGGCGAGGTCGCGGCCGAACATGGCCTCGCCATTCTGGCTTCGGGCACCCATCCGACCGCGCTCTGGGCAACGCAGCGGGCCAATGACACGCCCCGCTCGGACAGCGTCATGCACGACCTGCAGATGCTGGGCCAGCGCAACATCGTCTGCGGCCTTCACGTCCATGTCGAATTCGACGACCTGACGCGGCGGGTCGACGTGATGAGCCGGATCATGCCCTATGTGCCGATTCTCATCGCGCTCTCGACCTCCTCACCGTTCTGGCAGACGCGCGCGACCGGCCTGATGGGCTATCGGCTCGCGGCCTATGACGAATTGCCGCGCACCGGCCTGCCGGAGCTGTTCCGCAGTGAAGCCGAATATGACGACTATATCGCGCTCCTGGTGGAGACGCGGGTCATCGAGGATTCGAGCTATGTCTGGTGGGCGATCCGGCCCTCGCGCAAATATCCGACGCTGGAGCTGCGGGCGCCCGATTGCTGCACCCGGGTCGAGGACACGCTGGCGATTGCCGCGCTCTATCGCACACTGGTGCGCCACCTCATCCGCAATCCCGAGATCAACGCCAATCTGTCGGCCGTCTCGCGGGCAGTGCTGCAGGAGAACAAGTGGCGCGCCCAGCGCTACGGCGTCCACGGCAGCCTGATCGACGAGAAGCGCCGCATCACGCTGTCGGTGCGCGACGTCGTGGCCGAGACGCTCGACCAGGTGATGGACGAGGCCGAGGCGCTGAACTGCGCGCGGGAGGTCGCCCATTGCATGGAGATCGCGACACGGGGCACCAGTGCGGACGGACAGCTCGCCGTCTGGAAATCGGCCTTGAGCCTGGCCGAAACGCCGCACGACGCGTTGCGCGCGGTGAAGACCTGGATCGCCCAGGAAACGCTGCAATAGCCAACCCTGCAATGGTCCTTGCCGGACGATGGCGCCTGGCTTGCCCGGTCCCGTCACGCGACCGGGCGGCCTGCGGCGAGCAGTTTCCGGCCGGTGCGGCTGACCGGCAAGGTCAGCCCGCCGTCGAGATGAAGCACGCCGGCGCTGCGCTTGTAGCCGTCCGCCGGCAGGGCGTCGAAGGCCACCCAGTGTGAGCGATGGATGCGCACGCCGCGCCCCGGGCCGAGCGCCGCGGCCGCCTGCGACAGGCCCATCAGGATCAGGGCCTCGCCACGATCGGTGTGGACCTTGAGGTAGTGGTCCTCCGCGCTGAGCGCGATGAGCCGCGCCCGGCGCAGCGCCACAGGCAGTTTCGCGGTCAGGGCGTCGACTTGTTCCTCGCCCGCCGCAGCCCGCGCGATCACCGGTTCGGGCAAGATCCCGGCCGGCGCCGGGATCGGCTGCATTGTCGGCTGCAACCGTTCCCGGATGACCCAGACCACCGTGCCGAGGATCAGGTTGAGGCTCAGCGTCTGAAAAACGAGCTCGCCGCGGTTCACGTGGCGAAGCACGTCAGGCGTCCAGAAGCGCATCTGCAGCTCGACGATGAGCGCGCCCGGCAAGGCCGCCACGACGGCAATGGCCAGCATCGCCCAGAACGGCAGAGCGCCGCCGAACAGGAAACGCCGCGCCAGCACCGTCATCGCCATGACGAGGAGGCTGATGGAGACGACATTGCCGACGAAATGGACGAGCCTGACCGGAAGGCTCATGCCGATATAGGAGCCGAACGGGCCGATCACCCCCAGGACCAGTCCGGCCCCGATCCACAGGGCGAGGAGGCCCCCGCGGGACCACGCGGCAGACCAGAGGCGGCGGGACGCGGGCCTGCCTCCGGCAAGGCTGGTCATTGGCGAAATATCCGGTGCCGTTGGCGCATTGGGGCGAGATTACGCGCCGTGCCGCGCCTAGACAATCGGGCCTCACCCGGAGGCCCCCGCTTGAAGTACCTCGCCATCATCCCGCTCGCGCTCATCGTCGCGGCCATCGGCGGCCTTGCGGCCGCGCTCGCCATCTCGCGGCCGGCGCCGCCGCCGCCGCTCGCCGCCATGAGCGAGGCCGATCAGCTCCTGGCAAAGCCGGCCGGAGCAGTGCCGCCCTACAGCTATTATGCCGCGCGCGACGGCGCCCGCCTCGCCTATCGCCTCTATGGGGGGCGGCCGGGCGGCGGCGTCGCGGTGCTCGTACACGGCTCGACCGGCCTAGCCATCGCGGTTCATGCGGCTGCGCGCGATCTCGCGGCGGCCGGCATCACCACCTATGCGATCGACTTGCGCGGCCATGGCGAGAGCGGATCGCTGGGCGATATCGGCTATCGCGGCCAACTGGAAGACGATCTTGCCGACCTCGTCACGGTGATCGAGCAGCGCTTTCCGGGCGAACGGCGCCTGCTCGCCGGGCACTCCCTCGGCGGCGGCTTCGTCCTGCGGGCCGCGGGCGAACCGATCGCGGCCCGATTCGACGGTTTCCTCGCCCTTTCGCCCTTCATTTCCGTGCGCTCCGGCACCAGCCGTCCGGGGACCGGCGACCGGGCCAGCGTCACCGGCGGCTGGGCCAATGCCGCGGTCCCGCGCATCACCGTGCTGTCCCTGCTCAACGGCCTCGGCATAACCGCCTTCGACGGCCTCGACGTCATCGCCTATGCCGTTCCGCCGAATGCGGAGGGCAAGCGGGCGCGGATCTATTCCCACCGCCTGCTCGCCAATATGAGCCTGCCGCGCGACTGGCAGCCGGCGCTTGCCCGCATCGCCAAGCCCGCCGCCGTGCTGGTCGGCGCGAACGACCAATTGTTCGTCGCCTCCGCCTATGCCGCCGAGATCCGCGCCGCCAATCCGACGATCGGTGTCGAGGTGCTCGCCGGGGTCGACCATATGGGCATGGTGATTCAGCCGGCCGCGACCGAGGCCATCGTTCGCACTGCCGGGCGACTGCTCGGCCATTGAAGCGAAAAGGGCTCCGGAACGCCGGACGGCCGATCAGAACAGGCTGCCCTGGCCTTCGCCGCCGCCCTTGCGCGGCGGGCGCGGCTCGGAGCGCGCCGAGGCCGTTTTTGCCGGCGTGTCGCCCTCGGCGCGGGCGGCGACGCGCCCGTCGGCGAATTCGATCGACAGGGCGAGCCCGGCCGTCACCGCCCGGGCTTCGCGCAGCGGCCGGCCGTCGGCATCGCGCACCAGCGCAAAGCCGCGCGCCAGCACGCCCTGATAGGACAGGGCGCCGAGCAGCTTGGAGGCCCCATCGAGCCGCTCGGCGTGGCGGCGCAGGATCAGCGCCACGGCGCGGCGGGCGCGCGTGCCAAGACCATCGAGCCGCTCGGCGTTGCGGCCGATGCGCTGGCGCTGCGCCTCGGCATAGACGCCGAGCGAGCGCG
>NZ_JAPSET010000095.1:0-9422 GCF_026847585.1 Phreatobacter sp. AB_2022a
GCGAGGAGGAGCAGCGGCGGCGCGGGGAACAGGCCCGCGTCGAGCAGCAGCGCCGGCGCGAGGAGGAACAGCGCCAGGCCGCCGCCCAGCGCGAGCGGGAACAGCGCGAGGCGCGCGAGCGCGAGCAGCGCGAAGCCCGGGAACGCGAGCAGCGCGAGGCCCGCGAACGGGCCCAGCGCGAAGCGCGCGAAAGAGCCCAGCGCGAGGCCCGCGAACGGGCCCAGCGCGAGGCGCGTGAACGCGCCGAGCGGGAGCGGCAGGAGCGGGCCAATGCCCGCCAGTTCGACCCGAACTCGATTGCGGCGCGCCTGAACAGCAGCCAGAACCAGTCGAACGACCGCCGCCAGGCCTCGCGGACGGAAGCCACCGGCGCGAGCGCGCCGATGCGCACCGCCTCGCTCGGCACCGCAACCGGCGCGGCCGCGCGCATTTCCGGCCGCGAGATCGATGCGATCCGTGCCTGGGCCGAGCGCTGCTGGGAAATCCCGATCGCGGCGCGCGAGGGCAACAGCCCGGCTGTGCGCCTGCGCGTCTCGTTCAATCCCGACGGCACCGTGACCGGCCGTCCGGAAGTGCAGAACCCGCGTGGCGATTCCAACTTCCAGGTCCTGGCCAATTCTGCCGTGCGCGCGGTGATGCGCTGCTCGGCCGAGGGTGGTGTCAGGCTGCCGCGCGAGCGTTACGAAACCTGGCGCGAAGTCGTGCTGAATTTTGACCCGAAGGAAATGATGCGCTGAGCGCCCGAGGTCGCCCGATGATCCGTCACGCAGGCGACCGACGGCACCGCTAACCTTGCGCCGTACGACCGAGACCCGAAGCTCATGACCCTCACGCTGAACCGCCGCAACTTCCTTTCCGCCGGAGCCGCCCTCGGCGCCAGCGGCCTCGTCCTGCCGAGCGCCCGCGCGCAGCAGAGCCAGCCGCCGGTCATCGACATCAGGCGCGGCCAGGTGCAGCCCTTCCCGATCGCGGTGCCCAATCTCGGCAACGACGATATGGGCCGCAACATTGCCGGTGTGATCGAGAACAACCTGCGCCGCTCCGGCTTCTTCCGGGTCATCGACCGCCAGGCCTATGCCGGCGTCGCCGTCGATCCGGACCAGGCGCCGAATTTCCAGCGCTTCCAGCAGGCCGGCGCTGCCGGCGTCGTCACCGGCCGCGCCGGCCGCGGCGCCGACGGGCGCTCGCGGGTCGAGTTCCGGCTCTGGGACGTCGCCCAGGGCGGCCAGCTGCACGGCCAGCAGTTCGCGACCCAGGAGGCGAACTGGCGGCGCATCGCGCATATCATTTCCGACCAGATCTTCGAGCGGGTGACCGGCGAGAAGGGGCATTTCGACAGCCGCGTCGTCTTCGTCGACGAGACCGGGCCGAAGGACCGCCGGCAGAAGCGGCTCGCCATCATGGACCAGGACGGCGCGAATGTGCGCTACCTGACCCGCGGCGGCGACCTGGTGCTGACGCCGCGCTTCTCGCCGTCGAGCCAGGACATCACCTATATGGCCTACAATGCCGGCGAGCCGCGGGTCTTCCTGCTCAATATCGAGAGCGGCCAGCGCGAGCAGGTCGGCAATTTCCCTGGCATGAGCTTTTCGCCGCGCTTCTCGCCCGATGGCCAGCGCATCGTGCTGTCGCTGCAGCAGGGCGCCGGCTCCTCCATCTATTCGATGGACCTGCGCTCGAAGAATGCCGTGCGCCTCACCGACGGCTCGGCGATCGATACCGGCCCCTCGTTCTCGCCCGACGGCCGCCAGATCGTGTTCGAAAGCGATCGCGGCGGCACCCAGCAGCTCTACATCATGGGCGCGGGCGGCGGCGGCGCGAACCGCATCTCCTTCGGCGAGGGCCGCTATTCGACGCCGGTCTGGTCGCCGCGCGGCGACCTCATCGCCTTCACCCGCCAGGGCGGCGGCCAGTTCTCGATCGGCGTGATGAAGCCCGACGGTTCGGGCGAGCGCATCCTCACCACCGGCTTCCACAATGAAGGCCCGACCTTCGCGCCGAACGGCCTGTTCGTGATGTATTTCCGTGACCAGGGCGCAGGGCCGCAGCTGTTCCAGTCGGACATCTTCGCCCGCGCCGAGAACCGCGTGCCGACGCCGAGCTTCGGTTCCGATCCGGCCTGGGGGCCGACGCTGAGCTGACGGTTCGCGCCGATCCCCTCTTTCCCGCAAGCCTGCCCTGTCGCCGCCGCGGCCCGTGCCGCCGGCGGCGCGCTTGCTTATAGCTGCATATGCAGCTATCTCTTCGGCCATGAGCCTCGTCCCGCCCGCCGGATCCAAGCTGTCGCCGCCGTCCGCCTGCACGGCGGCGCGGATCCGCAAGGTGTCGCGCCTCGTCTCCCACATCTTCGACCAGTGCCTGGAGCCGCACGGACTGACCGTGACCCAGTTCGGCGTGCTCGGTCATATCAAGGCGGATGACGGCGTCGATATCGGGACGCTCGCCGAGCGGATGGTGATCGACCCGACCAGCCTGACCCGGACGATCCGACCGCTGGAGCGCCAGGGGCTGATCCGGCTCGAGCCCGATCCGAACGACCGGCGCCATCGGCGCCTCAGCCTGACCGAGGCCGGGCGGGTCCGGCTCGCCGAGGCGCGCGCGGGCTGGGCGCGGGGCCAGGGCGAGATCGTCGAGCGCGTCGGCGCGGACGAGGCCGCGGCGCTCAACAGCATGCTCGACCGGACGATCGATAGGCTGGCGCGATGACCGCTTCCGCCAGCGCCTCCGGCCGCCAAGTATCTGCATATGCAGCTAATTTGTCGCCCTTCGCGCGAGATCGGGACCGATCATGACCATCAATGCCGCAGCCCCGAGCCTCGCGCCGGCCAATCCGATCGTCACCGCGCCGCTGCTCGGCACGATCGCGCGGCTCAGCGTGCCGAATATCCTGGCCATGGTCGCGACCGCCGCGGTTGCCGTCGCCGAGACGGTCTATGTCGGTCTCATCGGCACGCCGGCGCTCGCCGGCATGGCGCTGGTCTTTCCCGTCGTCATGCTGCAGCAGATGATGTCGGCGGGCGCGATGGGCGGCGGCGTTTCCTCGGCGATCAGCCGGGCGATCGGCGCCGGCGACGACGAGCGCGCCCGCTCGCTCGCCTTTCACGCCGTCATCATCGCCTTCGGCCTCGGCCTTGCGATCACCGTGCTGATGCTGGTCTGCGGCCGGCCGCTCTATGCCGCGCTCGGCGGTCGGGGCGAAGCCCTGGATCAGGCGCTGACCTATTCCGGCGTGGTTTTTGCCGGCGCGCTCGCCATCTGGCTGTGCAATCTCACCGCTTCGATCATTCGCGGCGCCGGCAACATGACCGTGCCGTCGGGCACGCTGCTGGCCGTTGCCGCGCTGCAGGTGATCATCGGCGGCAGCCTCGGCCTCGGGCTCGGCCCCTTGCCGCGGCTCGGCATGGCCGGCATCGCGTTCGGCCAGGTGGTCGCCTATGGGGCCGGCGCGCTCTACATGATCCGCTTCCTGCGCTCGGGCGCCTGCCGGGTCGTGCTGCCGTTCACCGGCGTGCGCCTCAACGGAGAACATTTCGGCGACATCCTGAAGGTCGGCGCGCTCGCCTGCATCTCCTCCTTCCAATCGGTGCTGACCGTGCTGGTGCTGACCGCGCTGGTCGCACGCTTCGGCCACGAGGCGCTGGCCGGCTACGGTATCGGCTCGCGGCTCGAATTCATGCTGATCCCGTTCACCTTCGCCGTCGGCGTCGCGCTCGTTCCGATGGTCGGCATGGCGATCGGCGCGGGCAGGCTTCAGCGGGCGCGCCAGGCGGCCTGGACCGGCGGCATGCTGGCCTTCGCCATCACCGCCTTCATCGGCGCCGTCGGCTGGCTCGCGCCGTCGGCCTGGGCGAGCCTCTTCACCAGCCAGCCCGGGGTGATCGCGGCGGCCAGCAGCTATCTCGTCTGGGCCGGGCCGAGCTACGGATTCTACGGCCTCGGCCTCTGTCTCTATTTCGCCGCGCAGGGGGCGGGCAAGGTTCTCGGGCCAGTGCTGGCCGGCACCGCGCGGCTCGTCGCTGTGGCGCTGGGCGGCTGGTGGATGGTGGCAACCGACCAGCCGCTCTGGGCACTGTTCGCGCTGGTCGCGGTGTCCATGACCATCTACGGCCTGGTCACCGCCTATGCGATCCACGTGACGCGCTGGGGCCCCGCCCGCTCCTGAACGGCGTCAGGGCGCCGCCCGGATGCCGCCGGTCTCGGCGTTGCGGACCAGCAGCGCGGCATCGGCCGGCAGCAGGTAGCGCTGGGCGACGAGCCTTTCGGCGGCGGCCTTGATCGCCGCCACATAGGCATCGCGGCTCGGATAGCGCTCCTCGATCGACAGGCGCGTGTCGCCGGTCGCCTCCCGCTCGCTCCGGCTGCGCGCGAACGGCACGAAAGAGCCGGCAAGCGAGCAGAAACCGTCCTCGAAGCGGTCCTTGCGGCCGAGATTCCACCCCGTATAGGTGCCGATCGGCACTTCGAGGAACAGCGAGCGCAGCCCGCCGATATCGTTGCCGTCCCGGTCGACCTGGGGCACCAGGATGGCATAGTCCGCAGTGCCCTGGCCGGGCGGCTCCCGGGTGATGACGCCGCTCGTGTCGGCGGCGTTGTAGTGCGGTCCGTAGTCCAGCCGGAACAATGGATTGGTGACTCGCAGCAGCCGGGCCGCGGGGCGCTGGACGCCACCATAGCCATTGGCCGGAATGGTCGGGAAGGTGACCTGGTTCGGCGCCACCAGCGTGCCGTCGGCAATGCGCGGAACGGCGCTTGCCGGTGGCGGCCGGTTCAGCACGACCCAGTCGGTCAGGCCGGTCAGCAGGGCGCGCAGCGTCCAGATGTGCGGATTGGGGTTTTGCTGCTGCTGGCAGACGCCGAAGGGCTGGACGGTCGGCAAGGGCAGCGGCGCCGGCGAATGCTGCGTGGAGGCCATGATATAGCTGCGGACATCGGCGGGATCGGCGACGTCGCGCAGTCCCATCGGATCGGTCAGGCCCAGCGACTGCCGTCCCTCCCAGACCTCCAGCGCCGTCGCCACGTGGAAGATGCGCGGGCAGGTGTGATCCCGTCGGCACCGGTCGAGAATGCCCTGGCTGCGACCGGTGATCGGATCATGCTGGCGGCGATAGGCAAAGGGAAAGTCGTAGGCGGGATAGAGATGGTCGATCTGCTCGCCCCAGGCCCGGCCGGGCTGCGCGAAGCGGAGGTTGAGCGGCAGCAGGCCGCCGCCGATATGGGGCAGGGCGCCTTCGAAGGCGATGCGGCCGCCTTCGTCCCGGTTGAAGCCGAGATGGAGGAAGGATCGGATCATGCGGCCGGACTGCGACGTGCCCATCACGATGGCCTTCTGTCCGCGCCGGAACACCGGATTGGGCGTGCCGGCCGCATCCTTGTCCCGATGCTTGAGAAAGGCGGCGAGGTCGCGCGTCACGGCGAAGCCGAGGCCGGTGAGCAGCGGATCCCTGGCCCGGTAGACCAGTTCATAGAGCCGGCCGGGCTCGAAGCCGGCGGGAAGGCAGATCTGCCGGTCGCCGGCCGTGACCGTGCCGGCGGCGTCGCAGGCGCCGAAGCGCCAGGCCTCGTTCGCAATGGCGATCCGCGGGTCCTGTTCGCGCGCGCGGACGGTCAGGCGCGGCAGGAAGCCGTCGGGAAAGGCCGTGCGGTTGTCGGTGGATGCGGTCGGGTAGCTCGTGTGGGTGAGGCCGGTGAACCAACCGCTCGACAGGTTGAGCGTCGTGGCGCGCGCCGGCGTCGTCAGTTCGGCCCGCACCAGGCCGGTCACGGGGGATCCGTCCGGGTTCACGGCGACCGGCACCGAGAGCGTCAGCCGTCCTTCGCCGGCCGCCACATCGGCCTGCCATCCGAACCAGACCAGCGTATAGCCCTGGTCCATCAGGAAGCCGTCGCCGGCATCGGTCAGGTCGTTGAGCGCGGCCTGGTTGCCGGCGACATCGTTGTTCAGGTTGCGCAGCAGCAGCTTGCGGCCGCGGTTGTGCACCTCGAACAGCAGCACCTTGTTGCCGCGCTCGAGCGTGGCCGGGCGCAGAATGTCGATGTCGGCGACATATTCGACCATGCCGCGCGCGTTGCGCGGCGCAAGCCTGATGTCCTGGATGATCGCGTTCTGGGGCAGCCTGGGATCGACCTCGCCATGGACCCTGCCGACCAGCCGGACATAGGGACCGACCGCCCCGAAGCTCCGGCCGCCGAAGGCGGGTTCCTGCCGGACGATCTCCAGGCGGACGATGCCGGCTGTGGCGGGCTGGGCCACGAGAGTGGCAAGCAGCGCAAGGCCGGCTGTTCCGACCAGCGCCCGAACACGTTCGCCCCACCGCATGCAGGCCCCCGGCTGCCGAAGAGAAGACGAGCCTACGAGGCGGCCAAATTCCGCGCAAGCGCATGGCAGAGCTTGTCCGGCGCCCGGCGCGATGCCCGGCTTCAGGCGGCGAGGCCGGCGATCAGGCAGGCGACTTCGCCCGGATGGGTGTCGATCATGCCGTGGCTCGCCCCGGCGATCGAGACGACGTCCGCCGCCGGCAGCAGCGCGCCGAGCGCCCGGGCTATGGCGATGGCGACAGGCGCGCTGGCACTGCCGTGGGCGACCACGGCTGGTCGGTCGAAGCCGGCGAGAACCGGCTTCGGCAGGCTCTCGGCGAAGGACGCCTTGACGTCGACGGCGTTGCGTTCGGCCGCTCCGCGCAGGAAGTCCTGAACCGGCGGCGGCAGCAGGCCGAAGGCGCCCTGGCCGAACCAGTAGTCGACCATGTCGATGATCGCATCGCGCTCGCCGATGGCGGCTCGGGCGGCGTAGGCGGAAAAATACCGGCCGGCCTCGTCGAGCGCTGCGGCATCGCCACCCAGTTCCAGCGCCCGGAAGAAGACCGGCTCGAAGAGCGCCAGCGCCTGGACGCGCCGGGGCGCCCTCGCCATGACATGCAGCGCGACATTGCCACCGTAGGAATGGCCGCCGAGCACAACCGGTCCATCGAGACTTTCGACGAGCTGGGCGACGCCTTCCGCCATGGCGGCGGTGCCCGCGGCGCCGGCAAGCGGGCTCGCGCGGCCATAGCCGGGCAGATCGGGCGTCAGAACATGAAAACGGTCGGCGAGCAGCGGCACGACCCGGTTCCAGGCCCGCCCTTCTCCGGGCGATCCATGGATCAGCACGAGATGCGGACCGCTGCCGGCATCGCCATAGGTCACGACCCGGCCGTCGGCCGAAGTGAATGAGGGCATGGGGGCTTGCTCTCCGCCACGATCGCAATAGCTTGTATATACAAGAAACCGGGATGCTAACGCGAATGGACGGCCGGCGACAAGCGCCGAGATCCCTGCGGACGGACGCCGCCGCGGCGCTCGATACCTGCCTCGGCTGGAACAGCCGGCTGGCGGCGCGGCGCATCGCGCGCCGGCTCGAGCTGAGCATGGCGGAGGCGGGCATGCCGCTCGCCCAGTTCTGGCTGATGGCGCAGATCGCCAGCAGCCCCGACGACCGGCTCGGCGCGCTGGCCGGGCGCATGGGGCTCGATCCGTCCAGCCTGTCGCGCAATCTCAAGGTGATCGAGCGGCGCGGCTGGATCGAGATCGCGCTCGCCGAGGCCGATCAGCGCCGCCGCCTGGTCTGGCTGACGGAGCAGGGGGCTCGGGCGCTGGAGGTCGCGCTGCCCGCCTGGCGCGCGGCCCATGACGCGCTGGCGGCAGCAATGCCGCAAGGCTTCGGACAGGGCCTGTCGCGCCTTGCCGCGACGGTCGGCGAAGCCGGTGAAGACATGGCGATGGCGGCGGGGGACGACGGCCCGGAGCGCTGACGCTGGACGGGTGCGAACAGGCGGTCCGCAAGGTCGATCGAAGAGAGCGTCCCGCCCGGCCCGCGCTGTCGGAGGCGGGTCGACCGATGCGGCTGTTGCCGATCCGCAACAGGGCTGGCAAAGCCAATCCGCAGAAGGGTTTATCATCGCCGCGACACCGGCCTGCCACAGTCTGGTCACGCTGCGCCGCGATGCCGGACCGGTCACCGCGCGGCCAGGGTCGCCGGGGCGCCGGGGGCGGCTTTCCATTTACCAATGGTTGACCATCCCCGCGAATGGTCGAGCAGTGCGGCGATCGTGCCTCACCGCTCGGTCATCCGGAAAAAATGAACATCATCTCAGGATGTTGTCGATCGGAGCCCAAGCTGCCGGCCAGATTTCCCGGAAGTATTCGGGGGACGGTCAAGGACGTTCGGGAAGGTTCGATTAACCTCCATCCTGGTAAAGGAACGGCTACGTTTTTCGTTAAGGAGATCACCATGCTGACCATGGCTCTCGGGCGCAACTGGAAGTTTGCCGCCCTCATGGCAATGGGCCTGGCGCTTGGCGCTTGCGCTCAGAATCCCACCACTGGAGCCGGGGCCGGCGGTGCCGGCGGCATGGGCGCGGCCTCCCCGGGCAGCCCGCAGGACTTCGTCGTCAATGTCGGCGACCGCGTGTTCTTCGAAACCGACTCGTCCGAACTGACCACCCAGGCCCGCTCGACCCTCGACAAGCAGGCCACCTGGCTGCAGCAGTACAACCGCTATTCCTTCACCATCGAAGGCCATGCCGACGAGCGCGGCACGCGCGAATACAATATCGCGCTCGGCGCCCGGCGCGCCCAGACGGTGCGTGACTACCTGTCGGCCCGCGGCATCTCGGCCGCCCGCATGCGCACCATCTCCTACGGCAAGGAGCGCCCGGTTGCGGTCTGCGACAACATCTCCTGCTGGTCGCAGAACCGTCGTGCGGTCACCGTGCTGAGCGGCGGCGCCGGCTCCTGACGCGGGTCAGGCCGGGCTCCGTCGGATGATTTCGATTGCAATGGCGCAACCCGGCCGAAAACCTTGACATATCGAGGAAACATCGCCTCCGACGATCAGCGGCGCTCGTTCGACGAGCGCCGTTTTTGCTTGAATAGGTCGGAATTCTGGCCCAATTCACGGCCACGAATGATAGGCTTCGCGCAAGGTTGCGCAGATCGCAGCGGCCGGCCCGGCACTGCCGGGCTCCTGCAGGACTGGAGAAGAGAGGAACGATGACCATCGGTCGGACAGTCAGGGGCTGGGTCCGGTTCGAGACGCGGAATGGCAGGCGTGGTGGACTTTGGGCGACACTCGCCGCGACGGCCGTGCTGGTCGCGGGGGTGAGCGGCGGGGCCAGCGCCCAGTCGGCGGCCGATCTGCTCGATCGGATCCAGCGGCTGGAAGCGCAGATCCGTACGCTGAACGGCCAGGTCGAGCAGTCGCAGTTCCGCCTTCGCCAGATCGAGGAACAGGCCAAGCGCACGCAGGCCGATCTCGAGTTCCGGCTGAATGAACTCGAGACGCAGCGGGGCGGTGCCCGCCCGAGCCAACCCAGCCAGCCGCGCCAGCAGCCGCAGCGCCAGCAGCGCGGCGACGCCTTCGATCCGAATGCCCAGCAGGGCGCGGC
>NZ_JAPSET010000096.1:0-9328 GCF_026847585.1 Phreatobacter sp. AB_2022a
CCGGTCTCTCGGGCGGCGAGCGCCAGCGGCTTGCGCTCGTCAGGCTGGCGGCCGAACGGCCGGCCTGGGCCTTCCTCGACGAGCCGGTCAGCGCGCTCGACGAGACCGCCGAGCGGCAGCTGATGGAATGGCTGCGGAGGGAGCTGCCGGAGACCACCTTCGTCGTCGTGGCGCACCGCCGGCCCGTCGGTCTCGGCGAGGTGCGCGTGCTGGACCTTGCGGTCATGCCGCCGGTCGAAGCCGCGGCCGGGGCCCGCGGGCTTGCCGCGGCCGCGTCCGCCGGCTGAAGCCTCACCAGGTCAGCTCGATCATCGCGATGCGCCGCTCGGCGACCGGCCAGGCCCGCGCGACGATCCGTTCCTCGTTGAACAGGCCGGCGACCGGCCGGCCGACCTGATCGGCGCCGAGCCTCAGGGTGGCGGTCGCATCGGTCGGCACGCCCCGCGCGACGTCTGCCGGCTCCTTGCCGTCGATCAGCACCACGTCGCGCGGCAGGCCGAAATAGCCGCGCGGGCGGGTCATCAGCACCACGGCTCCGGCGGCGATATCCGCCTCGACGAAGGGGCGCACCGGCCGCAGATGGACGACATCGGACGAGCGCGGGAAAGGCGATCGGTAGATATGCGCGGTCGGATGGTCCGGCGCCGCCAGCACGAATTCCAGATGATCGGCCGGGCCGACGGTCACCGGGCCCCAGCGGCCGTCGGCGCCGGTGGTCCGCTGCATGAGCGCCTCGCCGAGGCGCGCACCGGTGGCGGCGTCGACCCTGTGGAGCGTCACGGTCGCGCCGGCGACCGGCCGGTTGGTCGGAACGCCGCCGGCATTGCCGGTGACCAGCCCGTCGAGCGTCACCTGCGGTTCGGAGGCGACCGCCAGGCTCGCCGGTTCTTCGCCCGCGACGAACCTGTAGATCTCGCGGAAGGCGCGCGGATGAAAGGCGACCTCGCGATGGTCGAGGGGGCCGAGCGCGATATTGGTGGCGCCCTTGAGCGCCGGCCCTTCGGCGGTGACGCCGGTCGGCGTGCCCGGCCGGCCGAGCAGGCGGCCGTCGGGCTGCGCATATTTGTCGTTGCCCTCGCTGCGCAAGGTCAGGAAGGCGGTGCCGGCCACCACCTCGTCGTCGCCGCCGTTGAGCCACTTCAGGAAGGGACCGCGGCCGTTGAACTCGCTGCCGAGATTGCCGTCCCAGTCGAACACGCCGTGATTGGGCGTGCCGCAGAGGACGGCATGGCTCACCGCTTCGCTGCCCTGGCTGGCGAGAAGGTTGCGGATCGCGTAGCCGCCCCGTGAGCTGCCGACCAGGGCGATACGCGGCGCGCCGGTGCGGGTCCGGACCGTCGCGACGATGGCCGCGAGCTCCCGCAGCTGGTCCTCGGTGCCCGACCGGCCTGCCATCGGCACGGCGTCGTCATTGCGCGACAGGGGATCGGTGAAATTGAAGGCGACGAGCCGGTCGCGCGGCCAACCATTGCTCTCGAAGCGCCAGAGCGTCGTCTGCCAGAGGGCGGCGTGGTCGCCATTGCCATGCACGAACACGACCGGGGGGCGGTCCGCCGCCCGCACCGCGCGGATCAGGCCCGTGCCTGCCGCAGCCATTGCTGCGGCCATGCCGCCGACCGCCTGGCGTCGCGTCATCGTCATGGCCTTGTCCCCGGGCCCGGCCGATGGTCCGCCTTGCGCCGGCCGCGGTCAAGGCGCCGTGACCGCGTCGACTTGCGACCCGAACTCAGACACAATCCCGCTCCATCCTCTTTTCGTACATCCGAGTCGCGATCGATCCGCAGCGCATCATGCGCTGGCGCGACCATTTTTCCTTTGGGCCTTTCATGTTCCGCTTTTTCGAAAGCCGCATCGATCCCGTCGCCGCGCCGCCTCCGGGAGACCCGCCCGCCGGGCTGTGGGCCTTCTATTGGTATTTCGCGCGCCAGGCGAAAGGTCCCTTCATCGCCTTCTTCCTGGTCAGTCTGGTGATGGCGCTGGTCGACATCTCCATCCCCTATTTCACCGGCGAGCTCGTCGGCCTGCTGGCCGCGACGCCGCGCGAACAGCTCATCGCCTCCGCGGGACCTGCCCTCGCCGTCATGGTGGCCGTGGTGCTGGTGATCCGCCCTGCGGTCCTGCTGCTGCATCGCCTGATCTCCAACCAGACGATCGTTCCGGCCTTCAACACGCTGATCCGCTGGCAGAGCCATTTCCACGTCGTGCGCCAGTCGCTGGGCTTCTTCCAGAGCGATTTCGCTGGGCGCATCGCCAACCGCGTGATGCAGGTCGGCCCGTCCGTGCGTGAGACGCTGATGGCGTTGATCCGCTCGGTGCTGCACATCCTGTTCTATGGTCTCGGCGCGGTCGGCCTGATGCTGGTCCAGGACTGGCGCCTCGCCGTGCCGCTGGTCCTCTGGTTCGGCGGTTATGTCGCGCTGCTGACGCTGACCATCCCGCGGCAGCGCGAACTGTCGCGCGAGGCTTCCGCCCGACGCTCCGCCGTCACCGGCAAGGTGGTGGACAGCTACACCAACATCCTTACCGTCAAGCTCTTCGCTAGGTCGAGCGACGAGGACGCCTACGTCCGCGGCAGCATGGTCGACCTCACCGACGCCTTCTTCGCCCAGCAGCGGATGAACACAGTCTTCACCGTCCTGCTGACCGTGCTCAATGCCCTGCTGCTCACCGTGACCGGCGCGGTCGCGGTCTGGCTCTGGCTCGGCGGGCGCGTGGAGATCGCGACGGTCGCGATGGTGCTGCCGCTGGTCTCGCAGATCATTTCGATGTCGGGCTGGGTCGCCTTCGAGGTACAGGGCATCTTCGAGAATGTCGGCATGGTGCAGGAGAGCATGCAGTCGATCGCGCGGCCCCTGACCATGCAGGACAATGACGGGGCACGGCCGCTCCGGCTCGCCCGCGGCGAGATCCGTTTCGACCGGGTCAGCTTCGGCTACGGCCGGCAGGATCTGCCGGTGATCGACGACCTGACGCTGACCATCCGTCCCGGCGAGAAGATCGGCCTTGTCGGCCGGTCCGGCGCCGGCAAGTCGACCCTCGTCAGCCTCCTGCTGCGCTTCCACGATCCGGAAGCGGGCACGATCACCATCGACGGCGAGAATATCCGCGGCATCACCCAGGAGAGCCTGCGCGGCGCCATCTCGGTGGTGACTCAGGATACCTCGCTGCTGCATCGCTCGATCCGCGACAACATCCTTTACGGCCGGCGCGACGCCACCGATGCGATGGTCGAGGCGGCGGCGCGGCAGGCCCATGCGGCCGAGTTCATCGCCAGGCTTGAGGATGGCAGCGGCCGGCGCGGCTACGACGCCTTCGTCGGCGAGCGCGGCGTCAAGCTGTCGGGCGGCCAGCGCCAGCGCATCGCCATTGCCCGGGTGATCCTGAAGGATGCGCCGATCCTGGTTCTGGACGAGGCGACCGCCGCGCTCGACAGCGAGGTGGAGGCGGCGATCCAGGACAATCTCGGCGAGCTGATGCACGGCAAGACCGTCATCGCCATCGCCCACCGCCTGTCGACGCTGCAGATCATGGATCGGCTCGTCGTGCTCGATCAGGGCCGGATCGTCGAGGAAGGCACCCACGAGGCGCTGCTCGCGCGCGGCGGGCTCTATGCCGAGCTCTGGCGGCGCCAGTCCGGCGGCTTCATCGTCGCGCCGAAACAGGCGTCGCCCGAAGCGGCGGAATGAGGTGAGTGGCGAATAGGGAATGGGAATGATGCCACACGCGTCCACCCTATGGCCTGCCCGGGCGAGGGCGGCATCCCTACTCGCCATTCGCTATTCGCTACTCGCCATTCGCCTCACGCCAACATCGGATAGAGCGAGGCGATGAGCAGCAGTGCCATGGCGACATTGAAGACGCGCAGGTGCCGGGGATTCGACAGGACGCCGCGCAGCGCCGTGCCGAAACCGGCCCAGAGACTGACGCAGGGGCCATTGATGAGCGCGAAGACGATGGTGACGATCACCACGTTCAGGAGATAGCCCGCTTCCGGCGTATAGGTCGCGACTGCGCCGACGGCCATGATCCAGGCCTTGGGATTGACCCACTGGAAGGCGGCCGCCTCCAGGAAGGTGAGGGGCCTGGCGCCGGCCACCGCGGCCTCGCCGGCCCCGGAGCGGGCGAGCCGCCAGGCGAGCACCGTCAGATAGAGCGCGCCGCCATAGCGCAGAATGTCGTGGGCCAGCGGAAAGGCGGCGAACAGGGCGCCGGCGCCGAGCCCTACCGCCAGCACCATCGCCGCGAAGCCGAGGCTGATGCCGAGAATGTGCGGCACCGTCGGGCCGAAACCGAAATTGGCTCCGGAGGCGAGCAGCATGGTGTTGTTCGGCCCCGGCGTGATCGAGGTCACGAAGGCATAGGTCGCGAAGGCGATGAGGAGTTCGGGCGTCATGGCGGGGTGTGGTTGGCCTGGAGCTTTGCTGCATCATAAAAACGTGACACTTTGTCGAAAAGCAAAATAGCGTCACGTGACACTTTAGGTGCGCCATGCGACTGCAATCTCCCTGGACACCTCGCCTCGCGGTCGGCGGGCTGGCCCACGAAAAGCTGGTCGCGGCCCTTGCCGAGGACATTGCCGAGGGCATCCTGCCGGCCGGTGTCCGGCTGCCGGCGCATCGCGAGCTCGCCTATCAGCTCGGTCTTGGCCTCGGCACGGTCACCAAGGCCTATGCGGTGCTGGAGCGGCGCGGTCTGGTCCAGAGCGTACGCGGGCGCGGCATGTTCGTCGCGACGCTTGCAGCGCGGCCGGCATCGCTCATCGATCTCAGCATCAACGTGCCGCCGCAAATGCTCAGCGATCGCCTGCTGGCGGCAGCGCTCGGGCAGATCGCGCGCCAGCTCGGCGCCGACGCCTTCGGCGCCTATGCGCCGGCTGCCGGCCGGTCCGAGCACCGCGCGGCCATGGCGCGCTGGCTCAGGGGACAGGGGCTGGACCTGCCGGCCGAGCAGGTCTTCATCTGCCATGGCGCCCAGCACGCCCTGTGGGTGGCGCTCGGCGCGGCCTGTCCGCCGGGCGGCGAGATCCTGACCGAGGTGGTGACCTATCCCGGCGCGATCCAGATCGCCCGCCAGCTCGGCCGGTCCCTCTTGGGCCTGGCGATCGATGCCGAGGGGCTGTCGCCCGCGGCGCTCGAAGCGGCGCTGGCGCGGCCGGCAGGCGGCGCAAGGCGCGTGCTCTACGTGACGCCGACATTGCACAACCCGACCACCGCCACGATGGGGGCCGGCCGGCGCCAGGACATCGTTCGTCTCTGCCGCGCCCATGACGTGACCATCGTGGAGGATGACGTCTATGCCGCGCTCGGCGCCTCCGGCCTGCCGCCGCTGGCGGCGCTCGCGCCGGAGCGCACGCTGCATGTCGCCGGCCTCTCCAAGACGCTGAGCCCGGGCCTCAGGATCGGCTCGCTCGGCGTGCCCGCTGCGTGGGCCGCGCCGGCCCTGGCCTGGCTGCAGGCGAGCACCACCATGGCCTCGCTGATCGCCGGCCTCATCATGGAGCAGTGGCTTGCCGACGGCACGGTGGCCTCCGTCGCCGCCTCCATCCGCACCGAGGCCAGGCGGCGCGTGGTGCTCGCCGAAACCCTCCTGCCCGAGGGCAGCCTACGCGCTGCCGGCGGCTTTCATGTCTGGCTGCCGATGCCCCTGGTGGCGGCCGAGCGCCTGGCGCGCCAGGCCGCTGCCGCCGGCGTCCTGGTGATGGCGCCGGATGCACCGCTCACCGACCCGCTCGGGGGAGCGGGCGGCATCCGTCTCAGCCTCGGCGGGCCACCGATCGAGGTGCTGAAACAGGGGCTGAGGACGGTCGCGGCATGCCTTGATGGCGCCGGAGCCGCTGGCCGCGCCGTGTAGCGGCCCGCCACTTCGCCGGCCTGCTGCAGGACGCGCGGGTCAGCGCGTCGTCGTCATGCCCTTTGCGAAGGCGACGAACTCGCCGACGAGGCGCGTCTGCCGGTCGGCGCGCCAGGCGATCGAGAGATCGAAACCGGCCTGCCGGTCGTCGATCGGCACGGCGACAATGTCGGGCTGCAGCATCGGTACGATGGCCGAACCGTAGAGCGTCACGCCGCGGGCGAGCGAGACGAGCTGGAGCAGCAGCGGCACGTCGTCCGCCTCCTCGGCGACGACAGGCACGAAACCGGCGGCGAGGCAGGCACTGGCGACGAGCTGGCGAAAGGTCTGCCAGCGTTTCGGCGTGCCGAGCACGAAAGGCGTTGCGCTGAGCTCCCTCAGTGCGACCGAGGTCCGCTGCGCCAGCGGGTGCTGGCGCGAGACCAGCAGGACGAAGCGTTCATGCGCCACCACGACATGGCGGAGCGGCGGCTTGCAGGCCGCCGACAGGAGGAAGCCGAGATCAATCCTGCCGGCCTCGAGGGCCGGCAACTGCTCCTGCGAGGACAGCGAATAGAGGCTGACATCGGCGCTCGGATAGGCGTTGCGGAAACCGATGATGATCTCGGCCATCGGCCCGTGCGTCGCCTGCGCCGAATAGCCGATGACCAGCTCGCCGGCATCGCCGGCGGCGATCTGGCCGGCCTGGCGCACGGCGCGCTGCAGCGCCTTCAGGGCTTCGCCAGCATCGCGCGCCAGGGCGAGGCCGGCCGGCGTCGGCGTCACCCGCCGGGTCGTCCGTTCGAACAGCTTGAAGCCGAGTTCGGCCTCGAGCTGCTGCACGGCGCGGCTGACGGCGGGCTGGGCAATGTTCAGGCGCTGCGCGGCCTCGCGAAAGCTGAGCGCATCGGCGACGGCGACGAAGCAGCGCAGCCGGCCGAGATCGGGAATGCGGCTCATTGATGCTCAATGGTTATCAATATCGACATGATTGATCTTAGACATGTGATGAATGCTGCTGTCAAAGTCCTCTTCGTCCGTACCCGCTCGTCCGGCGGGAGGCGGAGCCGTGCCCGAGGGCGTCCTGCGGCTCACGCTTCCGCCGGCCAGCTTCCCGGAGATTGCCCTGTGAGCGCCGACCTTCAGCCCGTTCCTTCAGCCGCGACCGTGGTTGCCGCCGCCCAGTTCGCCGGCACTGCCGACGTCTCGGCCAATCTGGCCGGAATGGAGCAGCTCGCGGCCGAGGCCGCGCGCCGCGGCGCCGCTCTCGTCGTCTTTCCGGAGGCGTCGATGTACGATTTCAGCGCACCGGCCGAAGAGATCGCAGCGGTGGCGCGCCGGGACGGGTCGAGGTTCGAGTCGGGCGTCCGCGCCATCGCCGAGCGCCACGGCATCGCCGTGGTGGCAGGTCTCTACAGCGATGGCGGCGGACCGCTCGCCCGCAACACGCTGGTCGCTTTCGATGCCGGGGCCAAGCCGCTCGGGCGCTACGAGAAGCTGCACCTCTACGATGCCTTCCATTATCGCGAGTCCGACAAGAATGCGCGGGCGCCGCTCCTGGACGATTTTGCCGAGCTGACCACCTTCGATCTCGCCGGTTTCCGGTTCGGCCTGCTCAACTGCTACGACATCCGCTTTCCGGAGATGGCCCGGCTTCTGGTCGATCGCGGCGCCGATGTCCTCCTGGTGTCGTCGGGCTGGGTGGTCGGCCCCCTGAAGGAAATGCACTGGGAAACGCTGCTGAAGGCGCGGGCGATCGAGAACACGGCCTATGTCGTCGCCTCCTGCCAGCCGGCGCCGATGTCGGTCGGCCTCAGCATGGTCGTCGATCCCAGCGGCATCGCCACCGCCACCGCCGCGGGCGGCGCCGGGCTCGCGCTCGCGCCGTTGTCGGCCGGGCGGATCGCGGCCGTGCGCGAGATCCTGCCCTGCCTCGCACACCGCCGTTACCAGGTGGTGCAGAAGCGCTGATCCGGGGCCCCGATCCGGCGGCCGTCACGGCCGCCTTCCCACACTGTCAAGAACGCCGGTTCTGAACCGGTCCCTGTCTGGAGGATGTGCGATGAATGCCAATGCGAGCATGGTGGCGGCCGGAGCCGCGGCCGAAACCCAGGACCGCGGCGCCCTGCGCCGCGTGCTCTCGTCGGCGGCGCTCGGCCAGTTCGTCGAGTGGTACGATTTCGTCGTCTACGCCTATTCGGCGGCGATCATCGCCAAGCTGTTCTTCCCGAATTCCGATCCGACGGCGGCGCTGCTCTCGACCTTTGCCGTCTATGCCGTCGGCTTCGTCATGCGCCCGCTCGGCGGCTTCGTGTTCGGCAGTCTCGGCGACCGCATCGGCCGGCGCCGCGTCCTCTCCTTCGTCATCTTGATGATGGGCGCGGCCACGATCGCCATCGGCCTTCTGCCCACCTATCAGCAGGTCGGCATCCTCGCGCCGGTCCTGCTGGTCCTCTGCCGGCTGATCCAGGGCCTCTCCGCCGCCGGCGAGACGGTCGGCTCGAATGCCTTCGTCGCCGAGCATGCGCCGGCCGAGCGGCGCGGGCTCTATGTCGCCTTCACCTATTCCTTCGCCAATCTGCCGCCGATCGTCGCGGCGCTGCTGGTGCTGTTCCTGACCAATGCGATGACAGGCGAGGCCTATGCCTCCTGGGGCTGGCGCATCCCCTTCCTCATCGGCGGACCGCTGGCGCTGATCGGCCTCTATATCCGCCGCCGCGTGGATGAATCGCCGGCCTTCGCTGCGACCCAGGCGGCGCGCCGCGTCACCACCTCGCCGATCGCCGATGCCGTGCGCGACCAGAAGAAGGCGATGGGCTTCTCGTTCGCGCTCGCGGCCTTTTCGAGCCTCGGCTTCTATACGCTTGCCGGCTATTTCGTCAGCTACCTCGTCGCGACCGTGAAGCTCGACAGCAACAGCGCGCTGATCTCCAACAGCGTCGCCCTGTTCGTCGCCTTCCTGGCGATGATCGCCGGCGGCGCGCTGTCCGATCGGCTCGGCCGCAAGCCGGTTCTGATCGCCGGTCTCCTCGCCTCGGCGCTTGCCGCGATCCCGGCCTATCAGCTGGCAGCCCAGGGCACGCTCGCCAGCGCCATTGCCGGCCAGGGCCTGTTGGCGCTGGCCTGCGGCCTGTTCTGGGGCCCGGTCGGCATCGCCCTGCTGGAGCTCTTCCCGACCCGTACCCGCTTCAGCGCCTCGGCGATCAGCTACAATCTCGCCTATACGATCTTCGGCGGCTCGGCGCCGTTCCTCGGCACCTGGCTGATCCTGCAGTCCGGCAACAAGATCGCGCCGGCGATCTACATGACCGCCGTGGCCGTGGCCGTCCTGCTGGTGGTGCTGATGATCCCCGAAACGGCCCGCCGCTCGATGGTTCACGCCGAGGACGTCAAGGGCTGACGGCATCCGCTTCGCGCGGCCGGCCCGGTTCAAAAGAAAAGGCCGCATCCGATGGCTCGGATGCGGCCTTTTTCATGAGACTTCCGACCGGCCTCGGCC
>NZ_JAPSET010000097.1:0-8535 GCF_026847585.1 Phreatobacter sp. AB_2022a
CCCTCAGCCCCCGCCGCGACGGAAACCGCCGGAAGCCCGCCGCCGGCGCGGTGAGACGAAGCCGCCGCGGCCGCTTTTGGCCTCCGCCCTTCGACGGGTGGCGCGACGACGCCCGTCACGGCAATATTGTTGCGCCGCGAAAGGCGTTTGCCTTCCATTTATGATTCGGCAATACAGCGCCTGGCAACAAACCGCATCCAAACCGGGTTTCCAGCACGGATTGCCGCTTGTAAGCCTGTTTGAAATCTGTCAAAGAAGCGACTTTAGAAAGGTCAGCATCGCTGCCCTATCTGCGGACGCCCTGCCAGGGGAGGTCCGGAAGCGGTTTCGCACCGCGCACGTGAAGCCGGCCGGCACCGGAAAAGACCGGTGTCGCAGCCGGCTCGGCGTGTCACAATCAGAGCATGGAACGGCGGCTATTGGCCGCAAGACGAGGTCGACGATGAGCACTCAACGGTTTGGTGCGGGCATGGGTCGGGGTGTCGAGGCGCGGGCGAACCGCACCACGAAAACCAATACGGCCACCCGTACGAAAAACCGTTCCTATCGCCTCATCGACGCCGGCCTGCCGAAGGCCCAGGGCCTCTACGACCCGACCAACGAAAAGGATTCCTGTGGCGTCGGCTTCATCGCCGACATGAAGGGGCGCAAGTCGCACCGCATCGTCGAGGATGCGCTGCAGATCCTCCTGAATCTCGAGCACCGCGGCGCGGTGGGAGCGGATCCGCGGGCCGGCGACGGCGCAGGCATCCTGGTGCAGATCCCGCACGGCTTCTTCTCCAAGAAGGCGGCCGAGCTCGGCTTCGAACTGCCGGAGCCAGGTCATTACGCGGTCGGCTACATCTTCTTCCCGCGCGATCCCGAGGGCCAGGCCTTCGTCCGCGAGAGCATCGAGAAGGTGATCGCCGACGAAGGCCAGGTGCTGCTCGGCTGGCGCGAGGTGCCGACCGACAATTCCTCGCTCGGCTATTCGGTCAAGCCGACCGAGCCGAAGCACATGCAGCTGTTCGTCGGCCGCGGCGCCGATATCGGCTCGGAGGAGGAGTTCGAGCGCCGGCTTTTCGTGCTGCGCAAGGTCATCTCCAACCTCGTCTATGATCGCAACGACCCGAAGACGCAGGGCTATTACCCCGTCTCGCTGTCGTGCCGGACCATCGTCTACAAGGGCATGTTCCTGGCCGACCAGCTCGGCGCCTACTATCCCGACCTGCACGACCAGTCGTTCGAGAGCGCGCTCGCCCTGGTGCACCAGCGCTTCTCGACCAACACCTTCCCGACCTGGTCGCTCGCCCATCCCTACCGCATGGTCGCCCACAACGGCGAGATCAACACGCTGCGCGGCAACGTCAACTGGATGGCCGCCCGCCAGGCCAGCGTCGACAGCGAGTTGTTCGCCAACGACATCTCCAAGCTCTGGCCGATCTCCTACGAGGGCCAGTCGGACACCGCCTGCTTCGACAACGCGCTCGAATTCCTGGTCCAGGGCGGCTATTCGCTCGCCCATGCCGTGATGATGCTGGTGCCGGAAGCCTGGGCCGGCAACAAGCTGATGGATGAGGCGCGCCGCGCCTTCTACGAATATCACGCCGCCATCATGGAGCCCTGGGACGGTCCGGCGGCCATCGCCTTCACCGATGGCCGGCAGATCGGCGCGACGCTGGACCGCAACGGCCTGCGGCCCGCGCGCTGGTTCGTCACCAAGGACGACCGCATCATCATGGCCTCGGAAATGGGCGTGCTGCCCGTGCCGGAAGACCAGATCGTGCGCAAGTGGCGCCTGCAGCCGGGCAAGATGCTGCTCGTCGACCTCGAACAGGGCCGCATCGTCTCCGACGAGGAGATCAAGGCTCAGCTCGCCGGGATGAACCCCTACAAGGAATGGCTGGCCAAGTCGCAGCTGATCCTCGAGGACCTGCCGCCGGTCGAGCCGCGCGCCTCGCGCACCGACGTGCCGCTGCTCGATAAGCAGCAGGCCTTCGGCTACACCCAGGAAGACACCAAGCTCCTGCTCGCGCCGATGGCGACGACCGGCCAGGAAGCGGTCGGCTCGATGGGCACCGACACGCCGATCTCGGCGCTGTCGTCCAAGTCCAAGCTGCTCTACACCTACTTCAAGCAGAACTTCGCCCAGGTGACCAACCCGCCGATCGACCCGATCCGCGAGGAGATCGTCATGAGCCTGGTGTCCTTCATCGGGCCCCGGCCGAACCTGTTCGACCTCGACGGCACCTCGCGCCGCAAGCGCCTGGAAGTGCGCCAGCCGATCCTGACCAACGAGGATCTGGAAAAGATCCGCTGCATCGGCCACCGCGAGGATTCCTTCGACACCAAGACGCTCGACATCACTTATCCCTCGGGCAAGGGTGCCGGCGGCATGGCGGAGGCGCTGCAGCTCCTCTGCGACCGCGCGGAAGCCGCCGTCCACGGCCGGTACAACATCATCATCCTGTCCGATCGCATGGTCGGCCCGGACCGCACCCCGATCCCGGCCCTGCTCGCGGTCGCGGCGGTGCACCACCACCTCATTCGCAAGGGCCTGCGCACGGCCGCCGGCCTGGTCATCGAGACCGGCGAGGCGCGCGAGGTCCATCACTTCTGCTGCCTGGCCGGCTACGGCGCCGAGGCGATCAATCCCTATCTCGCCTTCGAGACGATGGAGGAGATCCATGCGCGCGGCGAGCTGCCGCCGGAGGTCGATGCCGACGAGGTGGTGAAGCGCTTCATCAAGTCGATCGGCAAGGGCATCATGAAGGTGATGTCCAAGATGGGCATCTCCACCTACCAGTCCTATTGCGGCGCGCAGATCTTCGACGCGGTCGGTCTGTCGAGCGAATTCGTCCAGCGCTTCTTCACCGGCACGGCGACCCGCATCGAGGGCGCTGGCCTCGCCGAGATCGCCGAGGAGACGGTGCGCCGGCACACGGCCGCCTTCTCCGACGATCCGACCCTCGCCACGACGCTGGAGGTCGGCGGCGAATATGCCTACCGCATCCGCGGTGAGGATCATGTCTGGTCGCCCGACACGGTCGCCGCCCTGCAGCATGCGGTGCGCGGCAACAGCCAGGACCGCTACCGCGAGTTCTCGCGCCTCATCAACGAACAGGCCGGCAAGCTGCAGACCATCCGCGGCCTGTTCCACATCCGCATGGCGGAAGAGGTCGGCCGCAAGCCGGTGCCGCTCGACGAGGTGGAGCCGGCCGCCACCATCGTGCGCCGCTTCGCGACCGGCGCCATGTCCTATGGCTCGATCTCGCGCGAGGCGCATACGACGCTCGCCATCGCGATGAACTCGATCGGCGGCAAGTCGAACACCGGCGAAGGCGGCGAGGAGCCCGAGCGCTTCAAGCCCCTGCCCGACGGGCGCTCGATGCGCTCGGCGATCAAGCAGGTGGCTTCGGGCCGGTTCGGCGTGACGACCGAATATCTCGTCAATGCCGACATGATCCAGATCAAGATGGCGCAGGGCGCGAAGCCCGGCGAAGGCGGCCAGCTGCCCGGCCACAAGGTCGACGCGGTGATCGCCAAGGTCCGGCATTCGACGCCGGGCGTCGGCCTCATTTCGCCGCCGCCGCACCACGACATCTATTCGATCGAGGATCTGGCGCAGCTCATCTACGACCTGAAGAACGTCAATCCGGCCGCCGACATCTCGGTGAAACTGGTGTCGGAAGTCGGCGTCGGCACGGTCGCGGCGGGTGTCGCCAAGGCGCGCGCCGACCATGTCACCATTTCCGGCTTCGAGGGCGGTACCGGCGCCTCGCCGCTGACCTCGATCAAGCATGCCGGCAGCCCCTGGGAGATCGGCCTGGCCGAGACCCATCAGACGCTGGTGCTCAACCGGCTGCGCTCGCGCATCTCGGTGCAGGTCGACGGCGGCCTCAGGACCGGCCGCGACGTCGTCATCGGCGCCCTGCTCGGCGCCGACGAGTTCGGCTTCGCCACCGCGCCGCTGATCGCCGCCGGCTGCATCATGATGCGCAAGTGCCACCTCAACACCTGCCCGGTGGGCGTCGCCACCCAGGACCCGGTGTTGCGCAAGCGCTTCCGCGGCCAGCCGGAGCATGTCGTCAACTACTTCTTCTTCGTCGCCGAGGAGGTGCGCGAACTGATGGCCGCCATGGGCTATCGCACCTTCGACGAGATGGTCGGCCAGATGCAGATGCTCGATCGCCGCGCCGTGGTCGCCCACGGCAAGGCGCAGGGTCTCGACTTCTCGCGGCTGTTCCACAAGCCCGACGTACCCGACACCGTCGGCGTGCGCCGGCTGGAGGACCAGAACCACCATCTGGAGGCTGTGCTCGACCGCAAGCTCATCGCCGAGGCCGCGCCGGCCATCGCCGAGGGCAAGCCGGTCCGCATCGAGACCGCCATCACCAGCGTCAACCGTTCGACCGGCGCCATGCTGTCGGGCGCCATCGCAACCGCCCATGGCAGCAGCGGCCTGCCCGACGACACGGTGCATGTGAAGCTCAAGGGCACGGCCGGCCAGAGCTTCGGCGCCTGGCTCGCCCGCGGCGTCACCATGGAACTGGAAGGCGAAGCCAACGACTATGTCGGCAAGGGCCTGTCGGGCGGACGCATCGCCATCTACCCGGCGAAGGAAGCCGTCGACCTCGACGTCGACAACTCGATCATCGTCGGCAACACCGTGCTCTACGGCGCGATCGACGGCGAATGCTATTTCCGCGGCGTCGCCGGCGAGCGCTTCGCCGTGCGCAATTCGGGCGCCATCGCGGTGGTCGAAGGCACCGGCGACCACGGCTGCGAATATATGACCGGCGGCATCGTCGTCGTGCTCGGCCAGACCGGCCGCAACTTCGCGGCCGGCATGTCCGGCGGCATCGCCTATGTGCTCGACGAGGCCGGCGACTTCGCCTCGCGCTGCAACATGTCGATGGTCGAGCTCGAGCACGTGCCGGAGGAGGAGGAGCTGCTCGCCGAGCACTACCACCAGTCCGGCGGCCTGGAAGGCCACGGCCGGGTGGACGTGATGAGCGACATGACGCGCTTCGACGCCGAGCGCCTGAACCAGCTCATCGCCAACCACGCGCGCTATACCGGCTCGAAACGGGCGCAGGACATTCTGGACCGCTGGTCCGAGATGCTGCCCAAGTTCCGCAAGGTTATGCCGGTCGAATATCGCCGCGCGCTCGCCGAGATGGCCGCGCAGGCCGAACAGCGCCCGCTCGCGCTGGCAGGAGAATGACGAAATGGGAAAGGTAACGGGTTTTCTCGAGGTCGACCGCCAGGACCGGCGCTATGCGCCGGCCGGCGACCGGATCCGCCACTATCGCGAATTCGTCATTCCGCTGAGCGAGGAGACGACGCGCAGCCAGGCGTCGCGCTGCATGAACTGCGGCATTCCGTTCTGCCACACGGGCTGTCCGGTCAATAACCAGATCCCCGACTGGAACGACCTCGTCTATCAGGGCAACTGGGAGGAGGCGAGCCAGAACCTCCACTCGACCAACAACTTCCCGGAATTCACCGGGCGCGTCTGCCCGGCCCCTTGCGAAGCCTCGTGCACCCTCAACATCGAGGACACGCCGGTCACCATCAAGACGATCGAATGCGCCATCGTTGACCGGGCCTGGAGCCACGGCTGGATCAAGCCGATGGCGAGCAGCCGTCGCACCGGCCGTTCGGTCGCCATCGTCGGTTCCGGCCCGGCCGGCCTCGCCGCGGCCCAGCAGCTCGCCCGGGCCGGCCATGACGTGCATGTCTACGAAAAGCACGCCAAGGCCGGCGGCCTGCTGCGCTACGGCATTCCCGACTTCAAGATGGAAAAGAATCTGATCGATCGCCGCATCCGTCAGATGGAGGCCGAAGGCGTCGTCTTCCACTACAACAGCCATATCGGCGTGACGACGCCGGTCGACGAACTCATCGCAGCGCATGATGCGGTGCTTCTCTCCGGCGGCGCCGAGCAGCCGCGCGACCTGCCGATTCCGGGACGCGAGCTCGACGGCATCCACTTCGCCATGGACTTCCTGCCGCAGCAGAACCGCCGGGTCTCCAACGAACCGGTCGGTTCCAACGAGCCGATCCTGGCCGGCGGCAAGCATGTCGTGGTGATCGGCGGCGGCGATACCGGCTCGGACTGCATCGGCACCTCGGTGCGCCAGGGCGCCGTCTCGGTGACCCAGCTCGAAATCATGCCGCGCCCGCCGGAGAAGGAGAACAAGGCGCTCTCCTGGCCGCTCTGGCCCCTCAAGCTGCGCACCTCGTCGAGCCACGAGGAGGGCGCGGAGCGCGACTTCGCCGTGCTGACCACCGGCTTCACCGGCACCGGCGGCAAGGTGAGGAAGCTCTCCTGCGTGCGGGTCGACGCCAAGATGCAGCCGATCCCGGGCA
Source organism: Phreatobacter sp. AB_2022a (assembly GCF_026847585.1). Classification (NCBI taxonomy): domain Bacteria; kingdom Pseudomonadati; phylum Pseudomonadota; class Alphaproteobacteria; order Hyphomicrobiales; family Phreatobacteraceae; genus Phreatobacter; species Phreatobacter sp. AB_2022a. The sequence goes on from NZ_JAPSET010000097.1 coordinate 6,355, forward strand.
CCGAGTTCGAGCTGAAGGCCGACCTCGTCCTGCTCGCCATGGGCTTCGTCAATCCGGTCTACGAGGGGCTTCTGGAAAGCCTCGGCGTGACGCTCGACCCGCGCAAGAACGTCGCGGCCAACCAGACCGACTACCGGACCTCGGTCGACAAGGTCTATGCCGCCGGCGACATGCGCCGCGGCCAGTCCCTGGTCGTCTGGGCGATCCGCGAGGGCCGGCAGGCCGCGCATGCCATCGACAAGGACCTGATGGGCACGACTACCCTGCCGCGTTGAGCGGTGACAGCACCCGCCAGACCTGCATAGACTTGGATCATTCGACCGGCCCGCGCCATCAGGCGCGGGCCGGCCTTTTGCGGGTGGTCGATCGGGCGAGGGAGTCCACGGCGATGTTTTTTGCGAGCGACAATGGCCTTGGTGCCTCCGACAAGGTGATGCGGGCGATCGTTGAGGCCAATGCCGGGCCACGCCTGGGCTACGGACGCGACGACGCGACACGCCAAGTCGAGCAGCGGCTCTCGGCCCTGTTCGAGCGCGAGGTCGGCGTCTACATGGTCATTACCGGCTCGGCCGCCAACGGCCTCGCGCTTTCCACCCTCACTCCGCCTTGGGGCATCGTGCTCTGCCACGATGAGAGCCACGTCATGGAGGACGAGTGCTGCGGCCCGGAATTCTTCACCGGGGGCGCCAAGCTCGTCGGCATTCCCGGCGCCGGCGCCAAGATCAGCGCGGCTGCCCTCGAGCGCACATTGAAGAAACTGCCACGCCGCGTGCCGCACAACGCGCCGGCCCATGCGCTGTCGATCACCCAGTCGACCGAATATGGCCTGACCTATTCGGTCGACGAGGTCGAAGCGCTCGCCGGCATCGCCAAGGCCCATGACCTTGCCGTTCACATGGACGGCGCGCGCTTCGCCAATGCCGTGGCTCGGCTCGGCTGCAGCCCGGCCGAGATCACCTGGAGGGCCGGCGTCGACGTGCTCTCCTTCGGCACCACCAAGGGCGGCGGCCTGGCCTGCGAGGCGATCGTCTTCTTCGACCCGGCCCGCGGCGCCGACATGGTGCGCCGGCGCATGAGAGGCGGCCATCTCCTGTCGAAGCACCGTTTCCTGGCCGCCCAGATGGATGCCTTCCTGGACGGCGGCCATTGGCTGGAGCTCGCCCGGCACGCCAACGCCGCCGCGAGCCGGCTGGCCGCCGGCCTCAAGGCGGTTCCCGGCGTCAGGGTGCCTTTCACGCCCGAAGCCAACGGCGTGTTCCCGATCCTGCCGCTGCATGTCGAGGCTGCGCTCAAGGCCGCCGGAGCGGTCTTCTACCCCTGGTCGGACCGCAGCCTGCCCGACGGCGTGACCGTCGGCCCCGACGAGGTCATCGTCCGGCTGATCACCAGCTTCGCCACCACGAACGAGGATGTCGACCGCTTCGTCGCGACCGCCGCCGCGGCCGCCACGAAATAGCTCCGCATCCGGAGGGCCTTGGCGCCCGCCCTGAAATCGCCGTTCTCCTTGCCGAAAGGTTGATAGGGCATTGCAGGGGAAGAGGACGCAGAACGTGCGCCAAAGTCTATTCGTGACGGTCGCGCTGGCCGCATTGGCGGCCGCCGCCGCACCGGCCGGTGCCCAGCCGGCCAGCATCATCGGCCCTCTGGCCGACCCGGCCCCTGGCGTGACCGCCGTCCAGTTCTGGGACGAATGGGGCCCCCCGCCGCGCTTCCGCGAGCGGCCGGTCTATCGGCCGCGCTATGTCGATCCGGACGACGATGATGACGACGACGACGTCGGCGCCATCCATCCGAGCCGGGCGGCCTCGATCACCCGGTCGATGGGCTACCGCGTCACCTCCGCGCCCCGGCTGGTCCAGGGCGCCTGGGTGATGGACACGATCGACCGGCAGGGCCTGCGCGTGCGCGTGGCCATCGATGCCTTCAGCGGCCGGGCCCGCAGCGTCCGCTATCTCGACCCGCCGGCCCCGCGTGCGGCGGCCCGCCCCGAGCCGCGCCCGCCGGTGCCGCGCGAGGGTGGTTTCGGCGCGGACTTCGATCAGCCGCAGCCGCTGGAGCCGCGCATGGAGCCTGGCTTCGCGCAGCCGGCCCCGCCGTCGCGCGGCGCGCGACCGGGCCGCGACATCACCGCCCGGCTGGTGCCCGTGCCGATTCCGCGACCGCAGATCGACCCGCCGGCCA
>NZ_JAPSET010000098.1:0-8058 GCF_026847585.1 Phreatobacter sp. AB_2022a
CACGCCCGGCCCCGTCGGCGGCCGACGCGCCGCGCGAGGAGCGCGTGCGCATGACCAAGCTGCGCCAGACCATCGCCCGGCGCCTGAAGGAGGCGCAGAACACGGCGGCCATGCTGACCACGTTCAACGAGGTCGACATGTCGCAGCTGATGGCGCTGCGCAGCCAGTACAAGGACCTGTTCGAGAAGAAGCACGGCGTGAAGCTCGGCTTCATGGGCTTCTTCGTGCGGGCCTGCGTGCAGGCGCTGAAGGACATTCCCGCCGTCAATGCCGAGATCGACGGCACCGACATCATCTACAAGAACTTCTGCCATGTCGGCGTCGCCGTCGGCACCGACAAGGGCCTGGTGGTGCCGGTCGTGCGTGATGCCGACCAGCTCGGCATTGCCGGCATCGAGAAGACGATCGCCGATTTCGGCCGCCGCGCCCGCGACGGCCAGCTCAAGATCGACGAGATGCAGGGGGGCACCTTCACCATCTCCAACGGCGGCGTCTACGGCTCGCTGATGTCGACGCCGATCCTGAACGCGCCGCAGTCGGGCATTCTCGGCATGCACAAGATCCAGGAGCGGCCGGTGGTGGTCGGCGGGAAGATCGAGATCCGGCCGATGATGTACCTCGCTCTGTCCTATGATCACCGCATCGTCGACGGCAAGGAGGCCGTGACCTTCCTTGTCCGCGTCAAGGAAAGCCTGGAAGATCCCGCGCGCCTCGTGATGGATCTGTAACGCGAAGGACCAATCATGGCAGAGAGCCCGACCGAACCGCCGATCGAGGTCTATCTCACGGTTTCGGGCGGGCTCGAAGCCATCACCTTCTACGAACAGGCCTTCGGCGCGACGGAGGCCTTCCATCAGATGGCCGATGACGGCGAGCGGGTGCTCCACGCGACACTCAAGGTGTTCGGTGCGCAGATCATGCTGTCGGATCAGTTCCCGGAAGTGGGCACCGGCGTGATGGCGCCGCAGAGCCTCGGCGGCACGACGGTCACCGTCCACGTCAATCTGGCGAGCCCCGCCGAGGTCGACCGCGTGATGGCGCGCGCGAGCGATGCCGGCGCCACCGTCACCATGGCCGCTTCCGATACGTTCTGGGGCATGCGCTACGGCCAGCTGAAGGATCCCTTCGGCCACGCCTGGTCGTTCGGCGCGGCCCTGCCCGACGCGCAAGGAGCCACGCCATGAGACTGCCAGCCCTCGCCCTGGTGGCAGGTTCCCTGACCGGCTGCGCGGTGCCCTACCACGCGGTCAACGCGCCCGCTCCCTTTTCCTGCCTGGTGGTGGACGCCGCCGGCTTCATGTTCGACCGCAACTGCACGGCCTTCGAGCTGTCCTGGCTGCCGGGCGCGCGACGCCTGACGGTCGGCGCCCGCGGTCCGGACGACATCGACATCCTGGAAGTGTCGGGCCGGCACCGGCAGGTCACCGTCCGACGGATCCGCGAGGGCTATTACTGCGCGCTGTCGCGCGACTATCCGCGGCCGCGGCCGACGCGCGACTGCCGCACCACCGACCCGGTCCATCCGCCGCTGTCGGTGCGCGGCTGAGCCTGAGCACATCGGACGGCAGAACCAGCGAGTGAGCGGCATGGCAAAAGGCGTCATCATCGTTACCGGCGCGAGCCGCGGCATAGGACGCGCCTGCGCCATCATGGCGGCCGCGCGCGGCCACGCCGTGGTGGTCAACTATACCGCCAATGCCGGGGCCGCGGACGCGGTGGTCGCGGCGATCACGGCCAAAGGCGGCACGGCGGTCGCGGTGCGCGGCGACGTCGCCGTCGAAGCCGACGTGCTCGCCATCTTCGCCGCCGCGGACCGCCTCGGGCCGCTCGCCGGCCTCATCAACAATGCCGGCGTGGTCGACACCAAGGCGCGCGTCGAGCAGTTCTCGGCCGAGCGGCTGACGCGCATGATGGCGATCAACGTCGTCGGCTCGTTCCTCTGCGCCCGCGAAGCGGTGAAGCGCATGTCGACGGCCCGCGGCGGCGGCGGCGGCGCCATCGTCAATCTGAGCTCGGTTGCCGCCGTGCTGGGCGGGCCGAACGAATTCGTCGACTATGCCGCGTCCAAGGGCGCGATCGACAGCTTCACCATCGGTCTCGCCAAGGAGGTCGCGACCGAAGGTATCCGGGTCAATGCCGTGCGCCCCGGCCTGATCGACACGGAGATCCATGCGAGCGCCGGCGTGCCCGACCGCGTCGAGCAGTTCCGCGAGCTGATCCCGATGAAACGCGGCGGCTCGGCCGAGGAGGTCGCCAACGCCGTCCTCTGGCTGATGTCGGACGAAGCCTCCTACACGACCGGATCCATCATCACGGTGTCGGGCGGCCGCTAGCGTCGCCGCACCGTCCAATCGGAGACCACATCTTCATGTCCTACGACCTCATCGTCATCGGTACCGGCCCCGGCGGCTATGTCTGCGCCATCCGCGCCGCCCAGCTCGGCCTCAAGGTCGCGGTCGTCGAGAAGCGCAAGACCCATGGCGGCACCTGCCTGAACATCGGCTGCATTCCGTCGAAAGCCCTTCTGCACGCCTCGGAACTGTTCCACGAGGCCGGCCACGGTTTCGCGGCCTTCGGCATCGACGTCGCAAAGCCGAAGCTGAACCTGAAGCAGATGATGGTGCACAAGCAGGAGACCGTGGACGCCAACGTCAACGGCGTCGCCTTCCTGTTCAAGAAGAACAAGATCGAGAGCTTCACCGGCACCGGCACCATCCTTGCGCCCGGCAAGGTCGAGGTGACCGCCGAGGACGGCAAGAAGCAGCAGCTCGAGACCAAGAACATCGTGATCGCCACGGGCTCCGAAGTGACGCCGCTGCCGGGCGTTGCGATCGACGAGAAGCAGATCGTCTCTTCCGAAGGCGCGCTCGCGCTCGACAAGGTGCCGGGCAAGCTGGTCGTGATCGGCGCCGGCGTCATCGGCCTGGAGCTCGGCTCGGTCTGGCGGCGCCTCGGCGCCGAGGTTCACGTCGTCGAATATCTCGACCGCGTGCTGCCGGGCATGGACGGCGAGGTCGCCAAGCAGTTCCAGCGCATCATCGGCAAGCAGGGCGTCACCTTCCAGCTCTCGTCCAAGGTGACCGGCGCCAAGACCGCGAAGAAGGGCGTCACGCTCACCGTGGAGCCGGCCGCCGGCGGCGAGGCGCAGACCATCGACGCCGATGTCGTGCTGGTGGCGATCGGGCGCCGGCCGTTCACCGAAAATCTCGGGCTCGAGGCGGCCGGCGTCGCCATGGAGCGCGGCCGCGTCGTCATCGACAACCACTTCGCCACCAACGTGCCGGGCATCTATGCCATCGGCGACGTGGTGCGCGGCCCGATGCTGGCCCACAAGGCCGAGGACGAGGGCATCGCGGTGGCCGAGATCCTGGCCGGCAAGGCTGGTCACGTGAACTACGACTGCATCCCGAGCGTCGTCTATACCTCGCCGGAGGTCGCGACCGTCGGCAAGTCGGAAGAGGACCTGAAGGCCGCGGGCGTCGCCTACAATGTCGGCAAGTTCCCTTTCACTGCCAATGGCCGCGCGCGCGCCAACCGGACGACCGACGGCTTCGTCAAGGTGCTGGCGGATGCGAGCACCGACAAGGTCCTGGGCGTGCATATCGTCGGCGCCGGCGCCGGCGAGATGATCCACGAGGCCGTGGTGCTGATGGAGTTCGGCGGCTCGGCCGAGGATCTCGCCCGCTCGACCCATGCCCACCCGACCATGTCGGAAGCGGTCAAGGAGGCGGCCCTCGCCGTCGACAAGCGCGCAATCCATATATGACGGCGAATGGGGAGTAGCGAACGGCGAAGTGGGAACGGCGCGCCGTGATGCGCGAGCCCCACATTCGATGCCCTACTCGCCATTCACCGCTTGCCCACACCCATAAAAAAAGCCCCGGTCGCGCGACCGGGGCTTTTTTCATGCAGAGCGAGGATCGCCGGGCAGCATCACTCGCAGACGCGCACGCGGCGCAGTGCCGGCCCATAGGGCGTGTCGACCCAGCGGCGGGCGGTGTAGCAGTCGCCATAACCGTAGACCGGGGCCGGCTCGGCATAGGCGCGGGAGCCGGCGATGGCGAGGGCGGCGCCCCCGACCACGGCGCCGGCGGCAACGGCACCCCACGGGAAATAGCGGGCCTCGGCCTTGGGAGCGGCGGCGACCGACAGGGTGGCGGCAGCGGCGGCGGCGATGGCGAGGGTCTTGAAGCGGGTCATGGTCATCTTCCTCTCTGGTGGGGAGCGTTGATCCGCTCCTGATGACCTTGGGTCGCGCCCTCCCGAAAAAAGGTTCGAAGCGTTTTTGCGGGTTCATGGCGAGTGGCCAATAGCGAATGGGGATGCGGCGTCATCCGAGCGCCGTTGCAGAAGGAGTGCACGGAGCGGGCCGGCCACTCGCCCGTTCGCCATTCGCTGCTCGCCATCAACTCCCGAAGGTGGTGACGTGATGCAATCCGGCCGCGGCACGCTGCTCGACGAGCGCCTTGCGCGCGCCGGCGCCGCCCGCCCGCAGCGCCTCGAGCTCGTTCGCGCGGATCAGGGTGAGCGGCACCATGGTGACCGGCGAGAGCGGCATGTCCTCGATGCGCACGGCGAAGTCGGGCACGGGCATGCCGATGAGCAGCCCGAGACAATCGTCCGGCGTGGCGAAACCGGCCGGCAATTGGCCGCCGAGCGCCGCCGACTTGCTCACGCCCGGCAATTCCATGGACAGGACACCATAGCGGGCGAGCTGCGCGGCGATCCCGCCGGCATTGGCGACGGTCCCGGCGACATGGCTGACCAGCTCGAAGGCCCAGCTCTGGCTGAGGTGTCCAATGTCGCCCGGAGGGCCGGCATGGGCCGGCGCAATGTCGGGGGTCTCGACGAACAGCTCGACCTCGAAGCCGTTGCCGCCGCCGGTCACGCCGTCGAACGGATCGGACAGGCCGTCCGTCGCGATGATGATCGCCTGTGGCCGGCGGATCACCCGATAGGCCTGGCGCAGTGTCGGCCAGGCGGGCCCGCCGGTCAGACCGGGGCTGATGAGATGGCCGAGGACGTCGGCCTCGACCGCGCCGACTTCGGCCCAATAGGCATCGCGACGGTGCCATGAGGCCGCCAGTGCCGGATCGGCTTCCTCGGCGGCAGCGACAGGGACCGGCGCGCCGCCATCACCGGCCTGCCGCCGGGACGCTGCGGGCCTGCCACCGAACAACCGCCTGAACATGGCGCCGAGCATTGCCGCTGCCTCCTGCCGAGAGCCTCGTTGCCGCCAACAGGCGACCGGCCGTCACTGTTGCCGCCAATGTGGCCGCCGAATCGGCCAGGCCGCAATCCTGAGAGACCCGCTGAACCTTTTCCGCGGCCGGGACGACGTAACGGCATGCACGGTCCGGCGGGTGTCGCCGGGCAGCGCCACAACCAGAAGGGAACAGATCATGATGAAGGCTCGTTTCAAATCGCTCGCGCTCGCCGGAACCCTGGCCATGGCGCTCGGCGCGGCTCTCTGCGGCGCGGCTGAAGCCCGTGGCGGCGGCGGCGGTGGTGGCGGCGGCGACGGCAGCGCCGGTTTCATCGCGCCGAACCCGGTGACCCATGTCGACAGCGGTCATCCCGGCCGCGGCCGCAGCAGCGCCGGCCAGCCGGCCGCGACGACCCAGGGCTGCGTGACCTATGTCCACCCGTACTGGGGTGAGATCTGCGAGCGCGGCCGGCGCTGACGCGTCACCCCCGCAACCATCACGGCGAACGGCGGCCGGCCGACGGATGCCTTGATCCGCAGGCCGGCGCCACTCGGAGGAAGCAGACCATGACCAGACGACGTTTGACCGCGATCGCCCTGGCGGGTGCCTTCGCGGCAGCGCTCGGCGCAGCCCCCTCGGGCGCGGCTTTCGCCCAGGGCGGTGCCGGCAGCGGCGGTGGAGGCGGAGGTGGCGGTGACGGCAGCGCCGGCTTCATCGCACCGAACCCGATCACCCACGTCAACCGGGAGCCGCACCAGGGTCGCGGCCGAGCTGCCGGCCAATCCGCGGCGACGACGCAGGGCTGCGTCACCCATGTCCACCCCTCTTGGGGCGAGATCTGCGAGCGTGGCCGGCGCTGACGACCATCGGTTCCGGATCGACGACGGCACAAGAAGCGGCGGGGCGACCCGCCGCTTTTCGTTTGGGCCGCAGGACCGGGCCAACCGACGCACCCGGCCCGCCTCCTGCCTGCGGAACGGAAGGGTCCCGGGCCGAGCCCGGCCCGGACTGCGCTGCACCGCGACGGCAGGCGCGACATGTCACGTGCAGATCCGCACCCGGCGCAGGGCGAAGCCATAGGGTGTCTCGACCCAGCGGCGCACCGAATAGCAATCGCCCTGCGCCTGGAGCGGTTCGGCGGAAGCCTGCGCTCCGGCCAGGCCGCCGGCGACGCCGACCGTCATGCCGGCAAGGACCAGGGCTGCCATGGCCAATATCCTGGAGCCGATCATGATGCACGCCTCCCCGGCTTCCGCAGCCATGACGGCTGCCTTGCCCCGTGAGTCGCGCGCGGCGCCGAAAAGGTTCGAGTTCCCGCACGATGCATGGCACGGTGCCGCGACGATCCCCTCGCCCGCCGGAACGGCGCGAGGGATCGATCAACCCAACCTTCGGCCGGCGTCGGCGCCGGCCGCATGATCGGCTATCGCTCGCTCTTGGAATCGACCGTTGCCGGGCGCGGCGCCTGGACCGGCGGCGGCGCGGTGGCCGTCTCCGGCGAGCGGCCGACCTCGGGCGCCTGCGCGGTCTCCGGAGCAGCTCCGGGCGCAACGGCGAGCGGCGCCGGCGGCTCGCCCTGCGGCGGGTTCTGCGCCGCGTTCAGCGCCGGCACGGGATCGGCAATGCCGGCCCCGAGCTGCGGGTCCGGGGCACGGCGGGCGGTATCGCGCAGGATCTGGCGCAAGGCCGCCGGGTCGAGGGTCGGCTGGCGCGCCAGGATCAGCGCGGCGATGCCGCTGACATGGGCGGCGGCCACCGACGTGCCGGACGAGATCTGGTAGCCGCCCTGCGGCGCCGGCAGCAGCACCTCGACGCCTGGCGCCGCCACGGCCACATAATCGCCGCGCGTCGCCGCCTCGAAGATCTGGCCGCGCTGGTCGACAGCGGTCACCGCGATCACGTTCGGGTCGGCGGCGGGGTATGAGATCGGTGCATTCGGCCCTTCATTGCCCATGGCCGCGATCATGGCGATGCGCCGCTCGGCGGCGACCTGGATCGCCCGCGTCATCATCGGGTCGCGCGGGCCGGCAAAGCTCATGTTGATGACGCGCGCGCCCTCGCGGATCGACCAGTCCATGGCCTTGAGGATGTGGAAGCTGGTGCCCGAAGCGCCTGCGGCCTGGCCCGGCGCGAAGGCGCGCGCGGCCAGAATGTCGGCGCGCGGCGAAATGCCGGTGAGCTGGGCATGGGCAATGATGGCGCCGGCCATGCCGGTGCCGTGCTCATGCGGCTGGAACGGGCCGCCGACCGCGTCGAAGCGCTTGACGATCCGCCCGACGATTTCCGGATGGTTGGCGTCGATGCCGGAATCGATCACGGCGATCGGCACGCTTTCGCCGCGCGACAGGAGATGGGCCTCGGGCAGGCGCAGGGTATCGACGACATATTGCAGCGAGGCACCGCCGGCCGCCGTCGTGGTCGAGCTCTGCAGGCGGAAGACGTAGTCCGGCCGCTGGAAGACATAGTTCGGCTGGGCATAGGCGACACGGGCATCGCGCGTCATCGCGCGGATCGCCGCCGGCACGTCCTGGCCGTTCGGCACCCGGTAGCGATGCACCGAGGTACCGATCAGTTCCGACCGCTCCTCGCTGATCAGGCGCAGGTTGAAGCGCCGCACCACGCGCTGGATGTCCGCCGCCGCGGCATCCGGCTTCATGACGAACAGCACTTCGCCCGGCAGGTAGCGCCGTTCGTTGACCGGCGGCAGGCCGGGAGGGCTGTCGTCCGACACCCGCTGCTGCGCGCTCTCGCCGGCACGGGCCGCGCGGATCAGGGCGACAGCCGCCGGAACGGCGATCGCCGCCGCGGCTGCTGCGGCTGCGATGCCGGCCCCGCTGTTCATGCCGAAGCC
>NZ_JAPSET010000099.1:0-7586 GCF_026847585.1 Phreatobacter sp. AB_2022a
GCCCGCGCCGCGGCCGCGTCGCCATCCTGCAGGGCTGCGCCCAGCCGGTGCTGCAGCCCTCGATCAACGAGGCCGCGCTCAGGCTGCTCAACCGGCACGGCATCGAGGTGGTGTTCGCCGCTGGTGAAGGCTGCTGCGGCGCGCTGGTGCACCATATGGGCCGCGAGGATCAGTCCCATGCCCAGGCCAGGCGCACCATCGACGCCTGGATCCGTGAAATGGACGGCCCCGGCCTCGACGCCATCGTGATCACCGCCTCGGGCTGCGGCACGACCATCAAGGACTACGGCTTCATGTTCCGGGACGATCCCGCCTATGCCGAAAAGGCCCGGCGCGTCTCGGCGATCGCCAAGGACATCACCGAATATCTTGCCGGGCTGGAGCTCCTCCCGCCCGTTGTCGGCGTCGACCTGACGGCCGCCTATCACTCGGCCTGTTCCATGCAGCACGGCCAGCAGATCAAGGACCAGCCCAAGACCCTGCTCAAGGCCGCCGGCTTCACGGTCAAGGAACCGCCGGAGGAGCATCTGTGCTGCGGCTCGGCCGGTGTCTACAACATCATGCAGCCCGAACTCGCCGAGCGGCTGCGCGACCGCAAGATCGCCAATATCGAAAAGGTCCGTCCGGACCTGATCGCGACCGGCAATATCGGCTGCATCACCCAGATCGCAAAAGGTTTTGCCGAGCGCGACCGGCCGATCCCGATCGTGCACACGGTGGAGCTGATCGACTGGGTGACCGGCGGCCCGCGGCCGGAAGCGCTGGTCAGGGCCGGCATCGATGCGGCCCGGCCGGCCGAGCGCGCGGCCTCCCGCGCGGCAGGCTGAACCGGCGAGCGGCGCCCGGCCTCAGGCCGCCCCGTCGAGCGCACGCGACACGCCGTCGAGCGCCGCGCGCAGCCGGGCAAGCTCGCCCTTCAGCGCGGCAATGTCGGTCCGACTCCGGCCAAGCGCTGCGGCAAGCGCCACCGGCACGCCACGCGCCTTGTCGCGCAGCGTCCGCCCGGCATCGGTCAGGAGAATGCGCACCGAACGCTCGTCGGCGGGATCGCGCAGACGACGGACCAGACCGCTGCCCTCCAGACGCTTCAACAGGGGCGTCAGCGTGCCGGAATCGAGGCCGAGGCGCTCGCCGATCGCCTTGACGCTGAGATCGTCACGTTCCCACAGCACGAGCATGACCAGATATTGCGGATAGGTAAGGCCCAGCCGCTCCAGATGCGGCTTGTAGGCACGGGTGAAGGCATGCCCTGCGGCATAGACCGCAAAGCACAATTGATCCGACAGGTTCAGTCCGTCGTCGCGACCGGACATGGCATTCTCCCGACCGCCGCGGATGCGCGGCGCCATTGCCGGATTATGCCGCGGCGCATTCAATTGCGCAAAATCCAATTGCGCATTGCCGCGCCTCGCTATATAGATTGTGTGCAATCTAATTGCATGCCATTATTCACACGTGAGCAAGGGCCGCAGGGCGGCGCGAACAAGGGAAGGACTGCCATGAAGGTTCTCTACACCACCAAGGCGACCGCCACCGGCGGCCGCGACGGCGTCGCCGCGAGCGAGGACAACCATCTCTCGGTGAAGCTCGACCGGCCGAAGGAACTTGGCGGCGGCGGCGGCGCGGGCACCAATCCGGAACAGCTTTTCGCGGCCGGCTATTCGGCCTGTTTCCTGGGGGCGCTGCAATTCGTGGCCGGCAAGGCCAAGATCGCCATCCCCGACAGCGCCGCGGTGACCGCGACCGTCGGCATCGGCCCGCGCGACGATGGCCAGGGCTTCGGCCTCGACGTCGCGCTCGCGGTCAGCGTGCCGGGCATCGAGCGCAGCGTTGCCGAGGACCTGGTCGCCAAGGCCCATGTGGTCTGCCCCTATTCGGAGGCGACCCGCGGCAACCTCAACGTCCGCCTGTCGGTGGTCTGACGCAGCGCATCGCAAAGGCCTCGGGGCGGCCCGTGCCGGCCCCGGGGCAATTGTCAGTCCCGCATGGTGAGCGGCTCGCCGAGCGCATAGCGTTCGACGAAGGCGGCGAGATCCGCGTCGGTGACATGTTCCCTGGCGATGGCGCGGGCGCGATTGCCGATCAGCGCCCATTTGTCGAAGGGAATCCGGCTCATCACCGCCGCCCGCACCGTTGGCATGGCCTCGGCCACCTCCTGGACGGTGACCACCTCGCGGCGGGCGTGGAAATCCTTCTGCTTGCGGGCGAAGCGCCGGTTGCGGCCCTTCTGGATCTCGTAATTGGCGAAGCCGAGGCCGGATTTCAGATATTTCATGTGCCAGTAGGCGAAGCCGACAAAGACCCGATCGAAATAATATTTGCGGAAGTCCTCGAACCGCCGGTCGTGGACGAAATAGGCATCCGGGGTCATCGCGAAGAAGCCGATATCGCCATTGCCGGAAAAGGGCGTGTCGGCATGCACGCCGACCCGGCCGTCGGCATCGCGCGCCAGGTTGAGCCCGGAAAAGCAGTTCATCCGCCCGGGTTTCAAGCCGTCGCGGCGCAGTTCCGCGACCATCGGCGCCAGCAGGCGATCGAAGGCGATATGGTCGTCGTCCAGCTTGACCACGATCTGCCTGCCGGTCTGGGCCAGCGCGAAATTCGAATAGTTGACGACGCTGTGCGGGGATGCGGCGGGTTCCGCGGCGTGCTCCTTCGTGCCCGGCGGATAGACCCGAGGGCGATAGTCGTAGAGCTTCAGCTTGTTCGGGCCGAGCTCGTCCTGCAGGGCGGCGAGGATCGCGTCCGTGCCGTCGTCGCACTGGTTGTAGACCGCGACGATCTCGTCGACATAGGGCGCGTGGCTCAGAATGGTCGGACGAATGAAATCGGCCCCGTTGCGCGTGCGCACGAAGGCGGAAATGCCGGGAAGCCGGCTGTCGACCTTGAGGTCGGCCGGATTGAACGAATAGGTTTCGATCGCAGTGACGTGCGCCATGAATGATGAAATTTCTTCTGCGGGCGCGCTCACATAGACGGGCGCCGCCGGAAAAGCCAGCGGCGCGCCCGATCGCCGGAATGCCGATCGCTCAATCCGGCAGGGCGACGGGGACGGCGAGGAAACGCCGGTCCGGCTCCTCCCAGGTGCGGGGGAAATAGGAGACGAGCGCGACGAGCCGCGCCCGGCCCTGGTCGGGCCTGGCAAGATAGAGCGCGGCGAGGCCGTAGCGCAGCGGGCAATGGCGGGCGCTCGCCTTGCCGGTATCAACATGGACCGTCGCCCGCTCTCCGGACGGCAGGACCCGAACCAGCGAGAAGCCTTCCACGTCGTCGCGGCCGCGCGCTGCGCAATCGGCGTCGCGTGTCGGCGACGACAGGACCTCGACGGCGAGCGGCCCGCCGGCCACGGCGCCCTCGATCGCAAGGCGGCTTGCCTGTGCCGCGATCGCCGCATGGGCCCGGTCCGGCGTCACGCCCTCGGTCAGGTCGCCGCGCGGGTCGCTGACGCTTGCCGCCGGCTCCCGGCCGATGCCCAGCCGCCGCAGCGTCGCCTCGGCCTGTTTCAGTGCCGCCGCGCGCGCCTCCTGCTCGGGCGCGTGTTCCCTCTGGATCTCGACCGCGAAGGGAGAACCGGCAACCTGCGTGCCGCCGTCGAGATCGACGACATGGATGGCTGCGAAGGGATGGATCGACGCATCGCGCGTGCCGAATTCCTCGAAGGCAAAATAGCGTCCGTCACCGGAAAAGCCGAGCGGCCGGACCGCGGCGAAATCGCCGGCGAGGACCATGGCGCCGGCCATGAGATAAGCGCAAATCGCAGCGAGAATAACGGAAACGGCGCGCATGCGACGGTCCTCCCGGGTTGTCGCGCGGCGGAACGGTCGCGGCGCGGTCATCCGGCTCTGTCGAACCGGCGCAGCATGTCCATCATTGGCCGGCAAGCCGGCGATCCGCCATTGCCGGCCATTGGGATGTATTGGCCCTCCCGCTCCGATCGCGCTCCGCGCCCGCCGCGGACGAGCGGCCTTGATAGATCTTTTCCGTTTCGGAAAAAGTGCTCGTCATATCCTGCGGTTTTTGCAAAGGCGGCCTTGGACTAGGGTCTTCGCCGAAACGGGCGGCGAAGCCCGGCGAATGAAAGGAAGGGACCGATGACTGCAGCCCAGACCCCGATTCAAGCCCTGCCCGGCGTCGTCATCAAGGCGCCGATGGGGCCGCGCTTCGACGAAATCCTCACGCCCGAGGCCCTCGGCTTCGTCGCCGACCTGCACCGGACCTTCAACGAGACGCGCAAGCGCCTGATGAAGCTGCGCGCCGAACGGCAGAAGCAGTTCGACGCCGGCGCCCTGCCCGACTTCCTGCCCGAGACCAAGCACATCCGCGACGGCGCCTGGACCGTGGCGCCGATCCCGGCCGACCTGCAGGACCGCCGCGTGGAGATTACCGGTCCGGTCGACCGCAAGATGGTGATCAATGCGCTGAATTCCGGCGCCAAATGTTTCATGGCCGATTTCGAGGACGCCAATTCGCCGACCTGGGCGAACCAGATCGAAGGCCAGGTCAACCTCAAGGACCGCTGGGCCGGCACGCTTGCCTTCACCGATCCGAATTCGGGCAAGTCCTACGCGCTCGGCGACAAGGTCGCCGTGCTGATCCCGCGCCCGCGCGGCTGGCACCTGCCGGAAGTCCATGTCGAGGTCGACGGCGAGCCGATGTCCGGCGCCCTGTTCGACTTCGGCCTCTACACCTTCCACAATGCCAAGAACGCGCTGGCGCAGGGCTCCGGCCCCTATTTCTACCTGCCCAAGATGGAGAGCCATCTGGAGGCGCGGCTCTGGAACGACGTCTTCGTCCATGCCCAGGACAAGCTCGGCATTCCCAAGGGCACGATCAAGGCAACCGTGCTGATCGAAACGCTGCCGGCCGCCTTCGAGATGGACGAGATCCTGTTCGAGCTGAAGGACCATATGGCCGGGCTCAATGCCGGCCGCTGGGACTACATCTTCTCGTTCATCAAGAAGCTCGCCAAGAACCAGGCCTATGTCCTGCCCGACCGCTCGCAGGTCGTGATGAGCAAGGCCTTCCTGAAGGCCTATGCCGAGCTGCTGGTGAAGACCTGCCACAAGCGCAACGCCTTCGCCATGGGCGGCATGGCCGCGCAGATCCCGATCAAGAACAACCCCGAGGCCAATGCTGCCGCCTTCGCCAAGGTGAAGGCCGACAAGGAGCGCGAGGCGACCATCGGCCACGACGGCACCTGGGTCGCCCATCCTGACCTCGTCGCCGTGGCCATGGAAGCCTTCGACCGGCTGATGCCGGAGCCGAACCAGGTCGCGCGCCAGCGCGACGACGTCGCGGTCGGCCAGAAGGAGCTGCTCACCATCCACGAGGGCACCCGTACCGACGCCGGCTACCGCGAAAACATCCGCGTCGGCGTGCAGTATATCGAAGCCTGGCTGCGCGGACGCGGCGCCGTGCCGATCTACAACCTGATGGAGGACGCGGCGACCGCCGAGATCTCCCGCGCCCAGATCTGGCAGTGGACCAAGTACGGCGTGGCGCTCGAAGGCGGCATCACCTGCACGGCCGCCTATTTCGAGAAGGCCCTGGCCGAGGAGATGGAGAAGGTGAAGGGCGAGGTCGGCGCCGAGGCTTTCGCCAATGGCCGCTTCCCCGAAGCCATCACGCTGTTCAAGAACCTGTCGCTCGCCGGCGAATTCGAGGAATTCCTCACCCTGCCGGCCTACAAGATGCTGGTCTGAACAGGCTGCGGCTCAGCCGCGCCTTGCCCGAGGCTGACGGCCGGCTGACGATCCGATGACATCGAACGGCTGTGGCGAGTTCGCCACAGCCGTTTTTGCTTCGCCCCAATTGCACCACATTTGGGCAATTTCGGACCCCTTTGCATTTTTTATGATCTTGTCCAAACCAAGCGAAACGTGTGCTCTCGACTGGTGATTTCAAGGTGAAGCCGGCCCGCAGCAAGTGCAGCCGCCGCCTTGCGAGAAGACCGACGGAGAACAACACAGATGGCGCGCTCGACTATCCTTGCCTGCTTCATCACGGCGGCGCTCGCGGTGCCGCTGGCGGCGCCGGTCCTGGCAGCCGATGTCGCCGCGCCGGCCCCCGCGCCCGAAGCGCCGGCTTCGCCCTGGGATTTCGCCTTCGGCGGCAAGTTCATGACCGACTACAATTTCCGCGGCATTTCGCAGTCGGCGCGCGGGCCCTCGTTCAACGCCTATGGTGAGCTGCGCTACAACTGGCTCTATGGCGGCGCGGCGTTCTGGACCACCAAGCTGCCGAACGCGCCGGTCGGCGAAATCGACCTTTACGGCGGCATCCGGCCGGTCTTCGGCAATCTGACGCTCGACTTCGGCGCCATGTATTATCTTTATGCGCGCGAGAAGCAGTTCATCACGAGCTATGTGGCCGCCCCCGCGCCGGCCGTCACGGTGCCGCCGACGGCGCTCGCCGGCATCTGGGCGCCGCGCAACACCGATTTCTGGGAATTCTACGGCAAGGCCAACTATGACCTGACGCCGCAGCTCAATGTCGGCGCCGCCGTCTATTACGCGCCGAACTGGCTGGGCACGGGCGCGCCCGGCACCTATGCCGAGCTCAATGCCAAGATAAAGCTGCCGAACGACTTCGCCATCTCCGGCGCGATCGGCCACTATTGGCTCGGCCGGACCAACTTCCTGCCGGTTGGCTCGAATTTCGACATCAAGGACTATCTCTACTGGAATGCCGGCGTGTCCTGGACCTTCAAGGATTCGGTAACGCTGGACCTGCGCTACCACGGCACCAATCTCAACCCGACCGACTGCTTCAACACGACCAGCGACTATCGCGGCGTCTATTCCGGCGGCGGCCGGTCCAACTGGTGCGGCCACTCCGTCATCGCCACCCTGTCGGTGGACCTCACCTGGTCGAAACTGCCGTTCCGCTGAGATCACGCCTGCCACCCGCGGGGGCCGCAGGCAACAAGGCCGGGTTTCGACCCGGCCTTTTTCGTGTCCGGCGCCTTGCCTCCCGGTTCGTCGGCACGATGCGACGCCACGCCGCGCCCACCCCTCCCCTGGCGGGACGACCCACACTGCCCCACTTGTCCCGACGGCGGTCCGCCTTGGTCCGGTCACGAGAGCGTGGTGTGGTGACATCACGCAGCAATGTGACGGGGGCTAGTGTCCGGGCCGCCGGGGGCCGCCCCGCCACGAATCGTCTTCCGGAGGATCTTTCCCCATGAACGAACAAGAGCGCGAAATCCTCGCCGGCCTGTTCGACCGTCTCAAATCGGCCGAGGGGCAGCCGCGCGACCCGCAGGTCGATGCCTTCATCCGCGAGCGGCTCGCCCAGCAGCCGGGCGCGGTCTATGCCATGCTGCAGTCGATGTACGTCTCGGACCAGACGATCGCGCAGATCCAGGGCCAGGCCGAGGACCAGCAGCGCGAGCTGCGGCAATTGCAGATGCAGGTGCAGCAGCTCCAGCAGCAGCTGAGCCAGGCCAACGCCCAGCCGGCCTCCGGCGGCGGCATCTTCTCGGGCCTGTTCGGCTCCAAGCCCTCGGTACCGCCCGCGCCGCCGCGCCCGATGGCCGGCGGACCGCAGGGTGGACCGCCGAGCGGCCCCTGGGGCCAGCCGCAGGG